>NZ_JBNPVV010000003.1:0-476244 GCF_050434165.1 Microbacterium sp. ZKA21
GCGAAAGTCTGGTTCATCCCACCCGCCAACATCGACCCCAACCGCACCCCACGCCTCGGCGGCACCGCCCGCTACAACCTCGCCGCCTGACACCGGCAGCGCCCGAGCCCCTGAGAGCCTGATCGCCTGATCGCCTGATCGCCTGATCGCCTGATCGCCTGAGAGCTTGTGCGCCGACAGTGCCTGAGAGTCTGACCGCCGACACCTCCCCGCCTGACCGCCGACAGCGCCGGAGCACTTGTGCGCGTGAGCGCGTGAGCGCGTGAGCGCCGATGGCGCCGATAGCGCCGATAGCGCCTGAGAGTCTGACCGCCTGACCGCCGACGCCTCACCGCCTGACCGCCTCACCGCCTGACCGCCTGAGCGCCAACAGAGCCTGAGAGTCTGACCGCCTGACCGCCGACAGCGCCGGAGCACTTGCGCGCGTGAGCGCGTGAGCGCGTGAGCGCGTGAGCGCGTGAGCGCCGACAGCGCCGACAGCGCCTGCAAGGCTGATCGCCTGACCGCCGACGCCTCACCGCCTGACCGCCTCACCGCCTGACCGCCTGAGCGCCTGAGCGCCAACGGAGCCTGAGAGTCTGACCGCCTGACCGCCGACAGCGCCGGAGCACTTGTGCGCGCGAGAGCTTGTGCGCCGAAAGCGCCTGAGAACCTGAGCGCTTGACCGCTTCACCGCTTGAGCGCCGACAGCGCCTGAGCGCCTGAGAATCCGAGGACACGCGGTCGACGCCACCCACATGGTCGGAGCACGCGCTCGCCGGGAACGCGTCTCAGCGCACGGGCAGGATATGCGTCGGCGCCGGCGCCTGAGCGGTGTGACGCACCCCGAGGGGCACACCGGTGCGCTCATCGAGATCGAGCAGCGCGACCGTGTCGGACCGCTGCCCGGCGACGAGCAGCTTGCCCTCGAAGACCAGGTGATGACGCGGCCAATCGACACCGGCATCCGCCAGCGCGATGGATTCCAACCGGTCTCCCGAGCCGTGCACGCGCAGCGCGGCGATCGTATTGCTGCCGCGCAGCGCGGTGTACAGCACGTGACCGTCCCGGCTGCGGGCGAGCTCAGCGGGAAAGTCCGTCCCCACCGCGGCGTTCGGGCTCGCGAGCGTCGCAGACACGATCGCCCATGTGCCATCGGGCCCCGCCGCGAGCGTGAAGACCTCGCAGGAGTACTCGGTCACCACGTGGAGATGCCCGCTGGGATGCACGACCATATGCCGCGGACCGGTACCCCGCGGCAGCACCACCTCATGATCGAGCACCAGCCCCGACGCGGTCGGGCGCCAGAACCGCACGAGGTCGAACCCGAGATCCGTGGTGGCCACGCGCCCATCCGGCAGGAACGCCGCCGCATGGGCGTGTGAGACGCGCGGCTCGTCGCCGACGGGAGTGTCGTACGGATCGGATGCCGCGGCCCCGACGCCCACGCGGGGGGCCGACACGCCAGATGTCGGGCCGTTCGCCGTGTCGCGTCCGACACGTGGCGAGTCGGCCTCCGATCCGGCATCCGGATCCTCGCCGAACAACGCCGCCCGCAGCGCCGCGGCCTTGTCGACAGCATCCGGAACCGGCCGTCCCTCGGCATCCAGGCCGATGCGGACGACCTGTCCGTCGCCGTAGCAGGACGCGATGAGGTACGCACCGGAGGGCGCGACGGCGAGGTGGCAGACGAACTGCCCGACCGGGACGCGATCCCCCAGCGGGGCGAGCGCCGACTCGCCGGTGCGGACGAAGGCCTGCACCGCGGCATCCCCTTCGAGCGCGGCGTAGACGACGTCGAGCCGCGGGTGCGGAGCCAGCCACGATGGCGACGGCGCCGCCGCGACCGCCCCCCGATACGACAGCGCCGTCGCGGACTGCGCGTCACCGGCGAGCAGTCCGATGCCGTCGGCCGAGCCGTCCATGCCGGAGCCGTAGCCGCCGAGCCAGAACCGCGTCATGCGTCCTCCTCTTCAGCCCGTCTCCAAGGCGCGCATGCACGCGACACGACATACGAGCCGTGCGCACGCGCCGCGGAGACGGATTCTGAGTGTGTCAATCGAGCAGATCGTGCCGCACGATGATCTCATCGCGGGCGGGGCCGACTCCGATGACCGAGATGCGCGTGTTGCTCATCTTCTCCAGCGCCAGCACGTAGTCCTGGGCGTTCTGCGGCAGGTCCTCGAAGCTGCGCGCCTTCGAGATGTCCTCGCTCCACCCCGGGAAGTACTCCAGAATCGGCTTCGCGTGGTGGAAGTCCGTCTGGTTCACCGGCACGTCGTCGAAGCGCGTGCCGTCGACGTCGTACGCCACGCACACCGGGATCTGCTCGAGCCCGGTGAGGATGTCGAGCTTGGTCAGGACGAGGTCGGTGATGCCGTTGATGCGCGTCGCATAGCGGGTGATGGGCGCGTCGTACCAGCCGACGCGACGCGGGCGGCCGGTCGTCGTGCCGAACTCGAAGCCCTGCTTGCGCAGCCACTCGCCCTGCTCGTCGAACAGCTCGGTCGGGAACGGACCCGAGCCGACGCGCGTCGTGTACGCCTTGACGATGCCCACGATGCGGTCGAGCGCACCGGGGCCGACGCCGGATCCGGTCGATGCGCCGCCGGCCGTAGCCGAGGACGACGTCACGAACGGATACGTGCCGTGGTCGACGTCGAGCATGGTCGCCTGGCCGCCCTCGAACACGACGACCTCGCCGCGGCCAAGCGCCTGGTCGATGAGGTGACCGGTATCGGCGACCATGGGCCGCAGCCGCTCGGCGTACGAGAGCAGGTCGTCGACGATCTCGTCGGCCGTGATCGCGCGGCGGTTGAAGATCTTCACCAGCAGGTGGTTCTTCGCTTCCAGCGCGCCCTCGACCTTCTGGCGCAGGATGTTCTCGTCGAACAGATCCTGCACGCGGATGCCGACACGGTTGATCTTGTCGGCGTAGGCCGGGCCGATCCCGCGGCCGGTCGTGCCGATCTGGCGCTTGCCGAGGAAGCGCTCGGTGACCTTGTCGAGGGTGCGGTGGTACTGCGTGATGATGTGCGCGTTCGCGCTGACGCGCAGTCGCGAGACGTCGATGCCCCGCGCAGACAGCGCCTCGAGCTCGCTGAAGAGCACTTCGAGGTCGATCACGACGCCGTTGCCGATCACCGGGTTCACGCCGGGAGAGAGGATGCCGGAGGGCAGCAGATGCAGAGCGTACTTCTCGTCGCCGACCACGACCGTGTGTCCGGCGTTGTTGCCGCCGTTGAACTTCACGACCCAGTCGGTGCGCTCACCGAGCAGGTCGGTGGCCTTTCCCTTGCCCTCATCGCCCCACTGGACGCCGACGATAACGATTCCTGGCATGGGTGAACCCCCTTGCTTTCGCCGGGTTTGCACCGGCCGATGAGCTGGCCCGCTTCGGGCGGCTCCATCCTATCGAAGGGGGACGGACACCCCTCGGAGTGCGTCAGCGATCGGCGATGAGCCGCCGCGAGATGCCGAGTTCCGCCATGCGGTCCGCGGCCAGTCGGCGCTTCAGTTCGAGCGATTCGCCGATCTCGGCTGCGAGCCGCGGGCGCGACAGGATCAGTCCGTCGATGGTCTCCCGCGGAACGACCAGCACGGTCAGGATCTCGGACGCCGTCGTCACGGCCTGCGACCGTTCGCGGGTGAGCGCTGTGTGTCCGACGATCTCGCCTGGCCCTGCGGAACCGACGTCGATCCGTGCGCCATCCACCTCGACGGCGAGAGCGGCACGGCCCGATACGACGACCAGGACGTCTTCGGGGATCACACCGGACGGCAGCACGACCTCGCCGACGCCGTAGCGCGCCAGTCTGGCCGTCGCAGCGAGCGGCTCCATGTCGTCCTCGCGCAGGTGCAACGTGGGCGCGATCTTCGCGATGGCGGTCCGCAGCAGTTGCGGGTCGGCCACGGGGTCGGTGGAATCGCCGTCCAGCGCGAACCCGCGCCGCCGCGCCGCGTACCAGAGCCACGAGAGGTACATCGAACGCGCCAGACCCGCGTCGGCCGGACCAGGCAGCGGAATCGACACGTGATAGGCGCCGCCTCCGCCGTAGGTCACGCCTGCCCGCTCGCCGGGGATGCGGACCGGCAGCGCGTCCGCCACGTCGATGAGCAGACTCATCACCTCATGCGGCGGATCGTCCGTCGAGAAGGTCACATCGGCCGTGGCGGAGTAGGGTCCCTCCGGTTCGCTGAGGTTCGTGAAAGAGGCACCCGACAGGCTCGAGTTCGGCACGATCTGGATGCCGGAGCCGGTGTCGATGTGCACCGCACGCCAGTTCACTTCGACGACCCGCCCGCGGACGCCGGCGGCATCGAGCCAGTCGCCGATCTTGAAGGGCTGCTCGAACAGCAGGAGCAGCCCCGAGATCACACCGCCGACGGCGTTCTGCAGGGCGAGACCGATCACGATCGAGGTCACGCCGAGCGCCGTGATGAGGCCCCCCACGTCGGCTTCCCATACCCAGGAGAACAGCAGGGCGAGACCGATCACGACCAGTGCGAGCCGCGCTATCTCGACGAAGATCGTCGGGATCCGGTCGCGCCACGAACCCGGTTCGGCGTTGGCGAACAGCGCGACGTTGAACGACGACAGCACGAGGAGGATCACCAGGAACCCGAACACGGTGGCCACGACCCTGACCCACACCTGATCCGCCGGCGACTGCATCGCGAACCCCAGCAGTGCGAACAGCGCCCCGAAGGGGATGACCCAGTTGCGCAGCAGCTTGAGCGGACCCGCGATCGGGTTGCCCCGTCGCGCAAAACCGCCGATGAGTTCGGTGAGCACGACCAGGACGACCGGCACGCCGATGGCGATCCCGATCACCCACCAGGCCCAGCCGTCCTGGAACGCGTCGGCCATCTCAGGCCACCTTCCACACGGTCTCGGTCCTGCCCTGCACGTCGACCGTCCCGGCTTCGGTGTACGTGAACATCTCCTGCGTGCGATCGCGCACGGTCTGGCTGACGTAGATGCCGGGTTCGCCGGTGACCGAGCGCACCCGGTACGCGAGATTCACGGCATCGCCCCACAGGTCGTACGCGAGGTTCGTCCGCGCCACGAGCCCGCTGGTCACGGTGCCGGAGTCGACACCCGCGCGGATCGCTATCGAGCTGCCGTTCTGCGCGTTGAACCGGTCGGCCGCATCACGCAGCCCGCGGGCGAACTCCACGCTGCGACGGACGTTGTCGACCCTCGGGACGGTGAGACCGGACGAGGCGAGGTAACCGCCCCGGAGTGTTCGGACCTTCTCGACGCCCGCCTTCTCGGCGGCATCGTCGAATCCGCGCATCAGGGTGTTGAGGAAACCGATCTCCTCCTCCGCCGTCAGATCGCGGGCGAAGTCGTCGAATCCGACCAGTTCGGCGAACACGACGGAGACGTTCTCGTGCGCCTCGGTGATCGCCTCGTCGCCCTGCCGATACTTGGCCGCCGCGCTCTCCGGCATGAGCGTGAGCAGGAGCTTCTCGTTCTCCTTCTGCTGCTCGTCGATGAGGTCCTGCTTGATGCGCAGGCTCGAGGCCATGTCGTTGAACGCCGCGCCGAGGTCGCCGAACTCATCCCGAGAGCCCTGCGGCACCTGCACCTCCAGGTCGCCTTCGGCCACACGATGCACGGCTCCGACCAACCGGTGGATCGGTCGCGTGAACACCTGCGCAAGCGCCAGCGACAGGAGCGAAACCGCGAGGATGATCCCCAGAAGAGTGAGGAGCACGTTGCGCGTGAAGTCGGCGACCGGCGCGAACGCCTCCGCCGAATCGATGCGCGCGATGATCACCCAATCGAGCCCCTCGACCTCCAGCGGCGCGTAGGCGGTCACGCTGTCACCGCCGTGATAGTCGGTGCCCGTCGTCGTCCCGGTCTTGCCGGCCTGCGCCTGCGCGACCGCGAAGGTGTTGATCGGCTGGAGCAGCACCGTCCCACCGACGTCGGCGATGCGCTCCGCGACGGAGGGCGGCGT
The DNA here is from genome assembly GCF_050434165.1 of Microbacterium sp. ZKA21. NCBI lineage: Bacteria > Bacillati > Actinomycetota > Actinomycetes > Micrococcales > Microbacteriaceae > Microbacterium > Microbacterium sp. ZKA21. The sequence goes on from NZ_JBNPVV010000003.1 coordinate 5,949, forward strand.
GCCGCCGTTGATGGCGCGCTGGGCGTACGTGCCCGGGTCCTCGATCAGTCGCCGAGAGGTGCTGCGCATCAGATCGTCGAGGCCGACCAGGTACACCTCACCCGTGTCGCCGAGCCCCTGCTTCTTCCACTGCTCCGAGCCCGTCGTGACGTCGTTGATGGCGTCGATGGAGATCTGGAACGCGATGGCGCCCGTGACGCGCTCGTTGTTTCCGATCGGCGAGACGACCCAGATCGCCGGTACGTTCATCGACGGGATCCACCGTTCGAAGTCGGTCATGGCGATCGAGTCGACCGAGTTCGTGGCCATCACGTCGGCGTAGGCCTGCGACAGCTGCGACTCCCGGTACGGGCCGGTGTGCAGATTGGTGCCGAGTTCGATGCCCTTGTACGCGCTGAAGACGACATCCCCGTCGAGGTTCAGCAGCAGGGCGTCCTCGTACCCCAAGCTGTCGACGAGACGCGTGAAGTAGTCGCCGTAGCGTTCCGTCGCAACGGAGTAGGACGTGCCGTCCCCGGCGTCGTTCATCCGGAGAAGCTTGTCGTAGTCGGTATCGAAATCCTGGTTCGCCATCGAGTAGTGCAACTGCGCGTACTGACCTGCCGCCGACTCGGGGATGAAGGCGGCATCGCCGTATTCCTCCCCCGTGCGTTCCTCGAGTTCAGGGATGAAGGTGTCGCTGTAATAGCTCTCCAGCTGGGCGGTCTGCTCCGGCGTGATGACCTGCTGCTCGAGCTCCTCGTATCCGGCGTTGACAGCCGTCGACATGTTCTGCGCACTGAGGTTGCGCGAGTTCAGCGAAGCCTGCTTGCGCACCTCATCGATCGCATCGACGAGTTCGGCCGCACGCATCGAGCGGATCGTGATGAGCTGGTCGACGGCGGCGTCGTGCAGAGACTGCCGGCCGTTGAGAAACCCGATCGCTCCCACCACGATCGAGGAGACCAGGCTCACCCCGAGCAGCATGATCAGCAGCTTGGACTGGATGCTGAGCCCTCCGCGCGGCCGCAGCCGCCGCTTCCTCGCACTCCCGACCGCGTCCACCCCATCGCTCATGCGCCCTCCCTCGCCTTCGTCACCCTCGGGGCGACTCTAGCGATATACCGCTCGGGCGCGGAACCCCCGCGACGCGATCCGCGATCGGCGGGAGGGTCAGGCGGCGGCACCCCCGTGAACGCTGCGCAGCCACCCTTCCGCAGCATCCGCATCGCGCGCGAGCATCGCCTCCCGCAGGTGCCGATACGCGTCGGCGCGCTCCTCGATCGGGCGCACGTCCAGATGCGCTCGACGGACATTGCGATCGAGAACAGGAGCCATCTCCACCATGACGCGCGAGAGCACGGCGTTGCCCGAACGCCGAGACAGGTAGGCGATGAACTCCCGCGCCGCCTGCTTCAACTCATCGTGCGCATCGCGGTCGGACGCCTCGATCATGACGTCCAGCAGTGCGACCGCCTCGGCGAGTTCGGCGCCGTCCATCCGACGGACGGCGAGCCGCAGGGCGAGGCCGGCCTGCAGACCCGTGTACTCGAGCGTCCCGGCGACCATCTCGTCGGACACGCCGGTCACCCGGGTGTACCGGCTCGGCGACACCTCGACGAGGCCGATCCACGTCAGCCGCTGCAGCGCCTCGCGCACCGGGGTGCGCGAGATGCCGAGCGCTTCGGCGATCTCCTTGTCGCTCACGCGCTCGCCCGGCTCCAGCTGCTCCGCCACGATCGCGTCGCGAAGCACCTCGTAGACGCGATCGCCGAGCGACTGCGTCGTGTTCTCCTTCAGGCGCAGCCGTTCGTCCAGCCGCGCATCATCGATCCCCATGTTCTCGGCCCCTCTCTACCGCGAGCCCCCCAGTTCTCGCTCAGCCTACGCACGCGCGCTGACGAGACGTTCCCAGCCGAGCCCTGGTGCTGCGATATATCCCTCGCCCCCGGCGCCCGCTACGCTGACGCGCGGAGGAACACATGAACTGGTGGGCGTACGTCCGACTCGCAGGGGCAGTGCTCGGCGCGGCCGCGATCACGCGGCAGGCATGGCTCGTCATCGGAAACGCGCTCGCGTCCGAGACGGAGTGGGGCTCGCACCTGCCGACCGTGGTGACGAACTTCTTCAGCTACTTCACGATCCTCTCGAACATCCTCGCCGCGGTCGCCCTGGCGATCGGCGGGATCTGGATGCTGCGCAACCGCCGCACCGCCGATGCCGAGCCGGCATGGCTGGCGACCCTCCTCGTCTGCGCGAGCACGTACATGATCGTCACCGGCATCGTCTACAACCTCCTGCTGCGCAGCATCCCGCTCGCCGGCCTGTCGGATGTGTGGACCAACGAGACCCTGCACGTGGTGATCCCGCTGGTGATGCTGCTCGACGTGCTGTTCGCTCCGCGGCGGCGCGGCATACCGTGGTCGGCGCTGTGGGTCGTCGCCGCATTCCCCCTCGCCTGGGCCGTGTACACGCTCGTCCGCGCGGAATTCATCACCGCTCCCTTGAACGGCTACTCGTGGTGGTACCCGTACCCGTTCCTCAATCCGCACGAGGTGCCCGCCGGGTACGTCGGCGTGGCCGGCTACGTGGTCGGCATCGCCGCCGTCATCGTCGTCGTCGGCGCGTTCGTCGTCTGGATCGGCCGTCGCCGTGGCATCCGACCTGACGCGGACGGAGTTCACGGCATCCGGTAGCCCATGCCGCGAACCGTCTCGATGCGCTCGGCGCCGAGCTTGCCGCGCAGGTGCCCGATGTAGACGTCGACGACGTTGGAGCCGGGGTCGAAGTCGTACCCCCAGATCCGGCTGAGGAGCACCTCACGGCTGAGCACCTGGCCCGGATGCCGCACGAACTCCTCGGCGAGCGCGAACTCGCGAGCGGTGAGGTCGATGTCGATGCCGTCGATCCTGGCGCGCCGAGCGGAAAGATCGATCACGAGGTCGCCGTGCATCAGTTCGTTGGCTGTGGGAGTTCTGGTCTGCCGCATGCGCAGGCGGACGCGCGCCAGCAGCTCTTCGAAGCGGAACGGCTTGGCGATGTAATCGTCCGCTCCGCCCTCGAGCCCGGCGACGGTGTCGCGCAGCTCGATGCGCACTGTGAGCATGATGATCGGCAGCTGCGACCCGGATCCCCTGAGCTGCTCGAGCACCTCGAACCCGGTCATCTCGGGCATGTTGACGTCGAGGATGAGCAGGTCGAACTCGTCGGTGAGGGCGAGATCGAGCGCTTGGCGGCCGTTGTTCGCGACGCGGGTGGCAAAGCCGGCGGCGCGCAACCCCTTCTCGAGGAATCCTGCGATGCGCGGCTCGTCGTCGGCGATGAGGATGGAGGGCATCTCACTCGTCTCCCGTCGATCGCGCCTGCGGACCCAGCGTATCCGCGTCGTCGGCACCGGATGCCGCCGACGGTGAGATCGGGATGCTCAGCGTGAACAGCGCACCGCCACCCTCGGCGTCCTCGACCAGCGCCTCCCCGCCGTGCTGCTCTGCGATGAGTTGCACGATACTGAGTCCGAGGCCGCTGCCGTCCGGCCCGCGCCCGCCGTCCTGCAGGCGCTGGAAACGCTCGAAGATGCGCTGCTTGTCCTCATCCGGGATGCCAGGGCCGTGGTCCCGGACGCGCAGCAGCAGCCGTCTGCCCGCGATCTCGGAGGAGAGCTCCACCGCGCCTCCGCCGTGCGTCGCCGCGTTCTGGATGAGCTGCAGCATCGCCTGTGTGATGCGGGCAGCGTCGATCTGGGCATCCGCCTCGGCGATCTCGCCGAGCACGACCTCCGCGTCCGCGATCATCGCCGCCTTCTGCGCGATCGTGCGCAGCAGCGTCGCAGCCGGGACGTGCGCGCGTCGAAGACCCTCATCGTCCAGCAGGACGGCGACGTCGACGAGGTCGCCGACGAGTCGGCCCATGCGCTCGATCTCGTCGACAGCCAGTCGTCGCGTGTGCTCGACGTCGATGGGATCCGCCACATCCATGACGTCGAGGTAGCCGTGCACGATCGTCAACGGCGTCTTCAGTTCGTGGCCGACGTCTCCGAGCAGCCGCCGCTGCGCGGCCATCGCCTCATCGAGGCGATCGAACATCCCGTTCATGGTGCGGGCGAGGCCCGAGACGTCGTCGCGACCGCGCTGCGGAAGGCGCTCGTCGAGCGACAGTGCCGAGACGCGTTCGGCCATCTCGCGCATCTCGCGCAGCGGGCGGAGCAACCGCGTGGAGACGAACCAGGACACCGCCGCGATCACGGCGACCGCGGCGATCGACGTGATCAAGTAGGCACGAGCCGAGAGCTCGAGTCCCCCGAACTCCAGGTCGAGGTCGTAGACCATCACGAACACCGCGGTGGCGTCCGGGTCGGACGAGACCTCGATCGGGGCCGCGAGATACGACCAGTCCTTCCCGTTCTCGCGGTACGTGCCTGCGACCACGTCGCGCCCAGCGGTCTCGTCGACCACGCGCGCGACGAAGTCCTCGTCCGCGCTGGGATCGACCGTGCGTCCCACGCCGGGGACGAGCGCGACCTCGCCGTCGACCAGGCCCATGGATCCGCTGGTCTCGCCGGGCACGAGCACGCGCATGACGCTCGCGAGGGCATCGGTGGCATCGGTCCATCCGCCGTCCGGCGGGGTGCCGACGATCAGACGGGTGGATTCCAGGTCCGCGCGGAGCTGGTCCTGCACGCTCTCGGTGATGCGGTGGCGCTCGACCGCGTACACGGCCATGCCGACCGCCAGCATCCCGAGCGCTGCGACGAGAGTGATGACGATCGTCAGCCGCGCCCGCACCGAGAACCCGGCGGCGTCGGAGCGCGCGTCGGGTGCGGTCGGCTCGCGCACAGGCATGGGAACCATTGTCGGGGATACGGATGCCGGAGCACATGCCTGTGGATCTAAAAGAGCTTTCATGTTCCTTTACCCCGCCCGTTAGATCCGTCCTTCATCCTGGTATGCGGGACGCAGCGCTCCTGCGCGGCCTGGGGAAGGACACGATGAACAGGAAGACCCTGGTGACGGCTGCCGTCGCCGGCGCGCTCGGCCTGGCAGTCGTGGCCGCGCCCGCGGTGGCATCCGCGTTCGGTACGTCGGACGAGGATTCGACCAGCGTGGTGATTCCCGGCGGCGTCGTGACCGACACCGTCGCGGTCGACGAACCCGCGCTCGACCGCAGCACCGCGGTCCGCACGCCGGTGCAGACCCCGGTGGCCTCTGCCGTTCCCGTGCCGCCGCCAGCCCCGCAGGAACCCGACGACGACTCCGGCGAGTACGAGGCGAACACGGAGCCGTCACCCGTCGTCCCGCCGGTGACGACACCGGACGATGAACAGGACCGGACGGATCGCGACCGCGATGACGACGGCCCGAAGCACGTCAACCCGGAGCCGCACAGCCCCTCGGACGACGCTGACGGCGCCTCGGACGGCGACAGGGACCGACACGATGACGGTCGCGGCGGTCGCGGCGACCGCGACGATGACAGGCGCGACCGCGGCCAGCGGGACCATGACCATCGCCACGGCGATGATGACGACCGTCGCGATGACGACGGCTGGAGCCGCTGACCCAGCACTCCCCACAGACTCGGCGGCCGACGTTCCCCCTCCCCAATTGCGCGAATCCCCCGTTCGCGTGAACGTCGGCCGCCGTACCTCTTCGCTCCGAGTCAGTCCTTCAGCGAGCGGATCGCCGCGATCAGGATGCCGAACGCGATCACGGGCAACCCGACCGTCGCGGAGCGGAAGTTTCCGTTCAACATCGGAATGATCACGCACGTCGCGACCCCGAGGACGAAGATCGCGATGATCGTCACCCGCCACAGTCGATCGTTGCGCGTGGGTGTCGGCGAGGTGGTCATCGGTTCGCTCTCCTTCGAACGGGCGCTGCGAACGCAGCGCGGCCTCCACTCTAGAGACGCGAACGCACCGGTGTCTGCAGGCCGATCGGGGGACGGATTCGATGGCGCATGGGGACCTCTCCCCATCGCGATGCCGTGCCGCATGCACTTAAGGTGCCTCTTGGAGGTGGTGCGCTGTGGGGATGATGTTGCCGAATGAGCTTGTCTGGGTGATGGAGAAGCTCGGTTTCGAGTGGCCGGATATCGATGAGGATGAGGTCACGAAGGGTGCCACTCTGGTGCGGAACTTCGGGTCGGATCTGGAGGGTGTGATCCAGGCGATCGATCAGAAGATGAACGGGGATCTGACCGGGTCGCTGATGGGCAGGACGGGTCCGGCGACGATGAGCGCGTGGAACACGAACCGGTCGCAGAATCTGCAGAAGCTGGTCGACATCATGCCTCCGGCTGCGGTGGCGATGGATGTCGGTGCGGCGGCGATCCTGGGGTTGAAGATCAAGGTGATCGTGGATGTGACCACGACGCTGGTGACGCTGGTCGCGATGCTGACGAACCCGATCACGGCGGCCGGGGCGGGGCCGATGCTGATCATCAAGAAGAAGCTGCTGAACGCGGCGGTGGACATCGTGATCGAGCAGCTGCTGAACCAGCTCGCACCGATGGCGATCGAGCCGCTCGCGGAGCAGCTGCCCGCGATCATCGACTGGATTCTGGACTCCCCGATGGTGGAGTCCACCGCGGGCGATTCGGACGAGTTCCATGCGGATCTGGCGGCGCTGGAGGAGGCGCAGTCGACGATGAAGCTGCACGGTGCGGACATTCAGACGCTGACGTCGACGTTCTTCGCCGAGTTCTCCGCCCTCGACTTCGGAGGAGACGACTGATGTCCGCGATCAAACCCATCATCCGCGAACTCAAAGACGCCGCGCTCAAGGGCGCCTCGTCCGCGAAGGACAAGCTCCACCGCCTCGCCGACAACCTCGACGAGCACTTCGACACCGTCATCCGCGAAGTCCGCGACCAGGACAAGTTCGACGGAAAGCCGAACAAGATCGATGTGAGTCTGAAGAAGTTCAAGAAGAACAGGAATCACGACTCAGCGGAGTACAACCGCCAGTACAACGAGCAGATGGACACGCTGCAGAGCACGTCCGTTTCGGACTGGCTGAAGAACCGGATCGAGTATCTGGACAACGGCAGGACTTCGGACTCGCTCAGGGCCCAGCAGAACGCGCGGGACGTTGCGCTCAAGGACAAGATCACAGAGCTTCGACGCGGAGGCGAAAGCCGCGAGGATGCCGCAGCGCATGCCGCTGAGTGGCTCCGCGGCCAAGCGGCGACTCACCGATTGGACGGAATCGCCGGCGGCAACGTCACGGACATCTCGGGCGTCGGAGACACCAGAATCAATTCTTCGCTGGGCTCGCAGTGGAGGTCGCGCGTCGGCGACATCGATCGCGCCGTCATCGACTTCATCAACAAGAACCCCGGTGTGGATCTGGACAGCACGTTCATCAACATCGTCCTCAGGTAGGTTTGAACCATGGTTGAGATCGCTGATTTCGTTCCGCATGCGCCCGTCCCCGCGGAGATCATCGAGGAGTACCGAGGACGCGTCCCGGACGAACTGATCGAGATCTGGGAGCAGTACGGATACGGCACTTTCGGACTCGGCTTCCTGCGGGTCATCGACCCGAAGCTCTACGAAGCCGAAGTCGGAGACTGCATCGGCAAGACCCAGGGCGACGGCATCGCGATTCCCATCATGACCACCGGACTCGGCGACCTCATCACCTGGGAACCCAGCGTGGGCGTCGTCGGGATCCTCTACCGGGAAGGCCGAACGGTCGGCATCAATTCGACCCTGGACAACTTCCTCTTCATGGTCGGCCTCGACGGAGCGGACGAGCTCGCCGACACCTTGAAGTGGGATCTTTTCCCGGAGGCCGTCGAGGCGCACGGCGAACTGCCGTACGACCAGTCGTTCATCTTCGTCCCCCTGCTCTCCCTCGGCGGTGCCGCAGAAGTCGAGAACCTCCACAAGCGCGAGACGATCCCCGCGATCCAGGTCGCCGTCGACCTGCAGGGCGTCATCGGCCACTGACCCTCGGGTTACGCTGTTTCCCGGGGGACGGCGTCGACGTGTCCCCAGGGTGCGAGCGAGGAGACCGAGATGAACCAGCCCTACCCCGCGTCGAACGCCGGCCCGGCAGTCCCTCCTCCCCCGCCCGCACCGGCGCCGCCGATCAGCAGCGTGCCCACAGCCGGCCCTTCGACGGGCTCAGGGAACCCTGGTGGATCAGGGAACCCTGGCGGATCAGGGAACCCTGCCTCCGGCCCCCAGACGACCGATGCCGAGCTCTCCCGTGCGACCGAGATCCTCCGCATCATCACGGACGCGTACTCGGCGAAGATGGTCGGCCAGGAGCGCCTGCGCCTCAGCCTGCTGATCTCGCTCATCGCCGGGGGCCACATCCTGCTCGAGAGCGTCCCAGGCCTCGCGAAGACCACCGCCGCGAGCACGCTCGCCGACACCGTGCGCGCGCAGTTCAAGCGCATCCAATGCACACCGGACCTGCTCCCCAGCGACATCACCGGCAACCAGATCTACGACGCCGCGACCGGCTCCTTCCGCACCGTGCTCGGCCCTGTGCACGCGAACTTCGTGCTGCTCGACGAGATCAACCGCTCCAGCGCGAAGACGCAGTCGGCGATGCTCGAGGCGATGCAGGAGCACCAGACCACGATCGGCGGCGAGGTGCACCACCTCCCCCGGCCCTTCCTCGTCATCGCGACGCAGAACCCCATCGAGCAGGAGGGCACCTACGAGCTCCCCGAGGCGCAGATGGACCGCTTCCTCCTCAAGGAGATCGTCGAGTACCCCAGCCCCGCCGAGGAGTTCGAGATCCTCAACCGCATCGACTCCGGAGTGCTCGACCCCGACCGCCACGTCGGCAGTGCAGTCTCGCTCGCCGACATCGAGCAGCTGCAGGAGATCGCGAGCCGCGTGTACGTGGACGCCTCCATCCGCAACTACATCGTCCAGCTCGCCTACGTCACGCGGAACCCCGCACCGTACATCGGCGAGGAGCGCGCCCGCCTCATCAAGTACGGTGCGAGCCCCCGTGCCTCGATCGCGTTCCTGCAGGCATCCAGAGCCCTCGCGCTCCTCATGGGACGCACGCACGTCGTCCCGGAGGACATCCGCACGCTCCGCCATCTCGTCCTGCGCCATCGTGTGCTCCTGACGTTCGAAGCGGATGCCGAGGGCGTCCGGAGCGAGGACATCATCGACCAGATCTTCGCCGCTGTGCCGACCCCGTAACCGTTCGACAGGCTCACGGACCTATGGCAAGTCTGATCACGCGGGTGCGGGCGAAGCTCTTCATCCACTCGTCGCAGAAGTCGATGCACGCGCTCGACGGCGCATATGCATCGCTCATGCGCGGGCGCAGTCACGACTTCGAGGACCTGCGCGCCTACGAGTACGGCGACCAGGTGCGAGACATCGACTGGCGTGCCACGGCCAAGCAGGGCACACCGCTGGTCAAACGGCACCGGGCGCTGCGAATGCACACCGTGATGTTCGTCGTCGACACCGGCCGCGGCATGACCGCGCTCGCGCATGACGAGCGCCCCAAGAAGGAGCTCGCGATCCTCGCCACCGGGGCTCTCGGCATCCTGTCGCTGCGGCACGGCGACGACTTCACCGTGGTGCACGGCGACTCCTCCGGCATCCGGCGAACGGCACCGGCGCGCAGCGAGGGCGCTCTCGAGCACGCCCTGCGGAGCATCGACCGCGCCGTCGACGCGAGCACGGCGCCGAGCGACCGCGACGGCCTGCTGAGCTACGTCGCCCGGACTATCTCGCGACGCATGATCCTCGTGATCGTCACGGACGAGGCGCCGGTGACGGACGAGACCGAGCGCCTGCTGCGCCGGCTGCGCGTGCAGCACGACGTGCTGTGGATCGCGCTGCGCGACGCCGACCCCGTGCTCGATCACACCACCGGCCGGGTCCGCGCCGACGTCTACAGCCGCTGGCAGGTACCGGACTTCGTCCAGGGCGACGAGGCGATCGTGCGCGAACTGGCGGCGAGCGCCGCCGCCGACGCCGCACGCCGTGACGAGCTGCTCGACCGGCTCGAGATCAGCCGCGTCGACCTGGACACGCAGGACGGCGCCGTCACCGACCTCCTGCGCATGCTGAACCGGAGGGCGAATGTCCGGTTCTGACGAGCTCTACCCTCCTGCTCAGTACGGGTGGGGCTGGATGCTGCTCGCCATCGGCATCCTCGCGCTGCTGATCCTGGCGGCCTGGATCGTCGTCGTCCTGACCCGGCCGAAGCGGCGGCTCGAGCTCGCCGGAACGACACCGCTCGGCCCGACCCGCACCGACGAGGTCCTCGCCGTGCTGCGCACCGAGTACCTTCAGCAGATCGACGGCATCGAGGCGGCGCACGCGAGCGGCGAGATCGACGCCAAACGCACCAATCTCGAGCTCAGCCGCACGGTGCGCGCATTCGTCAACGAGTACAGCGGCATCGAGGCGCCCGTGCTCGCGCTCGACGACCTCATCGCACTCGGCGTCCACCCTGCGCTCATCGACGCCCTGCATCGGCACTACTACCCGAGCGTGTTCCGCCGGGGACCTGCGATCGACCCGGCGGCGGGCCTCGCCGCCGCGCGGACGGTGGTGACGGCATGGAACTAGCGAACATCTGGATGCTCGTCGGTGCCGTCTTCGCCGCGCTGATCGCCGTCGGCGTTGGGCTGCTGGTCGGCTTGCGCCGTCGCAGAGCGGATGCCGCGGCCGACGCCGCCCCCATCGCCCGCGCCGAGCGGCTGCGCGCTCTGCCGTCGTTCCGGCAGGCGGTCCGCCGGCGCGCCCTCGCCCTCGCGGGCCTGCTCGCGCTCGCATCGGTGACGGTGCTGCTGGCCGGCGTCGTCGCGGCCCGCCCGATGTCGTCGCAGACGATCCAGCCCGTCAATACGAGCCGCGACATCATGCTGTGCCTGGACGTCTCCGGCTCGATGAGCGACGTCGACGTCGAGGTGCTGACCGTCTTCGACGAGCTGCTCGACGGATTCGAGGGCGAGCGCATCGGGCTGACGATCTTCAACAGCTCTGCCGTGCAGATCTTCCCCCTGACGGACGACTACGACTTCGTCCGCGAGCACCTCCAGCGCATCAGGGAGAGCTTCGACTACGCCGAGGGCATCCCGGAGCACTGGGTCGGCACGCTGAACGGATCCGGGGCGTCGCTCATCGGCGACGGGCTCGCCTCCTGCGCCGTCGGCTTCGATCACGAGGGCGACGAGCGCAGCCGGTCGATCATCCTGGCCACGGACAACGAGGTCAACGGCGCATCGATCGTGACCCTCGAGGAGGCGGCGGCGTATGCGGCATCCAAGCAGATCCGGGTGTTCGCCCTCAACCCGGTCGAGGGCAAGGACGCCGGCCCGAGCGCGGAGCTGATCGCCGCGGCCGAGGCCACCGGCGGTGCGGCCTTCGGTCTGCGTGAGACGACCACGGTCGACGACATCGTCGCGCAGGTGCAGGAGCAGGAGGCGACGGAGCTCCGCGGGCAGGCGCAGGTCGTGTGGAGCGATCAGCCGAACCTGTGGATCGTGCTTCTCGTGCTGCCGGTCCTCGGCCTCGTCGTGGTGCTGTGGAGGGTGCGACTGTGATCTTCCAACCCGTTCTGAGCCCCTGGCTCATCGCCCTGATCTGCCTGCCGCTGGCCGCAGTCGCCGTGCTCTGCCTCCTCAAGGCGCCGGGCCTGCGCGCACGGCTGCTGTGGGTCGGGCGGCTCCTCCTGGTGCTGGCGTGCTGCGCGCTGCTGCTGCGCCCCGGCATCCCCGGCGGGACGAGCCAGACCCTCGCGACCGACACCGACATCGTGCTGGTGGTCGACACGACCGCGAGCATCGTCGCGGAGGACTGGGACGGCGACCAGCCGCGCCTGGACGGCGTCCGCGCCGATGTCCAGTCGATCATCGACGAGTACCCCGGCGCCCGCTTCGCGCTGGTCACCTTCGATGCGACCGCCGACCTGCGGATGCCGTTGACCACCGACACCACGGCTCTCGCATCCGCGATGGAAGTGCTGCGCCCCGAGGTCACCGCGCAGTCGCAGGGGTCGTCGATCGGCATCGCGAGCGGTCTGGTGTCCGACACGCTGCAGAACGCGGCGTCCTCCTCGCCGGACCGCGCGCGCATGGTGTTCTACTTCGGCGACGGCGAGCAGACCGCTGCCACCGAGCCCGAGTCGTTCGCGGCGAGCGCCGAGTACACCGACGGCGGCGCCGTGCTCGGCTACGGCACTGCCGAGGGCGGCCCGATGCGGGACACCTCCCTCGGCGACGCCGGCGGTTCGTACATCCAGTACCAGGGCGCCGATGCCCTGTCGGTGATCGACGAGGGCACCCTGCAGACGATCGCGGAGGACCTCGGCATCCCGTACCAGCACCGGACGGCGGATGCCGCGATCGAACTGCCGGAGGCGCCGACGACGACCACGAACTACGCCGACTCCGGCGAGGTCGGCAACGTCATCGAGCTGTACTGGATCGCCGCGGTCGTGATGGTGCTGCTGCTCGCCGTCGAGCTCGCGGTGGCGACCGCGCGCGTGGCGCGGCTGCGCGGGCTGTCCTCACGCGCAGGAGGGGACCGATGACCGCTCCGAATTCGACCGACGCCGCCGCCGCACTGCTGGCCGCGAACCGGCGGCGCCGCAGCATCCGGAAGTGGATCGTGATCGGGACCCTCCCGCTGACCATCGCCGCCCTGCTCTTCACCGGCAAACTGCTCAGCATGTACGCGTTCGCGCACCAGTCGATCACGTCGTACGTCGTCGGCGACTACGAGGGCACGATCCGCGCCGGCCAGGGGCAGGAGTTCCTGAACTGGTTCGAGCCCTACAAGGCGCCGTTCAACGTCGGCGTCGGGTTGGCCGGTTCGGCGCAGCTTCCCGAGGCGCGCGCGAAGTTCGAGGAGGCGCTGCCGCTCGCGCACGGGCTCGAGGTCTGCGGCGTCCGCGTCAATCTTGCGCTCGTGATCGAGCAGATGGGCGACGCTGCACGCGATGAGGGCGACGGCGCCGGGGCTGCCGAGCTGTACGCGGAGGCGCTCACCGTGACGCTGGAGACGCCGCCGGAATGCGGCCAACCGGAAGCCGACGAGCAGTCGTCCGATCCCGAGCGCAGCATGGGCGACACGCTCGACGAGACCGAGGAGCGGCTCAAGCAGAAGCAGCAGGAACAGCAGCAGAACAACAGCGGCGAGGGCGAGGAACCGCAGGAGCAGCCCGAACAGGAGGGCCCGAGCGAAGACCAGCTCGGGGACATCGAGGACCGTCTGAATCAGGGCCGCGAGGAGCGCCAGGAGAACGAGGACGGCGACGGTTCGGGCTCGGGGACGGACAGGCCATGGTAGATCCCGATCAGCAGCGCGCCCGTTACGTCACGAACTCCGACGGGGCCCCGCCACTGCCGCCGCCTGGCGGCTATCGCGGCGCACGCCGGACCCCTGACCCCGCCGCGGTCGCGGCGCAGAACGCCGTGGCGACGCTCGAGGCACCGAAGCAGCCGGCGAATGCGATCGGCTGGGTCGCGCTGGTCTCCGGCATCCTGTTCGCCGTGATCCTGCTCGGCACGTTCCTCGCCGGCGGGACCGACACGATCTACGGCGTCACGATGCTCGCCCTGCAGCTGCTCATCGTCGGCCTCGCGGTCTGGGCTCTCGTGACGCGCCGCGGTCGCGCGCTGGGAGCGGTCGCGCTGTCGATCGCCCTGCTGTTCAACACTGCGACGGTCGGGGCGATGGGCGCTGTGCAGACCTCGGCATCCGGAAGCTACGGCGGGGCGAAGTCCGAGGAGCAGAAGCACGAGGAGGCCTACCCGGGCATCAAGGGCACGTCGAGCACGGACGTCCTCGCGCAGCCCTCGCTCGAAGAGGTGCGGGAGTCCTCGGAGGCTGCCCTCGACGACATCAAGAAGCGTCTGAGCGCCGAGTTCGGGTACACCTGGAGCCCTGCGGGCGACGAGGATCTGCGCCCCGAGCGCAACGGCTACGGCGGCGAGTCCATGCTGGTGCAGTACACGTCCGCGAAGTGGGGGACGAACGAGCCGATCCAGGACTACGACCGCAAGCTCGAGGTCATGGGCGTGATCGACGAAGTGCTGACCGAACACGACATGTGGGGGATCATCTCGCTGAACGACGCGACGAGCGGTCTCGACGAGTCCATGCGCGAGAAGCTGTACGGCTCCGCCGATCCGCGCACCCAGGACACCTGGGAGTGGTACAGCGACGACTACCCCGGCCCGCGGCGGTTCTACGCGACGATCTTCGACACGTCGCACGACGAGTCCGGTGAGTTCACGGCATCCCGCGAGGCGCAGGCGGCCCGTACGGGCGAGCCCGTCGAGGGGCTGCAGATCATGTTCCTCGCACCGGAGCTGCTCAGCGAGGGCGACCGGGCCGAGTTCGAGCAGAAGCTCGAGGAGTACCCGGGGTACTGAACGGAGATGGCGGGCGCGGCATGCCGTGCCGGATCCCGGATCGATCGCCCGACGGGTCAGCGCGCGGCGGGTCAGCTCGCGAGCGACAGCCCCGCCGCCACGGCGAAGCCCAGCACCGTCGCGAGACCCGTGACGTCCTTCGCCTTGGACTGCGCGTCCGGCACCATCGAGTCCACGAGCATGACGAGCAGGGCGCCGGCCGCGAATCCGCTGGCCGCGGCACGGAACTCCGCGGTCACGGCGTCCGCCAGGGCGAAACCCGCGACGGTCGCCAGTGCGCACGCCACGGCGACGCCAGCCCACAGTCCGAGCACGCGGGATCGCTTCATGCCGTCCTCGAGGAGATCGGATGCCGAGCCGATCGATTCCGGAAGATTCGACACCAGGATCGCGATGACGAGCGCGACGCTCACGCCCTCGCCGGACGCGAGGCCGATGCCGAGCACGAGCTGCTCCGGAATGCCGTCGAGCAGCGCGCCGACGGCGAGCGGTGCGCCCTGCGATCCGGCGGACGCGGTCGCCCGCTTCTCGACGATGCGGTTGGCAATGTAATAGCAGGCCGCACCGACGGCGACGCCGATCGCCAGCGGGAGGGGACCGGCCAGGTCGAGCCCCTCCTCCCAGAGCTCGAACGCGATCGACGCCATCAGGGCGCCCGCACCGAATCCGAGCACGATCCCCAGCCACTTCGGCGGCCACGGCCGCAGGGTCGCCAGTACGGCGCCGACGATGAGCGGCGCCGCCGCCACCGAGCCCCACAGGATCGCCTCGCCCATGTCGCACCTCCGAGCATCACTCTGGTGCCAAATCCCGGACGGGTCGAGTGCTGCACGGCGTGTCCCGCGTCATTCGAACCCCGACTCGCCGGGCGGATGCCGAAGCATCCGAAATCCGGCACACAGCTGGCCGGTGTCAGGCCGGCCGGGGGCCGTCGGGTCGGGGGCCGTCGGGTCGGGGGCCGTCGGGTCGGGGGCCGTCGGGTCGGACAGGTGCCCGTCCCGGCGACCCGCCCGGCCGCGTCAGGCCGGTTCCACGCGCACGACCGTCAGCACGACGTCGGCCGGCGGCAGCGAGCGCCCGGCCACGACCTCGATGATCGCGTCCCGCACGCGCGCGATCGTGATCGATGCGGCGGTGGACTCGCTCGCACCGATCGCCGCCTCGACCCTGGTGCGCTCCGCCTCGCGCGTGATGCGCAGACGCGGACTCGCGTCACGGAGCCCGATCACCTCCGTCGCGGCCTCCAGCGCGTTGCCCAGCAGCGTGCCGGAGCGGTACAGTCCGACGACGCCGGGGACGGCAAGCACGGCAGCCTCCAGCGCCGTGGCCAGTTCCTCATCGACCATCGGTCACTCCCCTCTCGGCGGACGGCAGCAGGTGCACGTCGTGGACCCGGATGTCGACGCCGGTGATCTCCAGGTCGGTGTGCCGCTGCAGATTGCGCAGGATCTCGGCGCGGACGGCCGCGGTGACCTCGCGCACCGGTCGCCCGTAGAGGATGCTGATGTCGACGTCGACCCCGACCGGTGCGCCCGGCTGCGACACGTCGCCGTCGAACCGGCATCGGCCGACGAGCACGCCCGGCACCCGGTTCTCCGCCGCGCGGACCAGCCCGCGCGCGGCCCCCTCCGTGATCGCGAGGTCGCCGAACTCGGAGGCGTACGGGATCCGTCTCCCGGCCCGTGCATCCAGCGCGATGCCCGCCATCACGGCGGCCACCCAGGTGTCGTCGACCAGCGCGATGTCCTCCTCATCGGCCGTCAGGAGTTCGGGAGCCAGGCCGTGCAGACGCTCCAGAGCGTCCAGTGCCAGCCGGCAGCCGGGCGACTCGTCGATGGACGGGTCCGCGGGCCGCCGTCCCGCGTCGAGATACGCGCTCAGCTCCTGGATGGTGTGGCCGTCGAGATGCTCATCGTCGAAGTGCGGGGTCATCGCCATTGCTCCATCCTCACGATGATGTACTTGCGCGCACGGGCCAGCAGGCCCCGCACGGTGGATGCCGGAATCGACAGCTCCTCGGCGATCTCGTCGTAGGACTGCCCGGCGAGCTCGCGCAGCACCCAGCACTGCCGCTGCGCCTCCGGAAGCTCCGCGAGCACCTCGTCGAGCGCCGCGGCGCGCGCTCTCGCCTCCACGATCCGCGGGGGCGAGAGCGCCACCGGCGCCTCGTGCTCGACATCGTCCACGTCGAGGTGCACCCGCGCCGCCCGGCGCCGATCCATCGCGCGGCGGCTGACGATGCGCATCAGCCATGGCCGCACCGCCGCAGGGTCGTCGAGCTCGTCCAGGCGCTGCCAGGCCACGACGAACGTCTCCTGGACGATGTCGTCGACGTCGGCGTTGCCGCCGAGCAGACGGCGCGTGTGCGCTCGCATCATCGGCGCGTAGCGCCGCACGAGCACTGCGAACGCGGCCGTGTCCCCATCCACGGCCCTCGCCACGATCAGTGCGTCGTCGACGCCGTCCAGCTGCATCTCCGTCATCGGCTCACCTGACCCGGGTGGTGGATCGGAGACGGTCGACGAGGCGGTGCTCGCTGAGATGCAGCAGCACCGGCATCCGCCTGCCGCACAGCGCCGCCCATTCCTCGGTCGCCGTACCCGCCGCCGCGAGCACCCCGACGAGGTCGGCGCCCCGACGTGGGCGCACACGGATCCGCACCACGGTCTCCCCACGGACCATGTGGACGTCGGTGTGCACGGCGATCACATCGGCCCGGCGCTCGAGCTCCGCATCGACGATGGCGCTGACGATGTTCGCGTCCGCCGAGGTGGCCCCGCGGGGATCACGCACCGACAGCGCCGTGGCGGATCGGCCGCCGCCCCGCGTCGAGACGAAGATCACCGCGAGCACGACGATCAGCACGCCCGCCCCCGCCGCGGCGAGCGCGGCCGCAGGGATGCGCCGCCCGTCCGGCGCGATGACGGCGGCATCGCCGAATAGCCGCCCCACGGCGGCGACGGCGTCATCGAGCTGCGCGCGCAACGGCTGCGCCCACGCCGGGTCCACCACGTGCAGCAGCAGAGCGGCGCCCCCGACCCCCAGGACGAGCGCCACGAGCGCCAGCGCGACGCGGTTGACGACACGATTGGTCGCGTTCATCCGATGACCCCCCGATCCCGGACCACGACCGTGGGCTCGACCGCGAAGCCGAGCTCGTCGAACACGCGCCGCGCTGCCTGCCCAGCGGAATCCTCGTCGACGACGGACCCGCTGGTGGGCACGATCTCGACGCGGACGGACCGGCGACCGACCACAGCGCTCACCTGCGACCGGTCGAGCCCGCAACGCGATGCGACGGCATCCGCCACGGCGTCAGCGAGCACACCGTCGTCCACGAGCAGCGCGTGCGCGGCGAGCGTGCGCGCCCGCCGCGCACGCCGGCCCGGCAGCACGGCGGCCGCGAGGAAGACGACGGCGAGGACGATGGCGACGCATCCGACGGCGATCAGGGTCCCCACCCCTGCGCCCGTCGACAATGCCGTCACCCGGTGCGCGACCCCCACATCGAGCACCGACCAGGTCATCACGCCGATCCCCCCGACGATCAGCACGATGAGCACCGCCACCGCGACGACCGACGAGGTCGTGCGCGACGCGTGCGTCTCCCGACGGAGAACACGTCGATACACGCGTGGCGTCTCGCTCACTGCACCCTCCTGTCCACGCGCACCACACCCGAGAAGCGGACGTCCACGACGCCGACACGACGACCCGCGTCGTCGCCCAGCGACGCGATGACGCGGTCGCGGATTCCCGTTCCGCGCCGCACGAGGTCCTCGGATCGCCCCAGCAGAACCGGCACCGTGACCGAGACGCGGAGCGCGCCGTGCTGGTCCCCCAGATCCACATGCACTCGATCGGCCCTCACGTCGGCGGCATCCGAGACGACGCCGACGGCGAACTGCTGGAGCGCCCGCGCCGTGATCGTCGTCCGCCCGCCGAACGGCTCGCGCGTCGTCATGACGACGAGCGGCGTCCGCGCACGGCGTCGGCGATCGCCCGCACATCGAGCCGACCGTCCACGATCCGGCCGATTCCCGCACCGACCAGCACGGCGACGGCGACGAACACGAATGCCCAGAAGCCGAAGGCGATCCAGCACACCGCGAGCGCTCCGGCGAAGAGCGCCCCCGTCACCGTGGGAGTCACCGGACCCGCGCCTCCTCGGCGTCGTCCTCGTCATCCGACGGGATGTGCACGTCGTTGACGGTGACGTTGACCTCAGCGACCTCCATGCCGACGAGCTCCTCCATGGCACGGTACACGGCGGCGCGCACGTCGGCGGCGACCTTCTGCAACGACACCGGGTAGGCCGCGACGATCGTGATGTCGGCGGCGACCTGGCGCTCGCCGACCTCGACGCTGACGCCCTGGGTGAGATCCGTGGAGTTCAGCGCATCGCGGATCGCTCCGACGACCCTGGCGGCCCCGCCGCCGAGCGCGTAGACGCCCTCGACCTCGCGGGTCGCGATGCCGGCGATCTTCGCGACCACCGCGTCATCGATGACCGTGCGTCCGTGCTCGCCCGACGCCGCCTCGACCGCACGCGTCTTGGCCGCAGCACCGGAAACCTGATCAGCCATGTCTGCTCCTTCAGTCAGGGCGCCGGGAGGCGCCATCCGCGAGGCGAGAAGAACAGCCTCACCTGTAAGACGGCGTCATCGCCGATTCGTCACGAAATCGTCCGAAATCTTCTCCGCCGCCCTGCGATACCGGCCGATCAGGGCGACACGCCGCGCGCCGATAGACTGGGAACCATGTCCAAGGTCCTTCAGTCCCTCCCCGTCGGCGAGCGCGTCGGCATCGCCTTCTCCGGAGGACTCGACACCTCCGTCGCCGTCGCGTGGATGCGCGACAAGGGCGCCGTCCCATACACCTACACGGGTGACCTCGGCCAGTACGACGAGGACGACATCGAGTCGATCCCCGGCCGCGCGCTCGAGTACGGTGCCGAGAAGTCGCGCCTGATCGACTGCAAGAC
This sequence comes from Microbacterium sp. ZKA21, assembly GCF_050434165.1. NCBI lineage: Bacteria > Bacillati > Actinomycetota > Actinomycetes > Micrococcales > Microbacteriaceae > Microbacterium > Microbacterium sp. ZKA21. The sequence continues at coordinate 25,285 of NZ_JBNPVV010000003.1, forward strand.
CGCGCTGGTCGAAGAGGGCTTCGTCGCCCTCGCCTGCGGTGCGTTCCACATCCGTTCCGGCGGCAAGACCTACTTCAACACGACACCGCTGGGTCGCGCCGTCACGGGCACGCTGCTCGTGCGCGCCATGAAGGAGGACGGCGTCGACATCTGGGGCGACGGCTCCACCTACAAGGGCAACGACATCGAGCGGTTCTACCGCTACGGCCTGCTCGCGAACCCCCGCCTGCGCATCTACAAGCCCTGGCTGGATGCCGACTTCGTCACCGAGCTGGGCGGACGCAAGGAGATGAGCGACTGGCTCGTCGCCCACGACTTCCCCTACCGCGACTCCGCCGAGAAGGCGTACTCCACTGATGCCAACATCTGGGGCGCCACGCACGAGGCCAAGACTCTCGAGCACCTCGACGTGTCTCTCGAGACCGTCGACCCGATCATGGGCGTGAAGTTCTGGGACCCGTCCGTCGCGATCGAGACCGAGGACGTCACCGTCACGTTCGAGGGCGGCCGTCCCGTCGCGATCAACGGCGTCGAGTACTCCGACCCGGTGGCGCTCGTGGACGAGGCCAACAGGATCGGGGGGCGTCACGGCCTGGGCATGAGCGACCAGATCGAGAACCGCATCATCGAGGCGAAGTCCCGCGGCATCTACGAGGCTCCGGCGATGGCGCTGCTGTTCATCACGTACGAGCGCCTGGTCAACGGCATCCTGAACGAGGACACCCTCGCGACCTACCACGAGCAGGGCCGGCGCCTCGGTCGCCTCATGTACGAAGGTCGCTGGCTCGAGCCGCAGTCGCTCATGCTGCGCGAATCCATCCAGCGCTGGGTCGGCTCGACGATCTCGGGTTCCGTCACGGTGCGGCTGCGCCGCGGCGACGACTGGACCATCGTCGACACCGTCTCGCCGAACCTGTCGTACGGCCCGGAGAAGCTCTCGATGGAGCGCGTCGGCGACGCCGCCTTCGGCCCGGTCGACCGCATCGGCCAGCTCACGATGCGCAATCTCGACATCGCCGACTCGCGCGCCCGCCTCGAGCAGTACGCGGGCCTCGGCCTCGTCGGCGGCGCCACGGGCGAGCTCGTCGGACGCGTGACCGCCGGCGAAGCGAACGAGATCACGGATTCGGTCGCAGGCACCACGCTCGCCGAGACCGAAGAGGCCCTCGCGGATGCGGTGGATGCGGCATCCGAGGGCGCAGCCTTCGACTCCGGCACCGACTGATTCCACGCCCGCTCCTTCCACTTCGGGGGCCGACACGCCACCTGTCGGACCGTTTCCACGATTCGGTCCGACATCTGGCGTGTCGGCCCCCTTTTCTGTGCGCCCGTGGGGGCGGATGCTGAGAAAGCACCGAGTTATCTTGCACACGCTTGTGCATGATCGTAGAATGGGGGCATGACAACCCGTGCACCCCGCCGCGACGCGGTCGAGAACCGCGCCGGAATCCTGGACGCGGCCCGCGCCACCCTGGCGAACGACCCGCACGCGTCCGTCGACGTCATCGCCCGCAGCGCGGGTCTCTCCCGCCGAACGCTCTACGGGCACTTCGACGACCGCGACGCGCTCGTCCGCGAACTGATCGCGAACGGCGCGCAGCGCTTCAACGCCATCGCCGCGTCCATCGACGACGCCGATGCCCGCATCGCGCTCGCCCGCCTCGCCGCACGCCTGTGGCAGGAGGCCGCGCACGTACAGGTCGCCGCCGCCCTCGCCCTCGACGAAGCGCACGTCGCCGACACCGCGGACGCGCTCGCGCCGCTGCGGCGCACCGTCGCCGATCTCGTGCGCCGAGGCCAGGAGGCAGGCAGCCTGCGCACCGACCTCCCGGCACCGACGGTCGCCCGGTTGATCGAGGAGATGGCCCGCACCGTGGTGTCCCGGACGGATGCCGCCAGCACCGGCGCCCAGAACCTCGCGGTGCGTTCCGTGCTGAGCATCGCCGGCCTCTCCTGGCGCGAGGCGGACGAGCTCCTCACCGCGCATCCGGAACTCGTCGGGGCGGAGATCGTCAAATGAAGGTCACCTTGCAGGACGTGAGCAAGGGACGCGCACTGCCGAAGACGAGCCTCAAGTTCCACAGCGGCGCCGTCCGCTACGCCCTCGCCGAGACAGAGCAGCGTCCGACCGTGCTCGGCCTGATCGCGAGCGGGCGGATGAAGACGGAGACCGGCCTCGTCACGATCGACGGCGCGGCTGACGCGAAGGCGCTGCGGCGCACCGTCGCGCTCGTCGATGCACCGGACGTCAGCGACCCGCACCCCGACATCGCGCTGGCGGGCGTCGTCGCTGAAGAGCTCATGTTCGCCGGGAAGCCGGCCACGCCGTTGCACGCCCGCCGGTGGCTGGCCCAGGTCGGTTATGACGACCTGGGCTCGGCGCCGATCGGCACCGTGGATCCGGCCGCACGGGTTCGGATCCTGTGCGAGCTCGCCGTGCTTCGCGACGGCGTCGAGGCGATCGTGCTGGTCTCGCCCGACCGGCACGGCGGCAGCCCGGACGGATGGTGGCGCATCGCCGGCGAGTTCGCCGACCGCGGCATCGCGATGCTCGTGATCCTCGGCGGCTCGGCAGCTGTCGCCCTGGAGCGCATGCAGGAGCTGGGAGCCGTCAACGCCTCCGGGCCGATCGAGCCGCTCCGGCTGCCGGAGCCTGCGCCCGCTCACGCGTCGAGCGAGGACGACGAGGACGACGAATCGGGACTCCCGCACGACGAGAAACCCCTACCCGGCAGCGACCTCGGTTCGACTCGCGCGGCTGCGCCGGCCTCGTTCGAAGAACGAGGGGAAGCGGCCGACTCGACCCCGGTCGACGATCGCGAGGAAGCGGCAGCGTCGGCCTCGCTCCACGAGCGCACGGACGACGACCCCGAAGAGGAGGGCGCGCGATGAAGGTCCCCGCCATGATCGCCGCCGAGTTGCGGCGGCTGACCGCCAGCAAGATGGGCGTCATCGCCCTGCTGGCGCTGATGTGCGTCCCCATTCTCTACGGCGGCCTGTATCTCTGGGCCAACCAGGATCCGTACGGCAAGTTCTCCGAAGTCCCCGTCGCCCTGGTCGTCGAGGACACCGGCACCGATACCGGCGACGACGCCACCAACTACGGCGAGGACGTTGCCGAGAACCTCATCGAGGGCAACGCGTTCGACTGGCAGGAGATGACCTCCGAGGAGGCGGCTCAGGCCCTGCACGACGGCGACGTCGACTTCACCGTCACGATCCCCGCGGACTTCTCCGCGGCGCTCACCTCGGCATCCGGAACCGACCCGCACCAGGCGCGGATCGAACTCGAGACCAACGACGCGAACAACTACCTCGCCTCCTCGATGGGGACGCAGGCCGTCGAGAAGATCCGCAGCTCCGTGGCCGAGATGGTCGGCAGCGAGGCGGCCGAGAAGCTGCTCACCGGACTGAGCGACGTCCGCGACGGCATGATCACCGCCACCGACGGCGCGACGCAGCTGGTGGACGGCTCGGCATCCGCGGCATCCGGCAGCGCGGCCCTCGCCGACGGCACCGCCCAGCTCGCCGACGGCACCGCGCAGCTCGCCGATGGCGCGAACTCGCTCTCCGGCGGCGCCGCGACCCTCGCGGACGGCGCCAGGCAGGTGAGCGACGGCAATCGGCAGCTCGCCGATGCGGCCGATCGCGCCGGGTCCGCCGTGCAGCAGGCCGCCGATGCGCTCCCCCAGGCGCGCGCCGACATCCAGACGCTGCTGGCCGAGCAGGGCGTCAGCCAGGAGCAGATCGACCAGGTCCTTGGCCGGCTCGACCCGGTCGCGCAGCGCCTGCAGGACGGCAACGCCAAGGTGCAGGATGCCGTCGGCAAGGTCGACCAGCTCGCCGCCGGGTCCGCGTCCGTCGCGGACGGCGCATCGCAGCTCGCCTCCGGCGCGTCGACGCTCGCCACCGGCGCGGGCACGGTCGCCACCGGCGCGGCGTCCGCGAACGACGGCGCCGCCCAGCTGCGCGACGGGCTCTCCACGCTCGCGGGCGGAACCGTCGAGCTGCGCGACGGCCTGCAGGACGGGGTCGATCGCATCCCGGCATCCACCCCGGAGCTCCGTGCCGACCAGGCCGACACGATCGCCGACCCGGTCTCCGTCTCCAGCGACAAGGTCGCCTCGGCCGAGGACTACGGCGCAGGACTCGCGCCGTTCTTCGCCGCACTGGCCGCCTGGATCGGCATCTACGCCCTGTTCCTCATCGTCAAGCCGATCTCGCGACGGGCCGTCACGGCCCTGCACTCGCCGATCCGCGTGACGCTGGCCGGGTGGCTCACGCCGGCGATGCTGGGCGCGCTGCAGATGGTCGGGCTGATGGGCATCCTGTCGATCACGCTCGGATTCCGCTTCGACAACCTGTTCGGAACGCTCGGGGTGATGGTGTTCGCCTCGGCGACGTTCGCGGCGATCATCCTCGCGCTCAACGTCTGGCTGGGCTCGGTGGGGCAGTTCCTCGGCCTCGTGCTGATGGTGCTCCAGCTGGTCACGGCCGGCGGGACGTTCCCGTGGCAGACGCTGCCGGAACCGCTGGCGGCACTGCACCACGTCCTGCCGCTCGGTTACGTCGTCGACGCCATGCGCCAGCTGATGTACGGCGGGAATCTCGCCCGTGCCGGCTGGGATCTCGCGGTCCTCGCGATCTGGCTCGTCGGCGCCCTGGTGCTCGCGATGGTCGGCGTCACCCGCATGACGCACCGCCGCACGCTGCGCGACCTCCAGCCGAGCCTGATCGGCTGAGCGGCGCCGAGTCCGTGGGAGGGCTCCCGTCGGGTTAGGATGCCGGGGTGCGCGTGACCCGACACGCGCACCCCGATCCGGTGGAACCGGGTCTCACGGCACTACCCGAAGGACTCCATGACGATGACGACAGCTGAGCCCGAATCCGCCGCGCCGCGCCGCTCGATCGGGCGACGGATCGGCGCGATCCTGCTCACCGTGATCGCGGCCGTGGTCGTGATCGCGGTCGCCGCAGGATTCTTCGTCGCCTGGACGATCAGCCGCTCGCTGCCGCAGACCTCCGGCACCGTGGAGCTTCCCGGTCTCGACGCGCAGGTGAGCGTGCAGCGCGATGCCTCCGGCATCCCGACCATCACGGCCGACAGCTCCGGCGACCTGTTCTACGCGCAGGGGTTCGTGCACGCGCAGGACCGCTTCTTCGAGATGGACTTCCGCCGGCACGTGACCAGCGGACGGGTGGCCGAGATGTTCGGCGAGTCCCAGGTCGCGACGGACATGTTCCTGCGCACCCTCGGCTGGCGCGAGGTCGCCGAGGAGGAGGTCGCGGCGATGGACGAGACCACGCTCGGCTACTACCAGGCGTATGCGGACGGCGTGAACGCATATCTCGCGACGCGCAGCGGCGCCGATCTCAGCCTGGAGTACGCCGTCCTCGGCATCCAGAATCCGGACTACGAGGTCGAGCCGTGGGAACCGGCCGACTCGGTGGCCTGGCTGAAGGCCATGGCCTGGGATCTCCGCACGAACATCGAGGACGAGACCGAGCGCGCCCTGCTCGCCTCCCAGCTGGGCGCCGACGGCTCGGATGCCCAGGCCACGCAGGCGACGCTCGAGAAGCTGTACCCGGCGTACCCGTTCGAGCAGAACCCGGTGATCGTCCCCAAGATCTCCACGGTGCCCGCGCTCGGGACCGAGACGGATGCCGAACCCGCCGCCTACACGGCACCGACCGACGGCGAGGCGGACGCGCAGGCCGCGCTCACCACCGTGGACTGGCAGCAGGCCGACTCGGTCATCGAGGCCGCAAGCCTGCTCGTGGGCGATGTCGGCGAGGGAATCGGCTCGAACTCGTGGGTCGTCTCAGGTGCGCTGACCGAGTCAGGGATGCCGCTGCTCTCGAACGATCCGCACCTCGGCGCCTCGCTGCCGAGCGTCTGGTACCAGGTGCAGCTGAAGTGCTCGGAGGTCACCGAGGAGTGCCCGTTCGACGTGGGCGGTTTCTCGTTCTCCGGCCTGCCCGGCATCGTGATCGGGCACAACGCCCAGGTCGCGTGGGGGTTCACGAACCTCACCACCGACGTGACCGACCTGTACGTCGAGCGCGTGGACGGCGATTCGTACTGGCGCGACGGGCAGCTCGTGCCGCTCGAGGTCCGCGAGGAGACGATCAAGGTCGCCGGTGCCGCCGACGTGCCGTTGACGATTCGCGAGACGGTGCACGGACCGATCATCTCGGGGCTGACCGAAGACTTCACGGGCGTCGCCGATGATCCGGTGGTCGGCACCGGAGGCGCAGTGCTGCCCCTGGCCGGTGCGCCCGAGGTCCCGGAGGGCGAGTACGCCGTGAGTCTGCGCTGGACGGCGCTGGATGCCGGAACCGCGTCGACCGCGATCTTCGCGCTGGCCACCGCACAGGACTTCGACGACTTCCGCTACGCGGCGTCGCTGTTCGACGTGCCTGCGCAGAACCTGATCTATGCCGACACCGAGGGCAACATCGGATACCAGACGCCTGGGCGCCTGCCCACGCGCGGTGCGGGCGACGGGTGGCTGCCGCAGCCGGGCTGGGACAGCGCGTACGACTGGACCGGTTACATCCCGTTCGAGGAGCTTCCGGTGGCGTACAACCCGACATCCGGGTACATCGTCACGGCGAACAACGCGATCGTCACGGACGATTACGACCACTTCCTCACGCGGGACTGGGACGACGGGTACCGTGCCGCGCGCATCGCGCACCTCATCGAGCGGCGCGCGGCGGCGGCACCACTGACGGCGCGGGACATGCGCGAGATCCAGATGGACAACGAGATGTGGATCGGCAAGCAGCTCGCCACCGCGATGGGCGAGATCGAGGTCGACGGCAAGGGCGCGCAGGATGCCGTCGCGCTGCTGCGCACCTGGGATGCTCAGAACAACGCGTCGTCTGCGGGTGCGGCGTACGCGAACGTACTGTGGTCGAACCTGGCGCAGAACATCTTCGCGAATCGGGATTCACCGCTGCCGCTGGGCAGCCAGAGCCGGCTGTTCACCGTGGTCGGTGCGATGCTGGACGATCCAGCGGATCCGCTGTGGATCAACGAGGCGATCGACGTGGACGGCATGGACGCGATGCTGAAGCTGTCGGCCGAACAGGCGTACGACGAGCTCGCCGCGCTGCAGGGCGAGACACCCGCACGGTGGAACTGGGGGTCGCTGCACGCGCTGACGCTGCGCAGCGACACGCTGGGTTCTTCCGGGATCGCGCCGATCGAGTGGCTGTTCAACCGCGGGCCGTATGCGGTCGGCGGTGGCGGCTCGGTCGTGAACGCCACGGGATGGGAGCTCGGAGAGTCGTACGCGACGACCACGGTCCCGTCGATGCGGATGGTCGTGGACATGTCTGATCTCGACGCGTCCAGTTGGATCCACCTCACCGGAGCCAGCGGCCACGCTTTCGACGACCACTACACCGATCAGACCGCCGATTGGGCGGCCGGCGTGCAGCGGGACTGGGCGTTCTCGACGGATGCCGTCGATGCCGCGGCCGTCGAGACTCTGGTGCTGACGCCGAAGGGCTGAGTAGCGGGCGCTTCGCACCCTCCCGTCGCAGTTCGCGCCGCTTCGCCCGCGACCCCGCACGTTCCGGTCGCAGTTCATGCCGCTTCCGCCGCGCCAGAGCGACATCAACTGCGACCGCAACAAGCATCGGCATACGCGAAGCGGCATGAACTGCGACCTGAGGTCTGCCTCGTGGGGCAGCCGGGGGGAGCCTCCTCGCTCGTTGAGCGAGCGAAGCGAGACGAAACGCAGTCCGAGCTGATCAGCGGTCACCGCGATTCGACTCGGGCGGCTCCGCCGCGCGCGCATTCCGGTCGCAGTTCGCGCCGCTTCGCCCGCGACCCCGCACGTTCCCGTCGCAGTTCATGCCGTGTCCGCCGCGCCAGAGCGTCATCAACTGCGACCGCAACAAGCATGGGCGTGCGGGCAGCGGCATGAACTGCGACTGGAGGCCAGCAACCAGCTCAGCTCAGCTCAGGCGAGCCGTGATCGTGCACTGCGCATCCGCGGCCGTGCGCACGAGGTCAAGGAAGTACGCGGTGGCGGGGTCGCCGTCGTGCGTGCGGAATTCGGCCTGATCGAGTCGCGGCTCCCAGCCGTCCGACCAGGTCACGCGCACCGCGCCGCGCTCACCACGGATCACGGCGGCATCGCCGTCGAGCGAGATCGGGAACAGCGACACGAGGCGATCGGCGATCTCCACGGCATCCTCGAGGGCGAACTGGTCGGAGATCGTGAGCGCACCGTCGGCGAACGCCAGCGCCCGGCGAACCCGCCGCAGTCCCGGCACGTCATAGGCCGCCGTCAGGTCGAGCACGAGGCGCCCGTCGTCGACGGCGACCTCCTCGACGATCGCCGCGGCATCGGGTCCGTCGTGCTGGCGCGCGCCGCCGATGATCGGCACGCTGTGGCCCTGCGACCCGGCCGAGAGGTTGTCGTACCGGGTCTCGGGCTGGAAGTACGCCGCGTCGTAGTACCCCATGCCGAGCTCGCTCAGCAGCGGATCGCCGTTCACCGCGAGCACGAACGACCCGAGATCGTTGTGGTTGTGCGGCTCATCGTTGTGCCCGGCCTTGGCGGCGAAGCCCAGCTCGTTCCCGTCCGCGTCCGCGCGGATCACCAGCCACTCGGCATCCGGGTACCAGGCCGCGGATGCCGAGGCATCCGGTGCCTCGTCCGCCGCGTCGCGCGCCCAGACGAACTGCCGGATCACCGGAGCCCAGTTGTGCGACCACCCAGCGGTTGCCCAGAACTCGCGGGACACCGCGGTGGACGGGTCATGGGACTCGAGGAACCCGGCGAGCGCGGGGGCGACGATGCCGTACGGCTCGGCATCGGAGAACGCGGCCACCGCGCGGCCGCCCAGCGAGACGCTGCGCGGGTAGCGGGTGATCGCCGCCAGCTTGTCGCGGTGCGGTCCTTCCCACAGGTCGATGCCGGTGCGCTGGCGGAGCGCCTCGGCGTAGTAGACGAAGAAGCCGAAGCCATAGTTCCAGTAGTTGAGGCCCTCGACGCAGATGCCGTCGTCGCCGTAGCCCTCGAGGAGCGCGTCCATGGCGGCCGTGCAGCGGTCGAGGATGCCCTCGAGACCGTCGGTTTCGAGATACATCGCCGCGATGCCGACGCTGCCGGCGCACACGGATGACCAGTTGGTCTCGACGCTCTCCCACCACCAGGTGCGTTCGCGGAACGGCGTGAGCACGCGGCGCTCGACCTCGCGCCGGATGCGGGCGGTGACCAGCGGGTGCAGCCGGTCGCCCAGGAGGGCTGTGATCTCGGTGAGCGCGAACGCCGTCTCGGCGGCGAACAGGTCGACGACCTCGTCGTGCGGGATCTCGGGATCGGGCGACGACAGCTCGGGGATGTGGGCGGGAAGCGCCCACACGTACTCGTCGCAGATCGCCCAGATGGGGTCCTCGACGGCCGAGATCGGTACGTCGTCGCTGAGCAGCGCGCCGATCGTCGCGGCGAACAGGCGCTTGCGGATGCCGAAGTAGATGTCGCTGTGCTCGGTGCGATCGCCGTCGACGTCGAAGCGGCGGTGGACGGCGAACGCGGGCCATTGGATCGGCGCTCCCGCCTCGGCCAGCGCGCGATCGAGGTACTCCTGCGCGCTGGCGGCGATGCGGCGGTTGCGGATGGGCTCGCGCCAGTGCTCCGGAGAACGCGCCTCGGCGAAGACGGCGGAGGACGACCCGCCGTCGAGTGTCGTGCGGGGCGCGGTGGTCTGCGTCATGAGGGTGCTCCGATCGTCTCGGTAAACGTATGCCGTCCGGGGCCGATCCGCGACTCGGCCCGCCCGAGGGATGCGATCCCGGCGAACCTGCCCTCCGGTTCAGTCACGCCTTACGCGGGTTCGGATGCCGGGATACCGCCGGTGGCGTGACCCGATGCGTCCCGCGCCGCCATCGCGGACGCCCGCCGTGCGATCATCCAGATTCCGACCGCCGATGCGAGGAACACCGCACCCAGCACCACCCAACCGATGAACCCGTACGTGATCGCCGTGGCGTTGACGATGATCGGGGCGGCGAGCGGTCCGACCGAGAACCCCACACCGAACACGCCCTGGTTGGCGCTGGCGCGCACGGGGTCGGCGAGCTCGAAGCTCAATCCCCACGCGCCCGCCTGCGACAGGATCTCCGCGAACGTGTGCAGCACGGCCGCCGCGAGCAGGATGACGGACGCCGACCAGGTCGGCATCCCGGCGGCGAGCGGGTATCGTCCTGGTATGCCGTCCCGCCTGCTCGCCCCGGAGGGCGTCCCCGCCGTCGTCGAGGAGTTCGAGCACGGCGGTGCGACACTCGTCGTCGAGACGTTCGGCGAGGGCCGGCCGTTCGTCCTGCTGCACGGGATCGGCATGGGCCGCAGCGTGTACCTCGATCTCACCTCCCGGCTTCGCGGCAGGGTCGTCGCCGTCGACCTGCCCGGCTTCGGCGAAGCGCCCGAGCCCGTGCGCACGCTGACGATGGAGCGGCACGCGGACCTCGTCGCCGCCTACCTCCGCTCCGCCGGCCTCACCGGCGCGGTCGTCATCGGTCACTCCATGGGCAGCCAGATCGCCGCGGAGCTGGCGGCACGGCATCCGGACCTCGTCGCAGGCGTCGTCCTCGCCGGTCCCACCGTCAACAGCGCGTCGCGCAACGTCGGCGCCCAGGCCCGCTACCTGCTCATGGACCTCGTCGGAGAACGCCCGATCGTGCTCTGGCGCGGTGCGAGGGAGTATCTCCGCGGCGGACCGCACCTGATCCGCAAGATGCGGGCGACGATCGTGCACGAGCCGGAGGACGCGTTCCGCCGCATCCGATGCCCTGTACTCGTTCTGCGCGGCGAGAGCGATCCGCTGGCTCCGGTGAGCTGGTGCCGGGAGATCCTGGACTGCATCGCCGGTGCCGAACTCGCCGAGATCCCCGACCACGGGCACGGCACGCTCATCAGCGATGCCGAGCCGGCGGCCCGGCTGATCGAGGAGTTCGCCGCTCGCGTGTGAGCATGCTCGACCTCACCGTGTGACCGAACGTCCGCCTGTGCGGATGTGGGCGATCGCCTGCATCGGTGAATGTGCACCTCACCGCGACGGCCGCGCCGACCGGATCAGCGCACCGGCGGCGGTCCTTCCGGCAGCACCATCGCGTAGCGTCGCGACCGCGTGAGCAGCAGGATGAACAGCGCCAGCCCGGCGAGGATCAGGCCGAACGGGATGCCGAGGAACCCGAGCAGGCCCGCGAGGATGTCGTCCCCCGAGGCGGCGAGGCCGATGCCGATGCCGAGCGCACCGACGGCGAGGGCGAGGAAAGCGATCGCGGCGAGAACCCACCCCGCGATCATCGAGATGCGATAGCTGCGCGGGCCGAAGTGCCCGGGGCGCACGCCGATCTTCATGCCGACGTACCAGCTCCAGCGCGCGCCGGTCCACCATCTGCCGGCCTGTCCGGTGACCGGGTACCAGCCGGCGCCCTGCCCTTCGACATCGCCGGGCAGCGGCCGTACGACGATCTCGGCGAAGGGCGCCCCCTGCGGTGCCGGCAACCGACGCAGTCCGTTCGTGCTGATGCCGCCGATGAGCCAGACCGCTCCGGCCGCGGCCATGAGGACGGCCACTAGCGGGAACGCGCCGTTGCTCGAGATCAGCCCGGTGAGAACCTGCATCGTCGCCAGAAGCAGGAACACGATGCCGAGCACGATGCCGGTCGCCGCCGGTTCGATCGCGAAGGCATCCGGCTTCGGACGACCATCGCGAACACGGTAGGGCGTCCACGCCGTGCCGTCCCACCACCGGATGTCCGACGTGCCCGGCACGGGGTACCAGCCCATCGGCGGTGCGATGACGGGCGCCACCCGCTCCTGCGCGGTCCACTGGACACCGTCCCACCACCGCTGATGCCCGGGCGTTCCCGCGTCGTACCATCCTGCAGGCGTTGACATCGCTCTCCTCCGATTCACCCCGCGCCTGGCGGGGTCTGCTTCGCCTCGGCCAGATCGTCGACGACGAGGTGCCGCTGATCGGTCGTCCCGTTGCGATAGGCCTGCCGCCCGACCATATGCGCCGACAGCGGCGCCGTGGCGAACTGCATGAGCACCACCGGCGCCACCAGCGCCGCGCCGACGAGGATTCCGCCGACCGATCGCTGAGACAGTGCGATCGCGATGCAGATCAGCAGCAGCCCGAGCACCTGCGGCTTCGTCGCCGCGTGCAGCCGCGAGGGCACGTCGTGGAAGTGCAGCAGGCCGACGGCGGCGGAGAGGCACAGCAGCGCGCCGCACAGGATCAGGATGAGCACGGCCCAGTCGACGATGACGTCGGGGATCTCGAGGCCGAAGACGTTCATGGTGTCGTGTTGTCCCTTCTGGCGACGTACCGAGCGACCGAGATGGATCCGAAGACGCCGACGGCGGCGATGATCAGCAGCACCGGGATGCTGCGGGTGTGACCGTTGATCGCCATCTCGGCGCCGAGCACGCACATCACCTCGGTGAGCAGCACGTCGGAGGCCACCGCACGGTCCAGGATCGACGGCCCTCGGACGATCCGGACGACGGCGAGGATCGCGGCGATGCCGAACACCACCAGGATCACGGTCAGGAGAATGCTCATCGCCCACCTCCCGCGAGCGCGCGCTCGTCGTCTCTGAGCGCACGATACTGCGCGGGGCTGCCGAGCGCACGCACGATCCGCCGCTCCCAGCGCAGCACCTGCTCGCGCTGGCGGTCGACGTCGGCGACGCTGCGCACGCCGATGACGTGCAGATAGAGGATGCGGCGGTCGCGGTCCGCCTCGACGATGAGCGAGCCGGGGATCAGCGACGACGTCACCGCGACGTGCGTCATCACCAGATCGTCGGCGTATCTCAGCGGCACGGCCATGATCGCCGCCCCCGGCTGGTGGCGGAAGTCGAACACCTGCAGCGTCACGCTGAGCGCGCCGCGGAGCACCGCGAACAGGAACTGCACCAGGAACAGGGCCCCGTACCAGAGGTTGATCCGGCCGCTCAGCTCGATGGTCGGCAGGCGGAACACGCGGGTGACGAAGATCGCCACGACGAGACCCGTGACGAGCGCGAGCACGGTGAACTGGCCCCACAGCAGCATCCAGAGCACGACGAGCCACGCCAGGAAGGGGAGCTGGAGCAGGACGGCCTTGAGCAGGCCGGGACGCGTGTCCGGGCTCACGGCGACACCTCCTCTTCCAGCTGCACGAGGCTCACGGGCTGCAGCAGCGCATCGCCGATGCGGTCGCACAGCGCGTACAGAGGGCCAGCGAACACGGTCAGCGCCACCGTCACCGCCACCATGCCGCCGGTCGCGACCGTCATGATGTTCGGGATGCGGCGGCGTTCCTGCTGCTCGTCGGCTGCCGGCGCGTTGCCGAGGTAGGAGATGCGCCCGTCCGTCTCGGCGGAGTCCTCCTCCTCGCGCCAGAACGCGAGGTTCCAGGCGCGCATGAGCGCGTACAGCGTCAGCAGCGAGGTGATGATGCCGCCGAAGATCAGGACCATCATGATCGGGGTGCCGACGGACGCCGCCGCCTCGAACAGTGCGAACTTGCCGATGAAGCCCGAGAACGGCGGGAGCCCTCCGAGGTTGATCGCCGGGACGAAGTACAGCACCGCCAGGACCGGCGCCGCCTTCATGAGGCCCTTCACCCGCAGGATGCTGGTGCTTCCCGCTCTTCGCTCGATGAGCCCGACCGCGAGGAACAGGGTCGTCTGCACGACGATGTGGTGGACGATGTAGTACACCGTGGCGCCGATCGCGGCGGGCGTCGCGATCGCGAGACCGAAGATCATGTAGCCGACATGACTGACCAGCGTGAACGACAGGATTCTCTTCAGCTCGGCCTGCGCCACGGCGCCGAGCACGCCGACGATCATCGTCGCGAACGCCACGATCAGCAGCAGCGTGTCGATGCTGTTCTCGGCGAACAGCTGCGTCTCGGTGCGGATCAGCGCGTAGACGCCGACTTTGGTCAGCAATCCGGCGAACACCGCCGTGACCGGGGCCGGGGCGGTCGGATACGAGTCGGGCAGCCAGAACGACACCGGGAAGATGGCCGCCTTGATCCCGAACGCGACCACGAGCATCAGATGCAGCACGAGCTGCGTCTCCTGCGGGAGCTCGGTCATCCGCTCGGCGATCTGCGCCATGTTCACGGTGCCCAGCGCGCCGTAGATCATGGCGATCGACGCGAGGAACAGGATCGACGACACCAGCGACACGACGATGTACACGGCACCGGTGCGGATGCGGGATTCCGTGCTTCCTAGCGTGATCAGCACATACGAGGCGACCAGCAGGATCTCGAACCCGACGTACAGGTTGAACAGGTCGCCGGCGATGAAGGCGTTGAAGATGCCGGCGGCGAGGATCAGGTACGACGGGTTGAAGATCGAGATCGGCGTCTCGTCCGTGCCGTCCGCGGCGCCCTGACCGATCGAGAACAGCAGGACCGCGACGAGCACGATGCTGGAAACCAGGACGAGCAGCGCGGCCAGTCGGTCGACGTACAGGATGATGCCGAAGGGCACCGGCCAGCCGCCGACCGACACGGCCAGGGGGGCGCCCGCGTCGACGACGACGAGGAGGATCGCGGCGATCACCGCCACGGCGGAGAGCGTCGCCGCGGTCACGAAGATCTGCAACCGCGGGCTGCGCCCGAACACGAGCGTGATGGCGGCGCCGAGCAGCGGCAGCGCGACGAGAAGCGGGACGAGGGCGCTCACGGGCGGTCCTCCCCGTCGTCGGTCCGGCGCGGGCCGTAGGGCGAATCCACCGGAGCGTCGTCCTGGATGGAGGGGTGGTCACGCGTGTGCAGCACGGTGATCGGCGCGGTCTGCACGCCGACGAAGTCCGTGGTGACGTCTTCGTCCTGGGTGTCGCCCTCGTCGTCGAGGACGTCCTCGTCGGCATCCGTGCGTTCGCGCAGCGCGATGTCGGCCTCGTCGTCCTCGACCGTGTCCGCCTGGCCGAGCTGCCAGGAGCGGTAGATGAGCGCGAGCAGGAAAGCGGAGACGGCGAACGTGATCACGATCGCCGTGAGCGTGAGCGCCTGCGGCAGCGGATCGCTCACATCGGTCTCGCCGTAGAACGGCGCGTTCCCCGGTACGCCCATCACGATCAGCAGCAGCAGGTTCGTGGCGTTGCCCAGTAGCAGGAATCCGATGAGCACCCTGGTGAGGCTGCGCTCGAGCATCGCGTACACGCCGCACGCGAACAGCACCGCCATGACGACGATCAGGGTCAGCGAGACGTCCATCAGACGTTCACCCCCCGCGCGCGCATATCGAGCGCCTGCTTGTCGACTTCGGCACCGAGGCTGCGCAGCACGTCCAGCACCAGACCGATCACGACGAGGTAGACGCCGATGTCGAAGATCGTCGAGGTCACGAACTCGACATGGCCGATCAGCGGGATCTCCCACTCCCAGAACGAGCTCGTCAGCGGTGCGAGACCGAAGAACAGCGGCACCACGGCCGTGCCGACCGCGACGATGAGCCCGGCGCCCAGCAGCCGACCGGCATCCGTGGGGGCGGCGGCGCCGAGTTCCCAGCGTCCGCCGGCGATGTAGCGCATGACGAGCGCCATTCCGGCGACGAGACCGCCGGCGAAACCACCGCCGGGGCTGTTGTGCCCGGCGAACAGCAGGTAGATCGACACCACGATGATCGTGTGGAACAGGATGCGGACGATGACCTCGAGCAGGATCGACCGGTTCTCGGGCTTCATCTTCTGCCCGCCGACGAGCCAGGCCCGCGGCGCACTGCGGTTCTCGGCCGTCTGGAATCGCACGCCGTCCGTCGTCTCGACGAGAGGGTTGAGCCGCGCCTTGCGTCTGGTCGACCGCGGCAGGGTCCGCGTAGCCGCGAGCAGATCGGCGCGATGCGTGACGAACACGAGCGACGCGACGCCGGTCGCGGCGAGCACGAGCACCGAGAGCTCGCCCATGGTGTCCCAGCCGCGCAGGTCGACGAGGGCGACGTTGACGACGTTCTTGCCGTGGCCGAGATCGTAGGCGAGCTCTGGGAACAGCAGCGAGATCGGGTCGGCCACCCGCGACTGCGTGGCCACGATCGCGACGAGGGCCATGGTGACGCCGACCGCGATGCCGAGGACGGCACGCGGCACGCGTCCGACCGAAGCGTTGTGCTCGCCCATCCGCGCCGGCAGCCGCCGCAGCACGAGAGCGAACGTGACCATCGTGACGGTCTCGACGAGGATCTGCGTGAGCGCGAGATCGGGGGCGCCGCTGGTGGCGAACAGCACGACCATGCCCAGACCCGTCACGGACACGAGCACGACGCCGGTGTAGCGCTTGCGGGCGCGTACCGCGACGATGCCGGCGGCCGCCATGATCGGCGCGACGACGATCTGCGTCGGCGTGTGCCAGGCCGACAGGTTGAGTTGATCGACATCCGCCGCGAGCAGCGCCGTGATCTCGGCCACCACGAGGACGATGAAGACCGTGCCGACGTACACCGGCAGCGAACCGCGCTGCGTGAGCGAGGTCGTGAAGACCGAGAGCCGGTCGACGCTGCGGGTGATGAGGTAGTACGCGTCGGATGCCGTGAACGGCAGCATCCGCGGCTTGCGGTCCCACCCCGTGCGTCGGGACAGCAGGAAGACGCCGAGGCCGGCCAGGATCGACACGATCGAGATCGCGAGCGCAGGCTCGAACCCGTGCCAGAGCGCGAGATGCCCTGGGCCCGCGTCGCCCAGTCCCTGCGTCGCCGTGACCGCGTACCCGTGCAGCGCGACATCGACCGCCGGGGCCCCGATGCCGACCGCGAGCGTCGCACCGGCGAGGATGATCGGCGCCGACAGGAAGCCCACCGGCGGGTCGGGCCACGGAGTCTCCGGCATCCGGTCGCCCTGCGCATCGCGCTTGGTCCAGAAGGCTCCCCACAGGAATCGGATGCCGTAGGCCGCCGTGAGCACGGCTCCGAGCGAGACCCCGATGATGGCCACGATGCCCCAGGCGGATCCGGCGAGCGCATCGTCGAGCAGCGCGGTGAGGGCGGACTCCTTCGCGACGAAGCCGATGGTCGGCGCGATTCCCATCATCGACGCGATCGAGATGAACGCGGCGGTGGCCATGACCGGCGCCTGCCGGCCGACGCCGGAGAGCTCGGTGATGTCACGCGTGGACAGCTGCCGGTCGATGACGCCGACGATGAGGAAGAGCGCGGATTTGAACAGGGCATGCGCGATCACGAGAGCGATTCCGGCGAGCGCTGACGCCTGTGTGCCGTAGCCGACGACGACGGTGAAGAAGCCGAGCTGGCTGACCGTGCCGAACGCGAGAACGCGCTTGAGGTCGGTCTCGCGCAGCGCCTGGATGCCGCCGAGCAGCATCGTGAACACGCCGAGCGAGATGACGATCGGGCGCCAGGGCTCGCTCAGCGCGAAGATCGGCGCGAAGCGCGCGATCAGATAGATGCCCGCCTTCACCATGGCCGCCGCGTGCAGGTAGGCGCTGACCGGGGTGGGTGCGGCCATCGCGCCCGGCAACCAGAAGTGGAACGGGAAGATCGCCGATTTGCTGAGTGCCCCGACGAGGAGCATGACGATCGCGGCGTTCACCACCGGGCCGGTGGGCGGGTCGGCGAGCATGGCCGAGATGCTGGAGGTCCCGGCATCCACCACCAGCAGGACGACCCCGACGAACATGATGAGTCCGCCGAGCGTCGTCACCAGCAGCGCCTGCAGAGCGGCACGACGACTGGCCGCACGGCCGCGGTAGTGCCCGATCAGCAGGTAGGACAGGATGCTGGTGAGCTCCCAGAACATCACGAGCATGACGAGATCGTCTGTGAGGACGAGGCCGTACATCGCGCCGGCGAAGCCGAGCAGCACCGCGGCGAACTGGCCGAGTCCTGCTGCACTGTCGTGGAAGTACCACCGGCAGTACAGCAGCACGAGCGCTCCGACACCGGTGACGATGAGCGTCATGACCCAGGCGAGCACATCCATGCGCATCGACAGGTTCAGGCCGAGCTGAGGGATCCACGCGATCGACTCGAACGGCGTCGTGTCGGCGTCGAGCACCTGCGGCGTGAGGACGAGCGCGTGGACGAACGCCGCCGCCGGAACGAGCGCGGCGATCGCGAACGCCTGCGCACCGAGCCAGCGCACGAGCGCAGGCAGGAGCAGGGAGGCGAGGAGGAAGACCGCGAGGAGCGTCAGCATAAGCGGCTCCTCAAGGGCTCGTCGGCCATACGGCGCAGGCGGGCGGGTCCGTGCCAGTTTACCGGCCGAAACCGTGGCACGGGCCCGGGTTCGCGTGACAGACTGGTCGGATCATGCGCTTCATCGTCAAGGTCGTCATCAACGCCTTCGCTTTCTGGGTGGCCGCGCTGATCCCCGCGCTCGAGATCACGGTGCGCCCGTTCCCGCCGGGCGGCGACCTGCAGATGGTGCTCACCCTGCTGCTGGTGGGGGCGCTGTTCGCTCTGGTGAACACCATCGTCGGCACGATCGTGAAGATCATTGCGTTCCCGCTGTACATCCTGACCTTCGGCCTCATCGGGTTCGTGATCAACGGCTTCCTGCTGTGGCTGACCGCCTGGATCACGACCGGCTTCGGCTGGGGCGTGTCGGTCGGCGACTTCTGGTGGGTGATCGTCGGCGCGCTCGTGATCTCGATCATCAACGCCGTGTTCGGCTTCATCCTCCGCCCGCAGAAGAAGCGCAGTTCGGTCTGAGCGATCACTCGGCCCCTCCCGTCCGATCGGCGACGTACTCGGTCGACTCGATGGTGGTGGCCTTCGCCAGCGCTCTGAGCCGCTCGAGGTAGGCCTCCAGGCGCGGATCGCCGGACGCATCGGCGAGCTCGGCGGTCTCGATGTAGGTGTCCATCATGTGCGGCTCGAGGATCAGATCCTTGATGCTCGGCATCGGGTCGCCCTCGCGCTGAACGACCATGCTGTCCGGCGACCCTGTGCCGCCCTGCGATCCGCCGCCGGCGAGCGCGTTCACGACGTCGTCGGTGTGACGCAGCTGGATGAGGAGTTGATCGTCCCGCAGCGTCGGCTGCACCGGGCTGCCCGCCGTCACCAGCATCTGCACGTCGAACTCGTCCCCCATGGCGAGGTACGAACCGACCATGGCGCCCTGCGAGTGCGCGTACACGTCGACGACGTCGCCCGCTTCGGCACCCGCCTGATGCAGCGCGTCGAGCGTCGCCTGGTACGAGGCCGAGACCTGACCGGTGTAGAGCTCGGCGTTGGACTTCATGTCCCAGGGTTCGCTCGCACCGTACAGTCCGGACTGCGTGCCCTTGATGTACGCCACATAGTGCGCCGTACCGTCCTCGAAGGTGTACTTCTCGACCTTCACCTGGGCATCCTCCGCCTCGGGGAACCGCCGCAGCCCGTCGGCGAGCGACGCAGGGGCCGTCGCCGGGAGCGTCGTGAACACCGGTGCGACCTTGACCGGGTCCGGCCATCCGTCGAGCTTCGCCTTCCCCGGAAGCGTGCCGAACACGGCGGAGCTGCCGAGCATCGCGGCGATCGATGTGATGGCCCCGAAGTTCACACCCGTCACGGTCGTTGCGATGTCGAACTGACCGTCCAGGCCGTCGTAGCGCTGGTCCTCCCAGGTCTGCTGGAGATAGGTCGCCATCGGGCCGAGCCGTTCGTCGGAGGCTTCGAGATCCAGGATGTCCGGAAGGAGCGCCTCCGCAGCAGTGGGGTCCGCCAGCGCGAGCGCCTCGTACTCGGTACGCAGCTCGACGAGTTCGTAGACATCGGCCATGAGCAGTGTGCCGGTGATGATCTCGTCGATCCGGGCCCGCAACGCGGCCAGGCGGTCGCCCACCGCCCACAGCTCGACGGTGCTCACCGTGCTCGAGAGTCCCGCCGTGTCGGTGATCTGCCGATGCGCGGTGCACACGGCATCCGCCGCCTGGCCGACGCGCACGGCGACAGGACCGAGCCGCACCCCCACGTCCCGCAGCGTCTCGGTGTCGACCGCGATCGAACCGCCGTAGGTGATCTGCAGGTCGTCGTCGCTCATCGCGCGGCCTCCAGCTCCCACAGTCGCACGCGCAGCGCCGATTCAGCCGATGCGCACTCGGCGGTCAGGCTCGCGATGGTCTCGTGCAGCTTGCGCACGCCTTTCGCCTGCCAGTCGGTGTCGGCGACGAGAGGGACGAGGGCGACCCCGGCATCCTCGAGCCCTTCTATGGCCTCGTTGACGAAGCGACGGGCGGCGTGCCAGCCCCAGATCTGCTCCGGGGCCCAGTCATTGGCGATCTCGGTGGAGTACATGACGCCCAGATTGGCGCCCACCGCCCCTGTTCCGCGGCGGGATCTCGCGCCCTCTGCGGCACCGGTGGAGAAGCCGTCGGGAATCCGGTCTGTGCAGGAGCAGTCGCGCGGCGGCAGAATGGAATCCATGACCGACCCGGAACCCTTCCGCGTCATCTTCGTGTGCACCGGCAACATCTGCCGATCGCCGATGGCCGAAGTGGTGTTCCGCGACCTCGCGGAACGACAGGGACTCGGACCCCGGATCCTGTCGAGCAGCGCCGGAACCGGAGACTGGCACCTCGGCGAGCGCGCCGATCACCGCACGCTCGCCGCCCTCGAGCGCCGCGGCTACGACGGTTCGCGCCACCGCGCGCGACAGTTCACCGCGGCATCCTTCCGCGAGAACGACCTCGTGGTCGCACTCGACCGGACGCACGAACGCAACCTGCGCGAATGGGCGCACGACGAGGACGAGGAGGGCAAGGTCACGCTGCTGCTCTCGTTCGATCCGGAGACCGAGGTCACGGACGTCCCCGACCCGTACTACGCGGGCCCGGACATGTTCGATGCCGTGCTCGGTATGATTGAGACGTCGACCCGGGGCCTGTTCCGCCAGCTCGAGCCGGCCCTGCGCCAGCCCGCACGACGCCCCGCACTCGAGGGGCCCTGATCAGGAGGACTCCCCTGACTTCGCACGCCCCGCTCCCCGCCCAGCCGCTCAGCCCGCTCGACGGACGCTATGCCGCCGCCGTCGCCGGTCTCGGTGACTTCCTCTCCGAGGCGGGACTCAACCGCGCCCGTGTCGAGGTCGAGGTCGAGTGGCTGATCGCCCTCACCGACCGCTCGCTGTTCGAGACGGCCCCGCTGTCGGATGCCGACAAGGAGCGCCTGCGCGGCCTCTACCGCGACTTCGGCCAGGCCGAGATCGATTGGCTGGCCGAGAAGGAAGCGGTCACGCAGCACGACGTCAAGGCGATCGAGTACCTCGTGCGCGACCGCCTGTCGACGCTCGGACTCGACGCGATCGCCGAGCTCACCCACTTCGCCTGCACGAGCGAGGACATCAACTCCGCCTCCTATGCGCTCACC
Source organism: Microbacterium sp. ZKA21 (assembly GCF_050434165.1). NCBI lineage: Bacteria > Bacillati > Actinomycetota > Actinomycetes > Micrococcales > Microbacteriaceae > Microbacterium > Microbacterium sp. ZKA21. The sequence continues at coordinate 46,622 of NZ_JBNPVV010000003.1, forward strand.
GTCAAGCGCGCCGTGCTCGGCGTGTGGCTGCCGGCGCTGGACGGCGTGATCGCGAAGCTGCGCGAGCTGGCCGTCGAGCACGCGGACGCGCCGATGCTGTCCCGCACGCACGGGCAGCCCGCGACGCCGTCCACCATGGGCAAGGAGCTCGCAGTCTTCGCGTGGCGCCTGGAGCGGGTGCGCGGCCAGATCGCGGCATCCGAGTTCCTGGCGAAGTTCTCGGGTGCGACCGGCACCTGGTCGGCGCACATCTCGGCCGAGCCGGACGCCGACTGGCCCGAGATCTCCCGCTCGTTCATCGAGGGCCTGGGGATCGACTTCAACATCCTTACGACCCAGATCGAGTCGCACGACTGGCAGGTCGAGCTGTACGACCGGGTGCGTCACGCCGGCGGCATCCTGCACAACCTCGCCACGGACATCTGGACCTACATCTCGCTCGGCTACTTCGCGCAGATCCCGGTGGCCGGTGCGACCGGGTCGTCGACGATGCCGCACAAGATCAACCCGATCCGCTTCGAGAACGCCGAGGCCAACCTCGAGATCGCCGGCGGCCTGCTCGCGACGCTCGGCCAGACCCTGGTCACCTCGCGCCTGCAGCGCGACCTCACCGACTCGACGACGCAGCGCAACATCGGCGTCGCGTTCGGGCACTCGCTGCTCGCGCTCGACAACCTGCGCCGCGGCCTGAACGCCATCTCGCTGCGCCGCGACGTGCTGCTGGACGACCTCGACGGCAACTGGGAGGTTCTCGCCGAGGCGATCCAGACCGTCATCCGGGCCGAGGTCGTCGCCGGCCGCTCGACGATCACCGATCCGTACGCGCTGCTCAAGGAGCTCACGCGCGGCAACCGGGTCGGCGCCGCGGACCTGGCGGCCTTCGTCGAGACCCTGGAGATCGGGGATGCCGCGAAGCAGCGCCTGCTCGCGCTGACCCCCGCGACCTACACCGGCATCGCGGAACAGCTCGCGAAGTAGCCCGCGGGGTAGGGGTCTCGGGCCGAGGAATCGCACCCGAGACGCGGTGCGGTCACGTTTCGGGTGACCTCGGCATCCGCCCACCCGCCCGAAGCGTGACCGAACACAGCAACGGTCACGTCAGCGGCGACCTGCGCACGCGGCATCCCACCGCAAGCGTGACCGCACCGAGCGGTGGCGCGCACACAGCGGCCGCGCCGAAGCGGACTGCTCGAGCGCGCTCAGGCCTTGTCGGGCGCGGAGCCCTCGGCATCCGGCTCGTCGTCGTACAGCACGGGGCGTTCGAGTTCGTCGTCCTTGTACTGGGCCGGGTCGACCGCGAGCATGAGCATCGCGATGCCGAGCAGGGTGACGATGAACGCTCCGCCGCCCACCACGAGGCCGAGCGCCACGGGGCTCAGCCCTTCGTACGTGCCGTTCGCGATCGCGAGGTTCACGCGCGACGTGAAGGCGCCGGTCGAGATCAGCGTCACGACGGCGGCGAAGATTCCGGCGGCCGCGGCGATGCCGAGCAGGTGCAGCGGACGCAGCAGCTCGCGGCGGGTGGGCTTGTCGTCGGTCATGCCGCACCTCCGGAGAGCGGGGCCGCGTCCGCGGCGGGGGTCTGGGCGTCGTCGCGCAGCGGGGTGAACCCGGCGATCCCGAGGAACACCGCGACGAGAGCGGCGTAGCCACCCAGCATCCCGACGCCGAGGATGATGCCGGTGAGCTGGAACGTGCCGGCATCATCGACCGTGTAGTCCGAAGAGAAGCCGGCCGGGATCAGCAGCAGAGCTGCGGCCAGCAGGATGCCGAGGCCACCGATGAGCAGCTGGTCGCGCGCGAGCGGGTCGTTCGCACGACGTCCGCGCAGGCCGACGATGATCTCGACGACGCCCGAGAGCACCGCCCACGAGATGACGACCACGAAGAACATGTCCTCGGTGCGCCAGAGCGGAACGCCGGCGACCATGCCGGCGAGACCGTCGATCACGGCGAGCAGCACGTACGGCCAACGGCGACCGGGTTCGGCGACCAGCCAGGCCCCGAGTGCCAGGACGAAGCCGGTGACGATCGCGAACCCGCTGAAGACCGCGAGGCCGACGGCCGCGGAGTGATCGGAGGAGAACGTCACCATCAGCGCTGCGATCGCCGCGAAGGCCGCGCGCAGCAGCTGGATGTGTCGCACCGTGAAGGCGCGGGCGGGGGCAGACATGACGGATCCTCGGTCCTGATGGTGGTCCGTCCCAGTCTACCGGCGCAGATGCGGCGGCCCACCCGCCCAGGACGGGCATCGCGTCGGAATCCGGCGGTCCGTCCCCAGGCGGACCGCCGGACTCCTCGCTCGCGCAGCATAGGGGCATCGCTGCGCCGGTCGTGCCCATCCGCGCTCGGGCTCCTGCTCGCGGGTGGAACGACCCAGCGACCACTGCTTCCCTCTGGAGCCCCGAGACGGAAGCAGCTGGCCGTATGCTCGAATCTACGAGAACACCGTTCACATACCTGGGGGAGGTCTGTGATGTCAAGGGAGAACAACTCTCACGCCGGCGACAACGCCTTCGCGGAGGCATTGCGCGACGCCGTCCTCGCGCGCGGGGTGACGCTCGCGTGGCTCAACAAGCGTCTGCGCGAGAACGGCAACGCGGTGTCGATGGCCACACTCAGCTACTGGCGCTCGGGCGCTCGTCGGCCGGAGGGCGCGCAGTCGATGGCCGCGATCGCCGACATCGAGACGTTGCTGCACCTGGACAGCGGCGCCCTGGAGAGCCTGGTCGGGCCGTCGCAGCGCGTCGGTCCGGTCGGCCCGCCCGCTTTCCCGCTTCACGAGGGCGTGCTCGAGGATGCCGTCACCGAGGTCTTCCGTGCCCTCGGCGCTCCGCAGTTCGATCTGGCCCGCGATGTGAGCACGCACTCGGTCACGGAGGTCGGCGCGGACGGCGACGTCGTCTCGCGTACGACGAGGACGCTGCTCCAATCGATGTCCGGCCTGCTCACGCATGTGCCGTACGTCGACATCACCCCGGGGATCTCCACGCCGGCTCCGACCTTCCGCGCCGTGGGCGGTGGACGGATCACGGCACGACACTCGCACGCGTCCGGCGAGGTGCATGGGTTCTCGCTCGAGCTGGATCAGCCGGTCGACAGCGCGCAGATGACGATGATCGAATGGGCGCTCGACGTGCCGCCCGGGTACCCGTCGGTCCGCGAGACGGGGCACGGCGTCGCCCGCCAGGCTCGCGACATCGTGCTGTGGACCCGCTTCCACCCGGATGCCCTGCCCGACTGGATCGAGGAGGTCGAGGAGACGCCGGACGGCATCGTGACCACCCCGCTCACGATCGACTCCGGCTCGAGCGTGCTGCAGGTGCGCCGCCGGTTCGGCCCGGGGATGCTGGTGCTGCGCTGGGGATACGGCGAGCGCGACTGACCCGCACCTGTGCGCGGTCGGGTCCTGTGGGCGCACAGGCCGGGTTCTGCGCCACTTCTCTGAGTCTGCGCCTGATACTTCGTATCGCATCTGCAGGCAAGTGGCGCGAACCCCGGGCGGATGCCGGCGTGAAGCTCGCGGCGACGACGCTCACCGTCCTGCCGGTGCTGCTGAAGGGCTGAACAGGCCCGGCCGCGACCTGGATCAGCGTGGAAGGCAAACGCCGGTTCTGACCAGCGATAGCCGACGTTTTCCTTCCATGCTGGCGGCGAGTGCCACGATCAGCGCGGGTCGGGCCCGGTCACGACGGGGCGGCCGGGGGTGTTCGACCACTGGCTCCACGATCCGTGGAAGATCTGCGCGTTGATGCCGGTCTCGGCGAGCATCAGCGCGGTGTGCGCGGCGGTGATGCCGGAACCGCAGTACGCGGCCACAGGCGTCTGCGCCGTGACGCCGATCGCGGCGAGGTTCGTGCGGATCTCGTCGGTGCCGCGCGCCTTGCCGTCCGCGTCGAGGTGGGTGGCGGTCGGCAGGTTGATCGCGCCGGGGATGTGCCCGGCGACGGGATCGTACGGCTCGGTCTCGCCGCGGTACCGCTCGGGGGCGCGCACATCGAGCAGGACTCCGGATGCCGGGAAGGCCGCGACCTCGTCGATCGTGAGGCTCCCGCCCCCGATGTCGGTCAGCGTCACTGTCCCGGACTCGTGCGTGACCGCGCCGGATTCGACCGGCAGGCCGGCAGCGCGCCAGGCCGGCCACCCGCCATCCAGGACGCGGACGTCGACACCGCCCTGCTGGAGAACCCACCATGCGCGGGCGGCGGCGAGCCCCCGGTAATCGTCGTACACGACGACCACGTCGCCGTCGTTCAGACCCCATCGCCGCGCGGCATCCTGAACCGTCGTGGTCTCGGGCAACGGGTGGCGTCCCTCGTCCGGACGCCCGTGGCGGGACAGCTCGGTCTCGAGGTCGACGTAGACGGCGCCGGGGATGTGGGCGGCGAGATGGTCGGGGTAGCCATCCGGACCGCCGAGCCGCCAGCGCACGTCGAGAATCCGCAGCCGCGGCTCTCGATCGATCAGGTCGGACAGCTCGGCGGCGCTCACGAAGTGGGACATGATCCCAGCGTATGACGGCGTCGGCCCCCGCTCGCGACGAGACGAGACGAAGCGCGGTGATTGCTGATCAGCCGTCACCGCGTTTCGACAACGAACGAGGGGACGGCGCCTGGACTCAGTCCTTTTCAGCAGGCTCGAGCTCCTCGGCGACGTCGACCGCCTCGACGAGCTCGTCCTCGTCGGCAGCATCCGCATCCGTCGGCTCCGCGGTCAGCACGCCATCAGGACGGATGAGCTCGCGCACCTCGGCCATGAAGCTGTTCAGCTGCTGCTGCTGCCAGCGCAGCTGTCGCGTGCGGTCCTCGGCGTCGCGCAGCACCTCGGTGGTGTGCCCGATCACGGTCTCCACGATCCTCTGCGCCTTGACCCGTGCACGGTCGAGCGTCTCGCGGGCTCGCACCTGAGCATCCGATTCGATCGTCTGCGCCTGCGAACGCATCAGGCGCTCGTAGTCGTCGGCCTTGGCCGAGATGCGCTGCGCGTGCTCGAGCGATGACTGCACCTGCTCGTTCGCGTCGCTCGTGATGCGCTCGGCGTGCGCCACGGCCTGGTTGTGCAGCGTCAGGAACTCCTGCTGCGCGTCGTTCTGGCGGCGCGTCAGGCTCTCCTCGAACTCCAGCACGCGCGTGTTCATCTCGCGGACCTCGCGTTCGGCATCCGCGCGCTGCTGCTGCGTCTCGCGCGTGACCATCGAGCGCAGCGCTGCCGAACCCTTCTCGGCCTCCGCGCGGACGGCCGCTGCCTCCTGCTCGGCCTGCGTCACCTTCTCGGCGGCGTGCGCTCCCTCGCGGGCGATGCGCGCCTCGTGCGCGGTGTATTCGGTGTCGATGCGCAGCCGCACCTGGTCGGCCTCGGACTGCGCCTCGGCGGTGATGCGGGCGACATCGGCCGCCAGCTCCGCGCGCTTGGACTCGGCCTCTTCGCGTGCCGCTTCGAGCAGGCGCTCCGCCTGCGTGGCCGCGTTCTGGATCAGGACCGTCGCCTGCTCCTCCGCGACCCGCAGCACGGCCTCGAACTGCAGACGCGACCCCTCATCGTCGCCGTCCTTCTTGGGGGCCTCGACGAGTTCACTCGTGAGCGTCGCGACCTGCTGCTCGAGCTCCGCGGCCTGCGCCTGGGCCGCGGCGGCCGCCGCCTCCAGCTCGGCGATGCGCTCCGCAGCCTCGGCCTGCGCGGCTTCGGCCTCGGCACGGACCGCGTCGGCCTCGCCGCTCGCGCCGTTGCGGGCGAGCGCGACATCCGTCTCGGCGCGCTGCAGCTGCGCGCGCAGCGTCGCGACCGCGGCATCCACCTCGCCCTTGTCGTACCCGCGGAAAGCCTGCGTGAACGACGCCTGCTCACGGGGAGCGCTGCCGCCGCCCTGCACCAGCTGGTCGAAGAAGTCGGGCTCTCGTCCGTCGCGGTTGTCGGCGTTTTCGGTCATGAGGAACCTTTCTGAGGATCCCGCCCGGACAGCATCGACGAATGCCGCAGAAGGCGAAGGGGAGGAGGATGGCGCGAAGCTCGCGACACATCCTAATCCGTCCGGGTGTGCAACGGGCCGGGGGATTCCGGCCGCCGGAGTCAGATCAGGCCCTTCTCCCTGGCGCGGCTGACCGCCTTCGCCCTGCTCTCCACCTGCAGCTTGCCGAACAGGTTCACGAGGTGCGTCTTCACGGTTGCTTCGGTGACAAACAGCGCGCGGGCGATCTCTCGGTTCGAGGCCCCCGCTCCGAGCATCCCGAGGACCTCGTGCTCGCGGTCGGTCAGCCGCACCTGCGGCCTGCGCCTCCCCTCGGCGACGCGCTCGGCGAGCTCAGGGGCGAGCACCAGCTCTCCGGCGGCGGCCTGCGCGAGCGCCCTCATGATCGTCTCCGGCGACACGTCCTTGAGCAGGTAACCGGCCGCACCGGCTTCGATCGCCCGCAGGATGTCGGCATCCCGGTCGTAGGTGGTGAGGATGATGACGGCCGGAGCCGGCTCCAGTGCGCGCAGTGCTGCGGTCGTCGCGACCCCGTCCATGCCCTCCCCCAGGCGCAGGTCGCAGAGCACGACGTCGGGGTGCAGCATCCGCGCCGCGGCGACGGCCTGCTCCCCCGTACCGGCTTCGCCGGCGATGTCGACGTCGTCCTGGTGCGCGAACAGCGCGCGCAGTCCGGTGCGCACGATCGGGTGATCGTCCACGAGCAGCACGGAGATGGTCACGCGAACCCTCCCATCGGCGCGTGCGCGGACAATGCGGCGCCATCCCCCAGCGCACTCTCCACATCGAGCCCTCCGCCGAGCTCGCGCAACCGCTCCCGCATGGCGTGCAGGCCGTAGCCGCTGCCGTCCGCACCGCGGCGCGCCGTGTCCCAGGCCGCCGCATCGAATCCGCGGCCGTCGTCCACGATGTCCAGCCGAACGGTGTCGCCGGCCTGCGCGAGACTCAGCGTCACGCGCCGCGCACCCGAGTGCATCCGCACGTTGGCCAATGCCGATTGCGCCGTGCGCAGCAGAGCGACCTCAATCGGCATCGGCAATTGCCCCAGGTCCGGATCGGCGCGCAGTTCCGCGTCGATGCCGGTCTCGGCGGCGAGGTGGTCGACCATGCGTCGCAGCGCACCGGCGAGCGCCGTCTCGTCCAGTTCGGCCGGCGCGAGCGCGTCGATGATCCGACGGACGTCCGTGAGCGAGTCGTGCGCGATCCGACCGATCTGCTGCAGGGCGCGATCGGCGGACGGATCGACGGTCTCGTCGCGCGCGGCCCGTGACAGCATCCCGATCGACGACAGCCCCTGCGCGACCGTGTCGTGGATGTCACGCGACAGCCTCGTGCGCTCCGCGATCACGCCGGCTTCGCGCTGCGTGCGGGCGAGCTCCTCCTGCAGTTCGGCCATCTCGTCCTGCGCGCGCAGCAGCGAGTCGACGAGACGCTGCCGGTCGCGCATATCGGCCGCCAGCTCGACGTAGCCGCGCGCCAGCCCGAACGCGAACAGTCCGCCGATGAGGGGCCCGATGACATTCGCGTATGTCGTCGCACCGTGATGCATGAGGGGTGCGGCGATGGCGAGGACCAGCACGATCGCACTGAAGACGGCCGCGCGCGCCACGGACAGCAGGTAGCCGGCCAGCAGCCAGAGCGGGAAGGCGACCCAGACGTACTCCGCCGACACTGCCAGCCCTGCTGCCCACAGGATGCCGAGGCCGACCAGCCACAGCGCACCATGCCGTGCGTCCCGGCGACGCGCTGCGATGGTCAGGCCCGTCGCGTACCAGCCGAGGAAGAGCACCGATGCAGCCACCGCGGGCAGTACCTGCGTCCCGCCCGCGGCCGCCCTGACCGTTGCGATCACCACGAGCAGCACGGTCAGGACGACCTGTCCCGCCCGCATCGACCGCAGCACGCCGGCCAGCGAACGCAACGACATGCCGGAGCGATCGGTGTCTGACGGGTCGGGCATGAACCGATTCTCCTCGGTCATGCGCAGATCCGCGCGGATCAGACGTGTGCAGGCGCAGAGACGGATGCCGCGGCATCCGTCCTGGAGACGAGCGCTTTGCGCAGGGCGAGGAAGAGCAGGATCATCCCAGCCGTCAACAGCATGTGGCCGAGGCCCGCGATGCCGGCGATCATCTTCGAGGATTCCATGCCGAGGACGGTGAGCGACCCGTGCACGACGAGCATCCCGCTGGTCACGATGACCCCGGCGTTGTAGATCCAGAAGAACCACGCGAACAGGCGGCTGCGCGACAGGGCGAACTGCTTCTCCAGCACGAGCACGATCAGCAGCACGATGAAGCCGAGCGTCAGCAGATGGGTATGCGCGAGGCCGAGCTGGGTGAACTGCCCTTCGGGGAAGCCGTTGAGTTTGGTGAACTCGCGGTAGAACAGGCCGGAGGCGACGCCGGCGAGCATGTAGGCGAAGGCGGCGTAGAAGAGTCGGGTCATGCTCCCAGCCTCACCGTCGATGCCCGCCGGCGGTTCCATCGAAGGATGGAGATCCGGCGCTCAGGCGGAGGCTCCTCAGGGACGCCGGGAGTACTCCTCGTCGGTGACGTGCTCGAGCCAGGTCGTCGTCTCGGCCGGGTCGTCGGCGGACTCCAGCAGCGCGAGGTGCTGCATGAAGCAGTCCTCCGTGGCGCCGTGCCAGTGCTCCTCCCCCGGCGGTGTGTAGATCGTCTGGCCAGGGTGCGCCTCGACGACGACGCCGTCGCGGGTTCCGACGCGGGCGATCCCCTCGGTCACCCGCAGGTACTGCCCGCGGGCGTGCGAGTGCCAGGCCGTGCGCGCACCCGGGGCGAAGCGCACGAGTCCGCCGGACATCCGCTGGTCCGCGTCGTGCGGGGCGAAGATCGGATCGAACCAGACGTCGCCGGTGAACTGCTCCGGCGGGTTCTTGACCGTGGGTCGCAATTCTTCGATGTGCATGTTCTCTCCTCTCGCAGGGCTGAGGCTCAGAGCGTCAGCAGAACCTTGGTCGCGCGGCGCTCGTCCATCGCCCGATAGCCCTCAGCGGCATCCTCCAGCGGCAGTGTCAGGTCGAAGACCTTGCCGGGGTCGATCTTGCGATCCCAGATGAGCTGGATGAGGTCGGGCAGGAAGCGGCGCACCGGTGCGGGGCCGCCGTGCAGGTGGATCTCCGCGAAGAACAGCTCCTCACCGGAGAGCTGCACGTCGTGCGCGACGCCGACATAGCCGACGTGGCCGCCCGGACGCACCGCGCGGATCGCCTGCTCCATCGACTCCTGGGTGCCGACGGCCTCGATGACCGAATGCGCGCCGTAGCCGTTCGTGAGCTCCTTGATCCGGGCCACGCCTTCGTCGCCCCGCTCTTCGACGATGTCGGTCGCGCCGTACTCCCGGGCGAGCGCCTGGCGATCGGCGTGCCGGCTCATCGCGATGATGCGCTCCGCACCCAGCTGCTTCGCCGCCAGGATGCCCATCAGACCGACCGCGCCGTCACCGACGACCGCGACCGTCTTACCGGGTCCGACCTCGGCCGCGACAGCGGCGAACCAGCCCGTGCCGAGTACATCGGATGCTGCCAGCAGCGAGGGGATCAGGTCGGCGTCCGGCTGGCCCGGCGTCACCACGAGCGTGCCGTCGGCGTACGGGATGCGAGCCCGCTCGGCCTGCGTGCCGATCGTGACCGACACGAACTCGGCGTGCACGCACTTGGACTGGTAACCGGACCGGCAGATCTCGCAGGTGTTGTCCGAGATCACGAACGATCCCACGACGAAGTCGCCGACGGTCAAAGTGGTGACCTCGGAGCCGATCTCCTCGACGACGCCGACGTACTCGTGACCCATGTGCTGATGGTCGACGGGCTCGGCTCCGCGGTACGGCCACAGGTCGGATCCGCAGATGCAGGTCGCGGTGATGCGGATCACGGCATCCGTCTGGTCGATGATCCTCGGGTCCTCGCGCTCCTCCACCCGGACGTCACCGGGGGCATACATGACGACTCCACGCATTTCACATTCTCCTCGTGTCTGGGGTTGATGACAGTCAACCCGCGTTTGCGCACCCGAGGAAGGTGCTGTCAAGGGGTGTACCAGCAGGGCGCCCCTCGGCAGCCGTCCGCGTCCTACGATCACTGCATGGACAATCGAGCAGAGGTCCGCGAATTCCTGACGTCGCGGCGCGCCAAGGTGACTCCGGATCAGGCCGGCATCGTCGGTGGCGCGAACCGCCGTGTTCCGGGGCTCCGCCGCACCGAGGTCGCGATGCTCGCCGGCGTCAGCGTCGAGTACTACGCCAAGCTCGAGCGCGGAGCGCTCGCCGGGGCATCGTCGTCCGTTCTCGACGCACTGTCCCGCGCACTGCTCCTGGACGACACCGAGCGCGCGCACCTGTTCGATCTGGCGCGCGCCGCCGACGGCATCCCGACCTCAGGGCGAGCGCGTCGCCGTACGGCTTCCAGCGCCGCTCCGCGGATCAGCCTGCAGTGGGCGCTGGAAGCCCTGACCGGCGCCGTCGCGTTCGTCCGTGACCAGCATCAGGACCTCATCGCCACGAATGCCCTGGGCCGGGCGTTCTTCTCTCCTCTGATCGGCGAGGGCGGGCGCACGCCGAACCTCGCACGATTCCAGTTCCTGGATCCGGCGTCGAAGGACTTCTACCCCGACTGGGACCTCTTCGCCGAGATGTGCGTCGCGATCATGCGCGCCGAAGCCGGTCGCGATCCGCACGACAAGGCGCTGCAGGATCTCGTCGGCGAGCTGTCGACGCAGAGCGACGTGTTCCGTCGGCTGTGGGCCGCGCACGACGTGCGCCAGCACGGAGCGGGCACCAAGCGCTACCGGCATCCGATCGTCGGCGACGTCACCCTGGCCTACGAGGAGCTCGCGATCACGGCGGAGCCCGGGCAGGTGCTCATGGTCTACACCGCCGAACCCGGTTCGCCCTCGGCGGAGCGACTCGGTCTGCTCGCGAGCTGGGCCGCCGGGAATACCCGGTCCGGCGGCGCGTTGCACACCGCATGACAGAATCCTCGACGGTTCTCGCCGCTGCATCCGAGCGCACGCACGTCCGTGTGCCGATGCGGTTCTCGGACGGGTACGCGACGACCGCGGACGTCTTCACCTTCGACGGCCTCGCCGACGAGCGCGAGCATCTGCTGCTCGGCCTCGGCGACTGGCAGGGCGCGCTGGAGCGCGCGGCATCCGGAGGGCCGGCTCCGCTCGTGCGGCCGCACAGCGAATGCCTCACCGGAGACGTCTTCGGATCCGAGCGCTGCGACTGCGGCCCGCAGTTGCGCGAAGCGGTCGAGCGGATCGCCGGCGAGGGCGGATTCCTGCTGTATCTGCGGCAGGAGGGCCGGGGCATCGGACTGTACGCCAAGCTCGACGCGTACGCGCTGCAGGATGCCGGACTCGACACGTACGAGGCGAACCTCGCCCTCGGCCACGGCGAGGACGAGCGGGACTACACCGCGGCGGCGCAGATGCTGACCGCGGTCGGCGTGCGTGCGATCCGCCTGCTGAGCAACAACCCGGACAAGGCCGTGCAGCTCGAGGGTCTGGGCATCGCTGTGGAGGAGCGGGTTCCCACCGCCGTGCACCTGTCGGCCGCGAACGCCGCGTACCTCCGGGCGAAGCGCGACCACACCGCGCACACGCTCGACCTCTCAGCCGCGTAGGTCGACTCGATCCGGAGGAGAACGCACGATTCGGAGGAGCGGATGCCGCAAAAGCATCCTCCCGATCGTGCGAAGTCCTCCCGTTCACGCGTAGGCGGGGAGCCGCACAGCAATCGCGCGTTTCGTCTCGGTCGGATTCACGGTCCTGGATCGACGAATCAGAAACGCTCAGCCCGCGAGCGCGCGGATCCGCTCCAGATCGGCCAGCACGGAGGCCGGCTCCTCGGACAGCGGCTGGGTGTCGGCATCCAGTGCGCCGTCCAGGCCTGTGTCCGGAACGAGCGCAGCGAAGAGCGGGTCGAGGTCGGACTGCGCCGGACCGTGCTCCGCGACGAGCTCGAACGTCTTGCCGACCGCGGCATCCGAAGTCAGCGCCGACACGAGCACCTGAGCGATCTGCGCCCGCGCGATGACGCCGTCCGCCGGGCTGCCGGCGGTGCGGGTGTCGCCCTGGAGGAAGACCAGCTCGTGCTGATCGTCGTCGTTGTAGTCGAACCAACCCGGCCGCACAATCGTGTACGGGTGACCGCTGGCGCGGACCAGCCGCTCACCGCGGCGCTTCCAGTCGTGCGCACGATTCGACGTGTTGTATCCGCCGCGGTAGGTGACCCCGATCGCGGTCATCAGCGCGATGCGCACCGGTCGATCGCCGATGGCCTCGAGAACGCCGCGCACGCCGCCGTAGTCGACGTCGCGGAATCCTGCCTCGTCGCCGTGCGTCCCGTGAGTGAAGACGACCGCGTCGACGCCGTCCACGGCATCCGTGAGGGTCGACGGATCGGTGAGGTCTCCGGTGACGTCGCCGCCGCGCCGGCTGAGCACGCGCACGGGATGGCCGGCCTCCGTCGCGATGCGGGCGACGTGGCGGCCGATGCTGCCGGTGCCTCCGACGAGCAGGATGTTCAGACTCATGATTCCTCCGTGTTCATGCCTGGGCGCCGGCCTTGATCTCGGCGAGGGCGTTCATGAACCCTTTCGAGCATCCGCTGGCTCCGGCGAGCCGGTCGATGGCGATGTCATCGAGATCCCGGCCGATGATCTCCTCGCCGATGGCGTCGGCGAAACGTTCCTGGTGGCCGAGGGAGGTCGGATCCTCGGCCGGAGTGGTGACGGTGACGTCGGTGACGACGTCGCCCTCGATGGTCAGAGTGACGTCCTGGTGCGACGGCAGCGACCCGTACCATCCGGTCGCCTCGTACGTGCCGTCGGCGTAGTCCGTATCGGATGCCGTCGGAACAGGGTCCCGGCTCGCGGCTGCCTCCTCGGGGTCGGTGTCCGCCGCGGGCGTCCCGCCGGCGCATCCGACCAGTCCGGCGAGAGCGAATGCCGCCGCCAGTCCGCCGCCGAGCCGCCTCGCATCGCGCACATCGCTCGACCCGTGGTCGGACGAAGGCGACGTGCGCGATGCGAAAGCGGTGGGCATGTCAGGCCTCGGGGATCTCGCGTCCGAACGTCTCGAGCGTGACGTCCTCGGGCTCGGGTCCCCGGCGCACCTCGGTGTCCAGCGCGTCGATCGACGCCAGCTCGTCGGCGGAGAGCTCGAAATCGAAGACGTCGAAGTTCTCCTGGATGCGCGCGGGGCGCACCGACTTCGGCAGCGCGGACCGGCCCTGCTGCAGGTGCCAGCGCAGCATCACCTGGGCCGGGGACTTGCCGTGCGCCGCGCCGATCACCTTCAGCGTCTCGTCGTCGAACGCGGATGCGCCGTTCGGGCGATACACCGTGATGCCGCCGATCGGCGACCAGGCCTGAGTCACGGTGCCGGCCGCGGCATCCGCCTGCTGCACCGCACGCTGCTGGAAGTAGGGGTGCACCTCGATCTGGTTGACTGCCGGGACGATGCTCGTCTCCTCGGACAGGCGTGCGAGGTGGTCGAGCATGAAGTTGCTCACGCCGATGGCACGGACGCGACCGTCGGCGAGCAGGGCCTCCAGCGCCTTGTAGGCGCCGACGGTGAGATCGAAGCGCGTCGGCAGCGCCTGGTGCAGGATCAGCAGGTCGAGCTGGTCGACGCCGAGCTTTCCGGTGGACTTCTCGAACGCGTGCAGCGTCTCGTCGTAGCCGTAGTCGCTGATCCAGACCTTCGTCTCGATGAAGACGTCGTCGCGGGCGATGCCGACGCGGCGGATCGCTTCGCCGACCTCGCGCTCGTTGCCGTACGCGGCGGCGGTGTCGATGAGCCGGTAGCCGGTCTCGAGGGCCGCGCTGACCGCGTCGACCGTCTCCTCCGGAGCCGACTGGAAGACGCCGAAGCCGAGGGCGGGCATCTGGATGCCGTTGTTGAGGGTGATGTTCATGGTCATGCCTCCAGTGTGGATGTGGTTGCGAATTCGAGGGAGGGGCTGTCGGTACCTGTCACGCGCACGCACGGCAGAGCTTCCGGGTCGTGGTCATGAGTCCATTCCAGTCGCGTGCCCGGCGGGGCGGCAGTGACGGCTCTCCCCGGTACTGCTGGTACCTCCTTTCGCCGGACGCCACGGCGTACCGTCGATGTCATGGACACCCGAACCGAGGTGCGCGAGTTCCTCTCGACACGGCGCGCACGCCTCACCCCCGATCAGGCCGGTCTGCCCGCGTTCGGGGGCAATCGCCGCGTCCCTGGGCTCCGCCGCGAGGAGGTCTCGCTGCTCGCCGGCGTCAGCGTCGACTACTACACGCGGCTCGAGCGCGGCGACCTGTCCGGTGTCTCCGACAGCGTGCTCGACGCGCTCGCCCGCGCGCTGCAGCTGGATGAGGCCGAGACCGCGCATCTGTTCGATCTCGCCCGCACGGCGAACGCCTCACCGGTGGCCCGCAAGCCGCGCAAGAAGACGGAGGGCCTGCGCCCCAGCATCCTGCGCCTGCTGGATGCCATGACCGAGGCACCCGCGCTGGTGCGCAACAACTATTTCGACTACCTCGCGGGCAACACCCTCGGCCGGGCCCTGTACGCCCCATTGTTCGCCGAACCGGCCCCCAACAGTGCCCGGTTCGCGTTCCTGAACCCGGCCGCACAGGACTTCTACCCGGAGTGGGAGCGCAACACGCAGGAACTCGTCGCCGCGATGCGCGGCGAGGCCGGGCGCAACCCGTACGACAAGAAGCTCACGGATCTCGTCGGCGAGCTGTCGACACGCAGCGAACGTTTCCGCACGCTGTGGGCCGCGCATAATGTGCGCTTCCATCGCACCGGCGTGAAGAGGCTCAACCATCCGGTGTTCAGCGAGCTCGAGCTCACCTACGAGGCGTTCGAGCTGCCGGCCGACCCGGGGCTGCACCTGTCGACCTACACGGCGGAACCGGGAACGGCGTCGGCCGACAAGCTGAAGCTGCTGGCCAGCTGGGCGGCGACGGATGCCGCGGTTCCGGGCGCGTCGCGCGATCGGACTACGCGCTGATCGTCGGGAACGTCCAGGCGCCGTCGGTGATCTCGGGACGCGGGCGATACAGCCGCACGAGGTAGTTCCATCCGTCGGTGATCGGAATCGCGTTGGGCGTGTCCACCGGATAGTCCCCGAAGCGCACGGTCGTCGACCCGTCGGCGTTCTTCTCCGCGGTGATGTTGTTGACCGTGTACGCATCTCGATCGTTCGGCTCGAAGTAGCCCTGGGCGTTGTAGACCGAGATCGACCAGAAGCCATCGACCGGCACGTCTCCGACAGTGAGCTCGTACTGCCCGACCGGCAACCGCGGGTCCACACCGATGTACGACGCCTCGCTGGTCGGCAGCCCGCCCCATCCCGCGGCCGTGCCGATGAGATGGCGGACCGGTTCGACTTCGTCCCTCGCACCGAACATGCGGTCGAAGCCGGTCAGATTCCTGGCGAGAGAGAGCAGCGCGTCCCTCGTCTCGTCAAAGGACTCAGTGTCGTAGTCGGGGTACGCGAACCGCTCCGCCGAGCGGCTCGTCAGTCGAATGCCGTCCTGCAGCGTCGCCACGGTCCGCACGTCGTCCGCATCTGCGGGGTCGACGAGGATCCGCACGGCCACGACGACATAGTCGCTGCCGAGCTCGTCAGCACGGAGCTCGTGGTCGCCGGCATCGTGGAAGACCGTCTGCACGAAGTGATCCTCGTTGACGATCATCGCCGAGAGATAGCGCTCCCCGGCATCCGGCAGCGTCAGCGTGGCCCCGTCCGAGACATCGACGACGGCGAAGCTGTAGAGGGTGTCGCGGTTCAGCCGGATCACCGTCTGCCGGTCGATCGCCGCCGGTTCGCGGTTGTGCAGGAAGATGTTGACGCCCCCTGCGCTCTCCTGCAGGTCGTGGAACATCCGATCTGTCTCGGCCCGGACGAAGTTGTCAGCGTTCACATGAGTGGTCACGGGGCTGATCCTCCCACAGCCTCGCCTCGAGGGGTCGCGAATCGTGCCGCTGGAGCCGCAGTGGCGTTCTGCTCTGAGCAGAACGCCTCGATCATGAGGCCCGGGCCGACTTATCGTGAGGCATGGCCGACATCGTCCCGTTCCCGCGTCCCCTGAACCGCGACCCGGAGCCGCTCTGGCGCCAGCTTCTCGGTGATCAGCTCCGTCGCCGTCGCCATGACCGCGAGGAGACCCTCACCGAGACCGCCGACACGGCCGGAGTGTCGCCGCAGTACCTCTCCGAAGTCGAACGCGGGCTCAAGGAGCCGTCGAGCGAGATGATCGCCGCGATCGCGGGCGCCCTCGACACGAGTCTCATCGAGTTGACCAGCGCGATCGCAGATGAGCTGCGGTCGACCCCGGCATCCGTCTCCGCATCCGCCGCACGCGGCGTCTTCGCCCTCGCCGCCTGACACGGCACCGCTTCGGGGCCGGCACGCCAGATGTCGGACGATCTCGAGCGAAACGTCCGACAGGTGGCGTGTCGGCCCCCGGTGTGCGCGCCTTCGGCTTCAGTCGCGCGCACCCAGCACGGTGTCGATGAGTCCGTACTCCTGGGCCGCGGATGCCGTGAACACCCGATCCCGATCGGTATCGGCCCGCAGCGACTCGACCGAACGCCCGGTGTGCCGCGCGAGCACGGCCTCGAGGTCCGACCGCACTCGCACGACCTCGTCGGCCGCGAGGATGAGGTCCGGGATCGCACCGCGCGACTGGCCGGCCGGCTGGTGCAGCACGATGCGCGCGTGCGTCAGCGCCGCGCGCTGCCCTTCGGCTCCGGCCGCGACGAGCAGGGCCGCCGGTCCGATCGCCTGGCCCACAACTGTGGTCGCGATGGCGGGGCGAATGTGCTGCATCGTGTCGTAGATCGCCAGTGCCGCGCCCGGATCGCCGCCCTCACTGTTCACGTAGAACTGGATGGCGGCATCCGGAGCATCCGCGTCGAGGTGCAGCAGCTGCGCGATCAACGCGTTCGCGACCCCGGCGTCGATGCCCGTGCCGAGATAGATCACCCGTTCGGCGAGCAGGTGCGAGTAGACATCCATGATGCGCTCGCCCCGCGGATGCTGCGCGATGACGTTCGGGATCGTGTATCCGCTCATGACTGCCCTCCCAGGCCCACCCGTGCGCGTCGGCGCGGGAACACCTCGGCGGTCGAGGTGATGATCTCGTCGATGAATCCGTAATCGAGCGCTTCGGATGCCGTGTACCACCGGTCGTGCAGCGAATCCTCGAAGATCCGCTCCGGCGACTGGCCGGTGTCGTCGGCGATGAGGCCGAGCACGGTGTCACGCATCTGTCGGAGGTCATCGGCCTGCACCTCGATCTCCACGGCGGAGCCGCCGATCCCCGCCGAGCCCTGGTGCATCAGCACTCTGGCGTGCGGCAGCGCCCTCCGCTTCCCCTTCGTGCCGCCGGACACCAGGAACTGCCCTGCGCTGGCCGCCATCCCCAGCACCAGCGTGGACACGTCGTTCGGGATGAGGTGCATGAGGTCGCGGATCGCGAGCATCGCCGGCACCGAGCCGCCGGGCGAGTGGATCCACAGGGCGATGTCAGCGACCGGGTCCTCGGCGGACAAGGTCAGCAGCTGCGTCATCAGCAGCGTGCCGTTGTCATCGTCGAGGCCGCCGTCGAGCACGAGCACGCGCTCGTGGAACAGCGCACGCCTGGCCTCGGGACCGAACTGCGGGATCGGGTTGTCTTCGCTCATGGATCCAGCGTGCGCCCCGGCATCCTCGCTGTCGCGCGAATCCGCCGTAGGCAGATCCGCTGTGAGCAGTGGGATGCCGGGGTGCCGGCACCTTCGGTCAGCCTTCCTGGTAGAGCACGCCGATCGTGTTCGTCGCGACGGCACCGGAGACGCGTCCGGTGACTTCGACCTCGACGAGCCCCGCAGGCAGGTCGGAGCGTCGGACGGTGAAGTCGTGGAACGCGCTCCGTCCCGGCCGGATGCCGCGAAGCGTCTTCTTGCCGTAGTCGGTGCGGATCTTCACATCCACCGCGACCGCCTCCTGGTTGAGCACGTTCACGGACAGGATCATCTTGTTACGCTCCGCAGCGGACGAGACCGTGACGAGGGCGGCCGGACGATCCGCGTTGACCGCGCGACCGAGCGGGGTGAGTTCCGCAGCGCCCCCGAATCGCGCGCCGTTCTGGGACGACAACGCGACGAGCTTGAGGTAGCGGGCACGCGTCTCGGGGAACTCGATCGTCGTGAGCGCGGTTCCCGCCGGGAGCGAGCCGGTCGCCACCGGCGCCCCCCAGGACACGTTGTCCTCCGACAACTGGATCTCGTAGTCCTTGATCATCCCGTTCGTCGCGCCGTCTTGACGCGGCAGGTGCCCGAGTCCGTCGAGCAGGTGCTCCGACCCCATGTCCAGGACGATCCAGTGCGGGTAGCCCGCCGCATCCGTCGACCAGCGGGAGTGCCAGTGCGATGACGGGTTGCCATCGAGCACGTTCGCGGCCAGATCCCCACTGGCCACGTCCTCCGAGCTCACGGCGGCGATCGCCACGCGTGAACGAGGGACGACGCCCTCGGCCAGGACGGCGACCGGGGCCGTGCGTGATACCGAACCCTTGCGGCCGGAGAACTTGTACGAGGCATGGGCCGTGATCGACGCCGGTCCTGCGGCATGACCGATCGGCGGCTCGACGATCCAGTTGACCGTGCGGCTCTCACCGTCGTCGAGCGTGCCGAGCTTGTCCTCCGTCGACGCCACGGCGCGCCACCCGTCGGGCACCTCGAGGCCGGCCACCACCTGTCGCAGCTTCCCGCCGGACTGATTCGCAACGCTGGTCGTCACGGTCGTCGACTCTCCAGGCAGCAGTTCAGTGCCCGCCGAGGCGACCTGCACGAGTGCGGGCTGCGGCGTGAGCTGCACAGTGTCCGTCTTCACCTCGAACAGCCGCTCCCCGTCGCGATTGATCCAGGTGGCGGTCATCGTCGACGGCTCGACCGTCGTGTCGAGCTCGAGCCGCATGAACACGTGGGGTTCGGCCGCGCTGTGCACCAGCGCCGGGTTCGGCACGTTCAGGCTCGGGATGATCGAGCTGTGCATCGGGCTGACGATGAACTGCCACAGGTCGTATCCGACGCGTGGGCCGTAGTTCAGCGCGCGGGACACGTGGATGTCGCCGCCGAGCAGGAATACGCCGTCGATGCGGTGCTCCTGCACGAAATCGAAGATCGCCTCGCGCTCGTGCGCGTAGGTTCCCCAGTCATCGGACTCCCCATTCATCTTGTCGTCCCAGATCATGCCGGTGGCGATGCACTTGAACGGGGCGCTGCTGGCCAGCAGCTTCTCCTGCAGCCAATCCCACTGGACCTGGCCGATCGCCGTCTGCTTGCCGGAATCGGCCCAGCTCGTCTCGGTGCGACTGAACCAGCGGGGATCGACCAGGAAGACCTCGAGCGGGCCGCGCCGGAACGACGTGTAGATCCCTTCGCCAGCCTCGGTCCGCTCGCGCAGCGGTTCGCCGCCCGCGGTGTGACCATAGGACGAGTGAGCGCGGTAGTCGACGAATGCTCGCCGGTTGTTGCGCTTGCCCGGCAGGTCGCCGTGCACGTCGTTGCCGCCGAAGTCGTGGTCGTCCCATGTCCCCCAGACGGGCATGCTGCGCGTGACCTCGCGCACCTGCGGCTGCTGCAGGAACGCCCGGTGCTTGTCCCGCGCCGTCTGCAGGTTGGTGCTGTCGATGTAGGGGGTGTCCCCCATCATCACGAAGGCTTCGCAGCCCTCGGCACGGATGGTGTCCCAGATGTGGTTGGTCTCGGTCCACACGCAGGAGCCGAGGCCGACGACGAGCTTGGTGGGAGCGTCGTTCTCCGTGGCTGTCGAGAACGATCCGGAGATGTTGAGACCGGGGATGCGGTCGCCGTCGGGGGCGATCGAATAGGAGTACTTCGTGGCGGCCGTCAGACCGCCGATGTCGAACAGCACCGTGTGGTCGTTCTCGGGCGACAGCGCAGCGCGCACGTGGCGCCGTTCCGTGCCCTCGCTCCAGTAGTCCAGGGTCCACTCGGGTCGATCGTGCAGATCGCTGCCCGGGCGGATCAGCACCCGCGAGTGCTCCGTCCCGGTGTCGCCGACCAGCGGTCCGGCGATCGGCTGCATCGTCGGCGTCACCTCCGGCGCAGTGCCGGCGATCACCTGTCGGACGTAGCTGGCGAAGGCGGTGAAGAACATCTCGCTGTCCGCGACAGCGGCAGCCGGCTGAATCGTCTGCCCTGCGGCGTTGTAGACCTTGTCGATCGTCAGGCTGGTGATGATGAAGCGCCCACGCCCGTGGGCGCCCTCGAGCAGGGCCGGCGGGCGTCCGGTGCTCTGGCAGGCGAGAAGCACGCGCATGTTGCTCCAGCCGAGCAGCGATTCCCAGCTCACGCGGATCTGCGTCGAACGGCCGGTGAAGACCTTGCCGTCGACGACGCGCAGATGAGTGATGAGGGGATGGTCGACGGCCACCGGGAAGATCGTGTCGTAGTCGGAGTCGTTGCGGCTCGCCGTCATCGCACCGGGCAGGTACGAGACGGTCGAGTGGAACTGATCCGACTGGGCCATATCCAGCACGACACCACCACCGGAGACGAACGTCTGGATCGATGCCGTCTGGGCCGCGATGTACGCACCGTAGGCAGGAGCATTGTTCGTGAAGCCGCCGAAGGCGATCACGTCGACTCCCTGCTCATCTGCGGCCTTGGCCGTGTCGAGAGGGACGACGGCGAAGCCGGCCTTGGTGAGAAGTTCGGCGAGACCGGTGCCGTTGGTCCATTGGTCCCGATGCTCGAGAACGGCGGCGCGCAACGGTGTGGCGTCTGCCGCACCGGCCGAGCCGGCCCCTGCCTGGGCGAGCAGCGCGGACGCGGCCGCAGTGGCTGCACCCCCGAGGAAACCTCGGCGGCTCGTCAGGAAGGTTTTCGCGGGCTTCTGCTCGCCAGCGCGCTTGGTCATGTGAGCTCCTCGCCCTTCGGGCATATAGGTACCTATCTCCGACAGATCCTCGAAGAAAGGAACAGTTGATTGAACTTCTACGCGTTCATTCGCGCGTCATCGCCGATCGTAGGGACCTAAGCGCACGTCTTCTTGGGAGATTTCATGACATCTCGTTGACAACCTGGTGAACAACCGGGTGCTTCCGGCCCCGGGAAGGCGCGCCGATTCGCTTGTTCCAGGCACTCCGAAAAGGTATCTTTTCGGTGTGCCTAAAAATCCCCGCACCGCCGCGGCGTCCCTCGCAGCCGGCATCCTGCTGGCCGGATCTCTCGCCGGATGCGCGGGGCCGGACACGGCATCCGACGACGACCGACCGATGGTGCTGACGACCTTCACGGTGCTCGCCGACATCGCAGAGAACGTCGCCGGCGAGCATCTGCGCGTGGAGTCGATCACGAAGCCGGGCGCCGAGATCCACGGCTACGAGCCCACTCCCGGCGACATCCGGAAGGCGGCCGATGCGGACCTCATCCTCGACAACGGCCTGAACCTCGAGGTGTGGTTCGCGCAGTTCGTCGAGACGGTCGATGTGCCGCATGCCGTGGTCTCCGACGACGTCGACGTGATCGACATCACCGGCGACGCCTATGCGGGCAAGCCCAATCCGCACGCCTGGATGAGCCCCGCGAACGTGCAGCTCTACGTCGACGCGATGGTCGCGGCCTTCTCGAAACTGGACCCGGACCACGCCGACGAGTACGCCGCGAACGCCGCGTCCTACCAGGCCGACCTGCAGCAGGTTCAGGACGACCTGGTCGCCGACCTCGCCGAGCTCCCCGAGAACCAGCGCGCGCTCGTCACCTGCGAGGGCGCGTTCTCGTACCTCGCCAGGGATGCCGGGCTCACCGAGGCCTACATCTGGCCGGTCAACGCGGAGCAGCAGGCGACTCCGCAGCAGATCGCGGACGTCATCGAGTTCGTCGACGACAACGACGTGCCGGCGGTGTTCTGCGAATCGACCGTGTCCGACAAGCCTATGCAGCAGGTCGTCGAGGCGACTGATGCCTCGTTCGGCGGCGTCCTCTACGTCGACTCCCTCTCAGAGGCCGACGGACCCGTCCCGACATACCTCGACCTGATCCGGCACGACGCGGACACGATCGTCGAGGGGCTGATCGGATGAGCGCGATCGAGGTCAGCGGCGTCACGGTCCGCTACGGCGACGTGCTCGCCCTGGACGACGTCTCGCTCACGGTCGATGCGGGACGCGTCACGGGCCTGATCGGCATGAACGGTTCCGGCAAGTCCACGCTGTTCAAGTCGATCCTCGGGCTCGTACGTCCGGCCACCGGAACGGTGGCGCTGGACGGCGGCGACGCGGCATCCGCTCGACGTCGCGGACTCGTCGGGTACGTCCCGCAGAGCGAGGACGTGGACTGGTCGTTCCCCGTCTCGGTGCGCGATGTCGTCATGATGGGCCGCTACGGCAGGCAGGGCATCACGCGGCGAGCGCGCCCCGCCGACCGGACGGCCGTCGACGATGCCCTCGAACGCGTCGAGCTGCACGACCTCGCCGAGCGGCAGATCGGGCAGCTGTCCGGTGGGCAGCGCAAGCGCGCGTTCGTCGCCCGCGGGATCGCTCAGGATGCCGGGATCCTGCTGCTCGACGAGCCCTTCGCGGGGGTCGACAAGCGCAGCGAGGCGACGATCGTCCGGTTGCTGCGCGAGCTCGCGGCCTCCGGACGGACCGTGCTCGTGTCGACGCATGACCTGCATGCCCTGCCCGAGCTGGCCGACGAGGCGGTGCTGCTGCTGCGCCGCGTGCTGTTCCACGGGTCGGTCGCCGCGGCGCTGGAGCCGGCCCAGCTGGCCAGGGCCTTCGGACTGGATGCCGGCGAGGACGCCGCATGATCTGGGACTGGATCCTCGAACCCCTGCGGTACGACTTCATGGTGCGGGCACTGGCGACGACCGTGATGGCGGCGGTCGTGTGCGCGCTGCTGTCGTGCTGGCTCGTGCTGGTCGGCTGGTCGCTCATGGGCGACGCCGTGTCGCATGCTGTACTTCCCGGCGTCGTCATCGCCTACGTGCTCGGGGCGCCGTTCGCGCTCGGGGCGCTCGTGTTCGGCTTTCTCGCTGTGGCGCTGATCGGCGCGATCCGCGGCACCAGCCGCGTGAAGGAGGATGCCGCGATCGGCATCGTCTTCACCACCCTGTTCGCACTGGGACTCGTGCTCATCTCGGTCACGCCGAGTCAGACGGACCTCAACCACATCATCTTCGGGAACATCCTCGGGGTCTCGGCGGGTGATCTCCTGCAGGTCGGCATTCTCGCGGCCGTCGCGTTCGTCGTGCTGCTCGTCAAGCGCCGCGACCTCACGCTGTACGCGTTCGACCCCACGCACGCATTCGCGATCGGCCTCTCCCCGCGGATGCTGGGGGCGCTGCTGCTCGGCATCCTCGCTCTGACAGCGGTCGTGGCGCTGCAGGTGGTCGGGGTGGTGCTCGTCGTCGCGATGCTCATCATCCCCGGCGCGACGGCTCAACTGCTGACCGACCGCTTCGGACGGATGCTGCTGATCGCGCCCCTCCTCTCGGCGGCGTGCAGCGTCACCGGGATCTACCTCAGTTACTGGTTGGATGCGGCACCCGGCGGGCTGGTCGTCGTCGTGCAGGGGGCGGCATTCGCGCTCGTGTACCTGTTCGCGCCACGGCAAGGGCTGATCGGGCGGCACGTGTTCGCGCGGCGGGCCGTCCGAGCCGCGTCATAGGCTGAGGCGCATGGCTCTCGAACCGCTCGCCCTGCCCGCCGACGACTGGAACGTGTTCATCACCGACCGCGCCGAAACCTCGCTGGCGACCGCCCGCGACATCGTCGCCCGGCTCAAGGACGGCACGCCCCGCAGCCCGCTCGCGATCCTGGAGCTGTGGAACATCGGCGAGATCGCGACGGCGAACGCGTCCAGCTTCACGCAGCTGCTCGCGGAGGTCCACCCGGATGCCGCGGCACGCGAACTCGCCGAGCAGGCGTTGCAGGAGGCATCCGCCTTCGTGACCGAACGCGACCAGGACCGCGAACTGTACGAGGTCTTCGCGGCCGTCGACGCGGCCGATCTCGACCCGCAGGCCGCCCGACTGCTCGAGCGCATCCTGCGCGACTTCCGGCGGGGCGGCGTCGACCAGGACGACGCCACGCGTGCCCGGCTCGCCGAGATCAGCGCCCGGATCACGGTCGTCGACCAGGAGTTCTCCCGGAATGTGCGCGACGACGTGCGCAGCATCCGGATCGCACCGGAACGCCTGTCCGGCCTGCCGGACGATTTCGTGGCGGCGCACCCGACCGGCGAGGACGGCCTGGTCGAGATCACGACGGACTACCCGGACTTCCGGCCGTTCCGTGCCTATGCGCACGATGCGGCCGCCCGCGAGGAGATCGCCCGCGCGTACAACGATCGCGGCTGGCCGGCCAACGACGTGCTGCTGCACGAGCTGCTCGACCTGCGCGCCGAACAGGCGAACCTGCTGGGCTACGCCTCGTGGCCGGACTTCGACGCCGAGGTGAAGATGATCGGCACCGGCGACGCGATCGGCGACTTCATCGAGCGCATCGCCGACCTCTCGGCTGAACGCGCCGAAGCCGACCGCGAAGCCCTGCTGATCCGCGCCCGCCAGGATGACCCGACGATCACCGAGATCACGACGGCCGACGCCGACTACTACGGCGAGATCCTGCGTCGCGAGCAGTACGACGTCGACGCGCAGGAGGTACGCCGCTACTTCGACTTCGCACGCGTGCGCCAGGGCCTGCTGGACGTGACCGGCCGGCTGTTCGGGCTCGCCTACCAGGAGGTCGATGCGCCGGTCTGGGCCGATGAGGTGTCCAGCTACGACGTCCTCCGCGACGGCGAGCGCATCGGGCGCATCCACCTCGACCTGCACCCGCGGGAGGGCAAGTACAAGCACGCGGCGCAGTTCGATCTCGTGACGGGTGTGCGCGGCATCCAGCTGCCCGAGGGCGTCCTGGTGTGCAACTTCCCCCGCGGTCTCATGGAGCACGAGCAGGTCAAGACGCTGTTCCACGAGTTCGGCCACCTGCTGCATCACATCCTCGGCGGCGACCAGGTCTGGGCGCGGTTCTCGGGCGTCGCGACGGAGTGGGACTTCGTCGAGGCTCCGTCGCAGATGCTGGAGGAGTGGGCCTGGGATGCCGACATCCTGCAGACCTTCGCCCTGGATGCCGCGGGCACTCCGATCCCCGCCGATCTCGTGTCCCGCATGCGCGAGGCCGCCGACTCGGACCGCGGCCGCTGGGTGCGCACGCAGATCTTCTACTCCGCGGTGTCCTACCGGCTGCACCTGGAACGTCCGGCCGATCACGACGCAGTGTTGGCGGAGCTGTCGGAGCGCTATTCGGTCATCGCGCGGCTCCCCGACACGCACTTCCAGGCCGGATTCGGGCACCTGACGTCGTACAGCTCCGGCTACTACACGTACATGTGGAGCCTCGTCATCGCGAAGGATCTGTTCAGCGCCTTCGATCCGTCGGACATGTTCGCCGCGGATGTCGCGGGGCGGTACCGGGACGAGGTGCTCGCGCGCGGAGGATCAGCGGATGCCGCGGAGCTCGTGGCTTCGTTCCTCGGCCGCCCGACGTCGTTCGACGCCTTCGGCGGGTGGTTGGCGGGCGCCTGACGCTCCAGGTCAGCGCGCGAGCGCGAGCGACGGGACGGCGGCGAACGCCTGCGCCAGGTCGGCGATGAGGTCATCCGGGTGCTCGAGGCCGATCGACAGGCGCAGCACATCGGCGGCCGGGCGAGCCTCCGCCGGCACGGGCCGATGCGTCAACGCCGCCGGATGCTGGATCAGCGAAT
The DNA here is from genome assembly GCF_050434165.1 of Microbacterium sp. ZKA21. NCBI lineage: Bacteria > Bacillati > Actinomycetota > Actinomycetes > Micrococcales > Microbacteriaceae > Microbacterium > Microbacterium sp. ZKA21. Next base: position 72,383 of record NZ_JBNPVV010000003.1, read on the forward strand.
CCACTCCGCCGAGCGACACCGCGTGGGTGAACAGCCCCACGCCGGACGCCACAGCGCTCGCGGCCGCGTATCCGCCGCGCACGCGCAGCGCGATCATCGCGCCGGTGCCGCGCATCTGGCGGTCGAGGATGCCGCGGGGGTCGCCGTCCAGACCAGGGAAGAAGACCTCCTCGACCTCCGGCCGATCGATCAGCCACTGCACGACGCGCTGTGCGTTCTCCTGCTGCCGCTGCATCCGGATCGGCAGCGTGGCGAGTCCGCGGTGCAGCAGATAGGCACCGAGCGGATGCAGCAGACCGCCGGTCACGGCGCGGACGCGCCGCAGCGCCTCGGCGGTCTCCTCACTGCAGGCGATGACCCCGGCGATCACGTCGCCGTGTCCGCCGAGGTACTTCGTAGCGCTGTGCAGCGAGAGCGCGGCGCCGTGATCCAGCGGGTTCTGCAGCACTGGCGTCGCGAACGTGTTGTCGACGAGCACGGGAACGGCACCGGCCGAGGCGACGATCGCGGCGATGTCGACGAGTTCGAGCGTCGGGTTCGCCGGGGTCTCCAGGACGACGAGCCCCGTGTCCGCACGGATGGCAGAGGCGACCTCGGACGGTTCGCAGTACGTCGTCTCGACGCCGAGCAGGCCGGAGCCGAGGAGGTGGTCGGTTCCGCCGTACAGCGGCCGGACTGCGACGACGTGGCGGCGCCCGGTCGCTCCGCACAGTGCGAGGATCGCCGCCGTCATGGCGGCCATCCCAGAACCGAAGGCGACGGATGCCTCGGCGTGCTCCAGTTCGGCGAGGGCGTCCTCGAAGCGCGCGACCGTCGGGTTCCAGAGTCGCCCGTAGACCATGCTCCCGTCGGCGGGCGGACGGCCTCCGGTCGCCATGGCCTCGTAGGACTCTCCGCCGCGCTCGACGTCGGGCAGCGGGTTCGTCGTCGAGAGGTCGATGGGCAGCGCGTGAACGCCGAGCGCGGTGAGGTCTGCACGGCCGCTGTGCACGGCCATCGTGTCGGGATGCATGCTCCCATGCTTGCTGACATCGCAATCGAAGTGGGATGATTCGACAGCATCCGCAAGCATCCACGCCGATCGTGCGATTTCCAACAGAATCGGATGCCGGAGGGAGCCGTGACCTTGTCGAAAACGCCAGCCATCCTGGATGAGCTCGACCTGAGGATCCTGGCCGCGCTCTCCGAACGCGGCGACATCACGAACAAGGCGCTGTCGGCGCGGCTGGGGCTTGCGGAGTCGACCTGCGCGCATCGGGTGCGGTCGCTGCGGACGCGCGGGATCATCCGCGACGTGCGGGTGCGACTCGACGAGGCCGCGCTCGGCTATCCGCTGCAGGCGATGATCAAGGTGCGCCTGGCCAACCACACCGGCGCGAAGGTCACTGCACTGTTCGACGCGCTCGTCGCGATCCCCCGCGTGCTGCAGGTGTTCCACGTCGCCGGCGTCGACGACTTCCTCGTGCACGTCGCCGTGCAGGATGCCGCCGCGCTGCGCGACATCGTGCTCGAGCACATCACCGTCCACTCGGTGGTGCGGGGCACCGAGACGCAGCTCGTGTTCGAGCTCCGCGACGGGCGCGGGCTGCTCGGCTGAGTGCGGCGCGGGACCGCCGGCGGCCAGCGGGGCTGCGCCGGGCAGCCCCGCCCCGGGCCTACGGGGCGCCCGAACCACCGAACCGGAGGAGAACACTCGGTTGGGAGGGCCGATCGTCGCCGAACTCTCCTCCCCTTCGCGTGTTCTCCTCCGGATCGGATGAGACGTCGCTTACGCGCGCGGCGGGTTCGCCGGCAGCCACTCCTCCAGCGTCGTCTCGAAGATGTGAGCACCCTCGACCGGGATGAGCGTCCGCTCTTCGATCTGTGCGCCGTAGTACGGCGCGCTGTCGTCCCGAACGACCGTCCTCGGGTCGCCCCGGAAGGTCAGCGCCCGCCGGGCGAACTCATCCATCCCGAAAGCCTCGGGGCCGGCGATCTCGACGTCACCGGTCGGGTCGCCCGCGGCGGCGCGGGCCACGGCGGTCGCGACGTCCTCCGCAGCGATCGGTTGGATGAGCGCCCCCGGCAGCACGACGGTGCCATCTGTGGTCGAGATGTCGGCGATGCTGCCGACGAACTCGAAGAACTGCGTCGCGTGGACCAACGAGTAAGCGATGCCGGACTCGCGGATGAGCTCCTCCTGCGCGACCTTCGCAGCGAAATATGGGATGTTCTGCGGGCGGTTCGTGCCGACGATCGTGAGTGCCACGTGGTGCGTGACACCCGCCGCGCGCTCCGCCGCGAGCAGGTTCCGCGTCGAGGTGGTGAAGAACTCGATCACGTCGTCCGGTGCGAACGACGGCGAGTTCGACACGTCGACGACGGTGCTGGCACCCTCGAGCGCTTCCGCGAGTCCCTCGCCGGTGAGCGAGTTGACGCCGGTGTTCGGTGAGGCGGCGACAGCTTCATGGCCATGCGCGGTCAGCTTCGCGACGACCTTGGATCCGATGAGGCCGGTGCCTCCGATGACGACGATCTTTGCCATTTCATGCCCTTTCGATCTGACGGGCGCCCCTGTCGGCGCCCACCAGGTATGACAAGGCGGGGGCCTTCGATGTGACGGCTGTCCGGAGAACGAGTCCGTCACGACCCGTTCAGGCGACCCCGCGGGCCCGGATGCGCCAGTCGTGGTACCGCGTCGGAGCGATCGACGCGGTGGCCTCCGGAAGGAGATCGCGGCTCGCGAGGTGCGCCCCGAAATACGTCCCGAGCGGATCCGGGACGACTTCGCGCTCGTCCTGGCGGGATCGCATATCGATGACGGCGAGTTCCTCGAGGCTGAACACCTCAGGCCCGGCGAACTCGACCATGCCGTGGAGGGGCGCAGCGACGGCCGTTCGGGCGACGGCCTCGGCGACGTCGTCGGCGGCCATGGGCTGGATGAGGACGTCGGCGACCCGGACAGTGCCGCTGCGGACGGCATGGTCGGTGATGTTGCGGACGAACTCGAAAAACTGCGTGGCGTGCACGAGCGAGTAGGGACGCTGCGACGCCGTGATGAGTCGCTCCTGCTGCTCCTTGGCGACGAAATAGCCGCCCTCGGCACGGGCGAGCCGATCCGTGCCGACGACCGAGAGCGCCACGTGGTGACGAACACCGGCGGCTTCGCCGTAGCTGAGCAGATTCATGGTCGAGGTGTAGAAGAACTCGCGCGCCGCGGCTTCGTCTGTATACGACGAGTTGGAGACGTCGATGACGACGTCGGCGCCCTCCAGCGCATCCTCCAGCCCCTCGCCGGTGTACGAGTTGACGCCGGTCGAGCGGGCAGCGGCCAGGACCTCGTGGCCCTCTGAACGGAGGCTCCGGACGAGTCGAGCGCCGATCAGACCCGTTCCGCCGATGACCGTGATTTTCATGTCGCTCCTTCGAGTTTCGATTGATTGCCACGGGAATCCGTCTGCACTCATCTGACAAGACACGACCTCGAGTTGTGACACATCGCCCAGATGAGAATCCGGCCGATCGGAGCCGTCACAGCCGACGAGGCTGCCCGTGACGACGCTCGGACTACTCGCGTGGCGATGGATCCGGAAGACCGGTTGAGGACGGCTCGCACGGCGTGCTACACGGAGATCTCGGGAAAAGCCCGACTCGCTGTCACAGACCGAATCGCTGCTCGGTCAGTGCATATAGGGCAGTCTGCGTAGTGGCGCAGGTCCAGAAACGGAGCGGGCGAGATGCGAATCGTTGTTTTGGGTGGAACCGGCCAAGTGGGTCGGAAGGTCGTCGAGAAGCTCGAACGGCGCGCTCAGGCCGTCGTGGTGGCCTCGCCGACGAGCGGAGTCGATGCGCGATCCGGTCGCGGACTGGATGCGGCCCTGGAGTATGCGGATGCCGTTATCGATGCGACCAACACTCCGAACCTATCCGGCGAGGCGGCACGGCAGTTCTTCGAGACGACGACGCGCAACGTGCTCGACGCCGAGCGGCGAGCGGGCGTGAAGCATCACGTCGCGCTGTCGATCGTCGGCGCGGATCGCGCGGGCGAAGACGATTATTTCGCGGCCAAGGGCGTGCAGGAGAACCTGGTGCACGCCGGTCCAATCGACCACTCCATCCTTCGATCCACCCAGTTCTACGACTTCGCTCGCCGGATCGCCGAATGGAACACCGCGGAGGACACCGTCCACCTGCCCACCAAACCGGTGCAGCCGGTCGCGGCATCCGATGTCGCCGACGTCCTCGTCGAGCTGGCGCTGGGAGGCCCCCTCAACGGCGCGGTCGACCTCGGCGGGCCCGAGCAGATGCCGCTCTCGGAGTTCGTGCGCCGCGTCCTCGGAATCGATCACGACCCGCGTTACGTCGTGGCGGATAACGACACCGCCCCTGTGGGCTTCAACATCTCCGGCGACCTGCTGCTGCCTCGTGACCCCATGCGCATCGCGGCCACGACGCTCGACACCTGGATGCACGACGAAGGCCGTCGCAGCCTGGCGGGGGTTCAATGAGCCATGGGTGAGCATGACGTGGCCGTCGACGACGCTTTCGATGCACACGACGACCTCGACGAAGCGCTGAGGATCTTCGACGCGCATCGGCGACGCCTGTTCGGCATCGCCTACCGGATGCTGAGCACGGTAGCGGATGCGGAGGACATCGTCCAGGAGACGTGGATCCGCTGGCAGAACACCGATCGCTCGAAGATCCAGGAGCCAGTGGCGTTCCTCACGACCATCACGACCCGGTTGGCGATCAACGTCCTGCAGTCCTCCCACACGCGCAGAGAGATCTATATCGGGCCATGGCTTCCCGAGCCGGTCAACACGGACGATGACCCGGCGCTCGGCGCCGAGCGTGCCGAGGCCCTGCAGTTCGCGATCCTGCTGACGCTGGAGAAGCTCACGCCCACGGAGCGCGCGGCGTACATCCTGCGCGAAGCGTTCGATTACCCCTACCCGCGGATCGCGGAAGTGATCTCCAGCAGCGTCGTCAGCGCACGACAGCTGGTCAGCCGCGCCCGCGCGCACCTGTCCTCCGCTCGAGACACCCCGACGGACGCCACCGCGCAGCGACGCCTGCTGGAGGCATTCCTCACGGCCGCGCGGAAGGGGGATGCGCACGAGCTCGAAGCGCTGTTCGCCGCGGACGTCGTGAGCTACACCGACGGCAACGGCGCGAAGCTCGCCGCCCGCATTCCGGTCATCGGGCGCGAACGCGTCGCGAAGTTCGTCGCGGCTTTCGCCCACCATTTCTGGACCGGGAAGACCATCGACTGGGTGCACGTCAACGGGCAGACAGCCGCCACGCTCACCGAGAACGGTGTGATCACGACGATGGTGACGGCGACGACGTCGAGCGACGGCATCCTCCAGCTCCTATGGGTGATGAGCCCGCAGAAGCTCTCTCACGTCGGCGCGGTCAGCGCATGAGCGGAAAGCACTACCCGGCGTGGCTGCGCAGGCGGCGACGCGGTGCCGCCGACCACGGCATCCTGGATGAACTCGCGAACGCCCTGAGCTCGCACGACGATGACGCCGTCCGTGCGCTCCTGCACTCCGACGTCACGGTCGTCATCGACAGCGGCGGACACCTGCCCACGGCGGCGACTCCCGTGCAGGGCAGGGAGGAAGCGGCATCCGAGCTGCTGCAGCTGATGCCGGCCGGCACCGGCACCGCCGCAGCGTCCATCAACGGCGTCCCTGGACTCACGCTCGTTCGCGACCAACGGGTCGTCGGAGCGCTCACCGCGGAGGTGCGGTCCAGGCTCCTCGTGAGCGTGTGGGTCGTGTGCAATCCGGACAAGCTGCGGCCCTGGAACCGATAGCAACCCACCCACTGATCGGAGGGCGATCCGCGGGGAACGAACGACGAACTCAGCCCCCGCGGATAGTCCGCCGCGTCTGGGTGCAGGATGGAACCCATGAGCCGTCCTGCCACCGCCGCCACGACCGCCATCCGAGAGATGCGCGACTTTCTCTTCGACCACGCCACCGACTACGAGGGCGCGCGCGCCGGGTTCCGCTGGCCGCAGCTCGACTCCTTCAACTTCGCACTGGAGTGGTTCGACGTCGTCGCGGGTGAGCACCCTGAGCGCCCTGCGGTGCAGATCGTCTCCGCCGACCTGAGCGTGCGCACGTGGAGCTACGGCGATCTCTCCCGCCGCAGCGACCAGGTCGCGAACTGGCTCCTGAGCCTCGGCATCCGGCGCGGCGACCATGTCATCGTGATGCTGAACAACTCGATCGAGCTGTGGGAGGTCATGCTCGCCATCACGAAGATCGGCGCGGTGTCCATCCCCACCTCGACGCTGCTCTCGGCATCCGACCTCGCGTACCGGATCGAGCACGGCGAGGCCACCGCGGTCGTCGCCCTCGGGTCGCTCGCCGACCGGGTCGGCGGCGACATCCTGCGGATCGCGGTCGACGGGGCGCCGGACGGCTGGACGGACTTCGCCGAGTCGGCGAGCGCGCAGGAACTCTTCGAACCGGACGCACCCACCCCGGCATCCGACACCAGCCTGCTGTACTTCACGTCGGGCACCACCAGCCGGCCGAAGCTCGTCCAGCACACGCACGTCTCCTACCCGGTCGGGCACCTGTCGACGATGTGGTGGCTGGGGGTCCGGCCCGAGGACGTGCACCTGAACATCTCCTCGCCCGGGTGGGCCAAACACGCCTGGTCGAGCTTCTACTCGCCGTTCCTCGCCCAGGCGACCGTGTTTGTCTACAACTACGACCGCTTCGACGCCAACACGCTGATGCAGGTCATGGAGACGCACCACGTCTCGACCTTCTGCGCTCCGCCGACGGTCTGGCGGATGCTGATCCAGGCCGACCTCGGTCGGCTGGCGCATCCTCCGCGCGAGCTCGTCGGCGCCGGAGAGCCGCTGAATCCGGAGGTCATCACGCGCGTGCGCGACGCCTGGGGCGGAACCATCCGAGACGGATTCGGGCAGACCGAGATGACCGCGTGCGTCGGCAACTCCCCCGGACAGCTCGTGAAGGACGGCTCGATGGGCCGCCCGCTGCCCGGCTACCCGGTCGTCCTGTTGGATCCGGTCACCGGACAGGTCGCCGACGCCGAGGGCGAGATCGCACTCGATCTGACCGAAGCGCCGGTGGGCCTGATGGCCGGCTACTACCGGGATGCAGCGAAGACCGCAGAGTCCCGCGAGGGCGGCTTCCATCACACCGGAGACATCGCCACCCGCGATGCGGACGGATACCTGACGTACATCGGACGGGCGGACGACGTCTTCAAGGCATCCGACTACAAGATCTCGCCCTTCGAGCTCGAGTCCGTGCTGCTCGAACACGAGCTGGTGATCGAGGCGGCCGTCATCCCGAGCCCGGATGAGACGCGCCTGTCGGTTCCGAAGGCGTACGTCTGCCTGCGGCCGGATGCCGGTGACGAGGCCGCCGCGGCATCCGCGATCTACGCGTTCGCGCGGGAGCGGCTGTCCGCGCACCTGTGGGTGCGGATCATCGAGTTCGTGCCCGAGCTGCCGAAGACGATCTCGGGGAAGATCCGCCGCGTCGAGCTGCGCGCCCGCGAGGCGGAGCGCGTCGCCGCAGGTGCGGACGCCGCCGGTCAGCACCTGGACCGCGACTACCGCTGAACCCGTCCGTCGAGGAATCCGATCCGGAGGAGAACGCGGGAAGAGTGCACGAGCGCGGGACCGCGGAGAGCACCCCGAGTCCGAACCCGGGCGCGCGGACCTCGGATCAGCCGGCGTCGAACGCGGCGCGCGGCACCTCGAACGCGGGCTGGCGCGGAGCGTCGACCGCAACCGGCTTCACCGGCAGCGCGGGCTTGGCCGGCACGTCCACCTCGGTGGGACGGGCGCGCTCGGGCCGACCGGCCACGATGCCCCGCACGATCCCGCCGAGCGTCAGGGCGACGGCCAGTGCGATGCCCGACACGAGCGTCGGCATCCACGTGTTCGCGGCGGCGGCGGCGACGCTGAGCAGCGCACCGAAGATCCAGCCGGCGACCGCGCCGCCGACGACGCCCTCCGAGCCGCGCGCCATCGCGACCAGTGCGACGAGGGCGCAGAGCACAGCGATCACCGCGCCTGCTACCCCGATCGGTATGAACACTCCGGCCAATTCGTTGACCACTGCTGTCGATGTCACCATCGTGCACCCCCCGATGCGATCCGTGTATGTCCAGCGTAGGCGAGCGCGGCGCGCTTCACATCCACCGGAGGAATGATGCGACATCATCCGCCGGGTTGATGCTGCTGCCGCCTCACAGCGGTCCGCGCGCCTACTTCAATCCGGACCGCACGAACGCGTCGACGACGTAGCGCTGCAGGAAGATGTAGATCAGCAGCACGGGGATGCAGGCGAGTCCCGCAGCCGCCATCGTCGCGCCCCAGTTGACGCCCTCGGCGGTCAGGAAGCTGCGCACGCCCACCTGGATGAGCGCATCGCCCTGACGCATGATCAACGACGGCCACAGGTACTCGTTCCACGCCGAGATGAAGGCCATGATGCCGAGCGCGGCGAGTGCGGGCTTCATGTTCGGGACGACCACCGACCAGAGCGTCGCCCAGCTCGAGCGGCCATCCAGCTGGGATGCCTCCAGCAGCTCCCGCGGAAAGGCGCGCATGTGCTGCACCATGAGCAGCACGGCGAAGGCCCCGGCCAACTGAGGGACCACGACGCCGCCGATGGTTCCGAGCAGTCCGAGCTGCGACACGAGCACGTAGTTGGGGATCATCGTCACCTGGAACGGCACGAGCCACGAGCCGATGAAGAGGAACATCAGCACCTTCTTGCCCGCGAAGTCCCACACGGCGAAGCCGTACGCCGCGAGCACCGCGATCAGCAGCTGGGCGGCCGCCAGCACGAGCGACATCCCGAACGTGTTCAGCAGCATGTTGCCGATCGGGATGGCATCCCACACGTAGGCGAAGTTCTCGAAGCTCAGCGGCCAGGGCAGCAGGGTCTGGTCGAGGGCGTTCTCCGGCGCGCGCAGCGCCGTGGCGAACATCCAGTACACCGGGAAGATGCTGAACACCGCGAGGATCACCAGGATGACGTGCCCGATGATCACCCCGCCGCGACGGCGCGACCCGACGGCGAGATCCTCGGCCTTGGACTGCACGCGGTTGGTGGCGCCCGCGATGGTTGCCGGGGGTGCGACGGTGACGAAAGCCATCACTGACCTCTCAGTTGTCGTAGAAGCTCAGGCGATCCTGCAGCTCGAGGAAGAGCAGCGCGATCAGGCCGAAGCCGAGGAAGAAGATCACTCCGGCGGCCGAGGAGATGCCGGCGTCGAAGTTCTGGAATCCGAACTGGTACAGCAGGTAGTAGATGTTCGTCGTCGAGTTCGACGGTCCGCCCTGCGTGAGCAGATCGATGATGGGGTACGTCCACTGCGCAGCCAGCAGAATCGTCATGAGCGCGAGGAACACGATCGTCGGGCTCAGCAGCGGCATCGTGATCTTGCGGGTGATGCGGGCGAAGCCCGCCCCGTCCAAAGATGCGGCCTGGGCGTAGTCCGGGCTGATCCCGGCGAAGCCGGCCGCCACCACGAGCACGCCGAATCCGAGCATCTGCCAGCCCACGATCACGATGACCGCCCAGATCGCCCAGGCGGGGTCGCGGAAGACGTTCGGCATGTCGATCCCCAGGTGCGCGAGCACCGTGGCGATCGCCCCCTGCTCGGCGAACAGCCAGCGCCAGACCGCGCTCGTCGCCACCGGGGTGATGAGGAACGGCACGAAGATCAGCGCCTGATAGAAGGTGCGCGCTCTGCCCTGCACCTGCCGCGACACCAGTGCGATCACGATCGGCAGCACGAGCGAGAACACCAGGAAGGCCGCGATGTACACCACCGTGTTGATGATGGCGATGCGCATCTCGGGAAGCTGCACGACGTCCGTGTAGTTGTCGAAGCCCACGAAGTTCTTCGGGCTGGTCGGCAGCAGGTTCCAGTCGTAGAACGACAGCGAGAAGGTCTGCACGAGAGGGCTGTACGTCCACAGCAGCAGGAAGAAGACGCCGGGCAGGATGTAGAGGTACGGCACGAACGCCTGAGGGCGGATGCGGCGCCGCGTGCGCGGGGCCGCATCCACCTCCTCAGCTGCCACCTCGGGGGTGGTGACCGCGACGAACACGGTCAGCTCTGCACCGATGCGGATGCCGCGGCGAGACGCTCTTCGGCGCTCATCCGCATGAACCCCTCGAGCATCTCCGGCGTCATCTCGTACACGGTCGGGAACTGCCCGATCGGGACGATGGAGTGCAGCACCCGGTCGCCGTAGACGTGCACGAGGTTGTACGACTGAGCGCCGTCCTGACCGCGCGCCGCCGGGTAGACCACGTTGAGGTCCTGGGTGTAGCAGGTCGCGGAGGCCACCGAGACGGGGACCCCGGCGAAGGTGCTGTGCGTCGAGTAGTGCAGGTGACCGCCGAGCACGCCGCGGACGTCGGTCCCGCGGATGATCTCCGCCAGACGATCCTGGTCCTTGAGTTCGACCAGCGCGAGCAGACCGAGCGGGCTCGGCACAGGCGGGTGGTGCAGCGCGATGAGCGTGCCATCAGGCGCCGGCGTGGCGAGGACGTCGGCGAGCCAGGTGAGCTGCTCCTCGGAGATCTCGCCGTGGTGGTGGCCGGGGACGGTCGAGTCCAGGGCGATGATGCGCAGGCCGTTGATGTCGAACACGCGGTCGACCGGCTCGCTGTCGTCGGCATCCTGATCCAGCAGACCCTTGCGGAAGGCCACGCGCTCGTCGTGGTTGCCCATCACCCAGATGACCTGGGCGCCGAGACGCTCGGCGGCTGGTTCGACGAGCTCGCGCAGTCGCCGGTAGGCGTCGGGGTCGCCGGCGTCGGCGAGATCGCCCGTGAAGACGATCGCCTCCGGGCGCGTGTTCGACTTCTCGAAGCCCTCGAAGAGCTCGGCGAGGTTCTTGTCGGAATCGATGCGGTCGTGCAGCAGCCCGCCGTCACGCACGAAGTGCGTGTCGGACAGATGCAGGATGAAGTGGTCGGCAGTGGGGAACTGTCCGTCGAAATCGCTCATGAGGGTCCTTCCAGGGTTCGTGTTCAGTCGACCAGGACCGCCGTGAGGCGATCCAGATCAGGGGCGGACAGGCCGTTCGCCCGCAGGTAGGCGCGCACGGAGCCGTGCTCTCGCTCGACACGGGCGAGGAGGGCGTCGAGCACCTCGGCGGGGCTCGCGGTGACCAGCTCGATGACTTCCGGGGTGAGTTCGGCTCCGCCGTCGCGGAAGCCGGCCAGCATGCGCTCTGCCCATTCGCCGCGCAGGTTCTCCGCGGTCTGCGCGTAGTCGGCGACGACCTCGTCCCGGTCGACGCCGGCCGCGCTCAGGGCGAAGGCGATGACGAGACCGGTGCGGTCCTTGCCTGCCGTACAGTGCACGAGCACGGCCTCGTCATCCTCGGCGGCGGCGATCACGCGGACGGCATCCGCCAGCTGAGCACCGCGCGCGTCGACCATGTGGTCGTAGATGGGTGCCAGTCCCAGCCGCATGTCCGCCTGCGATGCCGGTGCGGCCTGGTCGAAGACCGGGAGGTGATGCACATGCACCGCGACGCCGTCCAGCGCGCTCGGCGCGGAACGCAGCTCGTCGTCGCCGCGCAGATCGACGATGTGCGCGATGCCGAGGTCGGCGATCAGATCCCGACCGGCCGCGTCGAGCAGGTGCAGCGCGTCGGAACGGAAGAGCTTGCCCCAGCGCGACGTACCTGTGGCCGCCCGGTACCCGCCGGTGTCGCGGAGGTTGTAGACGCCGGGGGTCACGTGGCGACGCACCGGGGCTCCTTCGACGACGCTCATTCGATCAGTCCCTGAGCGCGCTCTGCGGCATCCTGCATGGTCTGTTCGATGTCGGCGCCGTAGAACACCGACTCTTCGATGGCCGTGGCGAGCACCGTGTCGACCTGCGCATAGCTGTCGCCGGGATAGGAGACCCACGGTTCGAGCGCATCGAGCTGCTGGAGGTTGGGCTTGACGAGCGAGTTCGCCTCGACCCAGTCGTAGAGCGGTCCGCCCTCTTCGGCCATCGTGTTGCGCAGCGGCAGGTACCCGATCTCGGTGGAGATCGTCTCGTAGGCGTGCGGGCTGGTCATCCACTGGATGAGCTCCCAGGCCGCCGCCTGCTTCTTCGGGTCCGTGGAGAACATCGACAGGAAGGATCCGGAGTTCGTCGGAACGACGTCGTGGTCATCGAACGCGGGCAGTGTGCGCGCGTCGAGGGTCCAGCCCCCGGAATCCGCTCCGCCCATGAAGGCCGCCTGCAACGCGGAGGTGTTCACGTGGACGGCGGTCTTGCCCTGCGCGAAGGCCTCGTACATCGAGGTCGAGTCCTGGTTGGCGAGCACGCCGGCGTCGAACATGTCACGGAACGTCTGCACGGTGTCGACGGCGGCGTCCGAGCCGAACTCGATCGTCGTGCGGTCGTCGCTGAGCACCTGCGCCCCGTCGGAGAGGAACAGACCCTGCATGCACCAGTTGCCGCCGGTCACCGTGCACGTGACGCTGACGGACGGCTCACCGGTGGCGGCGGTGATCGTCTCGCCCGCCGCCTGCACGGCATCCCAGGTCGACAGATCGACCGAGTCGGGATCGAGCCCAGCCTGCGCGAAGAGATCCTCGTTGATCCAGAGCACCGGGGTCGAGAACACGTACGGGATGCCGTAGGTGGAGCCGTCCCAGTTCGCGAGGGTCTGAGCGCGCTCGTGATACGGGTAGTCGCCGCCGAACTCGTCCGCCAGGGCGTCCTGCCCGACGACCGCGCTGAGGTTCTGCGCGCCGAGCGTGGTCGCCGCGAAGTCGAGCTCGTTGAAGGTGAGCTGCGCGACGTCCGGCGCCCCACCGGCGAGGATCTGCTGCTGGACGCTTCCCGCGGTGGATGCGGAGCTGGACGGCTGCGCGTTGACCGTGATGTTCGGGTGCTCGGCCATGAACTCGTCGATGAGCGTCGTGATCGTGTCCGACCAGATGCCCGCGTTGGAGAGGTTGTAGGACTCGAAGGTGATGGTCACCTCGTCGTCCTCCGTCAGCGTCGCCATGCTGCCGGCGGATGCGGTGGATGCCGCGGAACTGGCGCAGCCGGCGAGGGCGGCGGCCGCGAGGAAGGCGAGGCCGGCGAGACCAGCGCGGCGGGAGCGGTTGTTCATCGTTTCTCTCTCTTGGGGTTCGGTGGGGATCAGGGGACGAGGACGCGGTCGTCCGCGCGGATGCCGTCGGCGGTCCGGGCCGCATCGGGCACCCATTCCAGGCGGCGTCCGGTGGAGCGGTCGAACAGGTGGACGTGCTCGGGCGAGACATGCAGCGTGAGCCGGTCGCCGTCCGAGACCCGCACGTCGCGCGAGGTCCGCACCTGCAGGCGTCCGGCGCCGGTGGAGCAGGTGAGGATCTGCTCGCCGCCGAGATTCTCGACGATGTCGACCGTCACGGCGACGCGAACCCCCTCGTGGGCGGTGGTCGCGTCCACGATCTGGAGGTGCTCGGGGCGGAGGCCGAGAACGACGTCCAGCGGCACGGTGTCGCCGTCCCAGAGGTCGCCGCCGAGGCCCTCGGCGCTCACCACGATTCGGCCGCCGTCTCCCGCCACCTGCGCGTCGAGCAGATTCATCGCCGGGCTGCCGAGGAAACCGGCGACGAAGACCGACTCAGGCCGGTCGTAGAGCTCTTCGGGCGTGCCGTACTGCTCGATGCGCCCCGCGTTGAGCACGACGATCCTGGTCGCCATCGTCATCGCCTCGACCTGATCGTGCGTGACGTAGACGAATGTGGCGCCGAGCCTGCGGTGCAGCGCGGTGAGCTCCTGCCGGGTCTGCGTGCGCAGCTTCGCGTCGAGGTTCGACAGCGGCTCGTCCATCAGGAAGGCCTTCGGGTTGCGCACGAGCGCGCGTCCGACGGCCACGCGCTGCCGCTGCCCGCCCGAAAGTTCCTTGGGCTTTCGATCGAGGTACTGATCGATCTCCAGCGAAGCGGCCACGTCCTGCACACGGCGCTCGATCTCGTCCTTCGCGAGCTTCTGCACCCGGAGCGGGAAGGCCAGGTTCTTGCGGACGCTGAGGTGCGGATAGAGGGCGTAGCTCTGGAAGACCATCGCGAGATCGCGCTTCTTGGACGGCAGCTCGGTGATGTCCTCGCCATCGAGCAGGATGCGGCCCGTGGTCGGTTCGAGCAGCCCGGCGATCATGCGCAGCAGCGTGGTCTTGCCGCATCCGGACGGGCCGAGCAGAACGAGGAAGTCGCCGTCATCGACGGTGAGCGTGATGTCGCGGACCGCTGCGGTGCTCTTGAAGCTGCGGCCGATCCCGCGGAGCTCGATGGTGCCCATGGGTTCGCCTCCTGTAGGCGACCTGTCTCGCGGGACCGTCCCGTGGAATTCGCTTACATGGCTACATTGAGCGGTGAAAGTGAATTACCGGCGAACGACAGCCCAACGGCATCCGGTGGGACGGAGAACGTTAGGACGCCGTCCTGCTCGACCTCGGCTCCTCCGAGCCGTTCGGCTCGGCGACGATCGCACCCAGCTCATCCCGGATCGCTCCGCGCGCACGCTCGGCGTCATCGCCGTCCATGCGGTCGGCCACGGCGAGCTGCAGAACGGAGAGGAGGAGGTACTGGACGAGACCCGCCCCGACCGCGCCCTGATCCCAGCTCTGGAATCGGGCGCCCGCGACCAGCAGGATATCCGTGTGATCAGCGAGCGCAGAGCGCGAGAAGCTCGTCACGCCGATGACCGTGGCTCCCGCCTCCCTGGCTGCGGCGGCGGCCGCCAGCGTGACGGCGTTCGCGCCGCTCGAGCTGACGACGACGCAGACGTCCCCCGGCCGCAGCACGCGTGCCGTGAGCTGCTGCGAGACGCCGTCGACCGGAGCCTCGCAGGGGCGCCCGTTCATCGTCAGCTTCAGCGCGATCGACTGCGCCGCCGGCCCGGATGCTCCGGTGCCGGTCAGCAGGACACGAGGGGCGGCGACGATGGCGTCGGCGGCCGCGTCGAACGCCGCCGCGTCGACGGACGCGAGCGAAGTGCGCAGGATGTCGCCGGCACCGTCCGCGATGCTCTGGAGCCAGCCCGCCGTCCCGGCCTCGCGGGACCGTGAAGCCCGGGCGACGGCACCGAGATCTCGGACCAGGAGCATGCGCAGGTGCTGGAATCCCTGGAAGCCGAGCGCCTGGCAGGTGCGGGTGACCGTCGGTGGCGAGGTCTCGGCAGCAGCGGCGAGGTCAGCGCCCGACATCTCCACGACCTCCTCCGGGCGATCCGCGCAGATGCGGGCCACCCGCTGCGC
The DNA here is from genome assembly GCF_050434165.1 of Microbacterium sp. ZKA21. Taxonomy (NCBI): domain Bacteria; kingdom Bacillati; phylum Actinomycetota; class Actinomycetes; order Micrococcales; family Microbacteriaceae; genus Microbacterium; species Microbacterium sp. ZKA21. The sequence continues at coordinate 87,645 of NZ_JBNPVV010000003.1, forward strand.
GCTCGGGATGAGCGAGGGCAGCACGGAGAGGATGTGGTCGATGGTTCCGCCGATCGGCGGCTCGGCGATTCGCGCATTCATGGGTTTCGGTCTATCACGTGTCGGTGCCCGTATCGCGGCGCCGAGGTGAACGGCACCGCGATACGGGCGAGAGCGGACGGGTCAGAGCGTGACGCCCAGCGCGTCCAGCGCGATGCGCGCCTGCTCGACCTCGAGGAACTCCGGCTCGACGATGTCCAGCGGTGCGCGAAAAGAGGGCAGGACACGATCGCCGAGCTCGTACTCGACGACGCCGAGCTGAGCGAGGCCCGGGCCCACGACGTCGGCGGAGACCGCGCCGCGGTGGACGAACGCCGTCGACGGCGCGGAGACGACCGCGGCGCCATCGCGCTCGGTGAGCGCGTAGTGATGCAGGTGACCGCTCCCGTAGGCGCGGACGTCGAGCCGGGCGAGCACCGCCTCGAGACGCGGCAGGGCGCCTGGACCGATGCTGAGGTGCGTGTTCTGGTGCTCCGGCGCATGCGCCCGCACCGGCTTGTGCGTGAAGACGACCGCCGGACGGGGTCCGACCTGCTCCGGGAGCGTCTCGATCCACGCCCACTGCTCGGCCTCCTCGGGCAGGCCCGACTCGAAGAGTTCGCTGTTGAAGCCGACGACCGCCCAGCCGTCGACGATGTCGACGAAGCGATCGATGCCGAAGTGGTTTCGGAACGCCGCAACGCGCGCGCTCGTCACCGGACGGTCGCCGAACGGGTCATCCCCCGGCTCGCCCACGTCGTGATTCCCGGGGAGGACATGCAGCGGCGCATCGATGCCGGCGAGGATCTCCTTCGCGGTGACGCGGTCGCGGTCCTCGTCCGGATCGAGGATCGTCACGTCCCCGGTGTGGACGACGACGTCCGGCTCGAGCTCGTTGATGAACGCCACGAACCGGGCGGCGTTCGACGAAGGACTGCCGCCGAGGTGACTGATGTGAGTATCGGTGATCTGGACGAGTTTCATCCTGGGCTCCGCCTCTCTGAGGGATGCCGCGGACGCGGCGCCGCCACGCTAGAGCGTTCCGGTGACGTCGGCTCCAACACCAGGTGAATGATTCGTTCACCTGCGACTGCGAGAATGAAAGCTGCTTTCCCTCGCCGGGTCGCGGCACCGCGGGGTCCAAGATGGACTCATGGCCGTACCCCTCTCCGAACTGAACCGGATGCCCGACCCGCAGATGGTCATCGTCGGCGAAGGCGTGCGCCTGGCGACCTACGCCTGGGGAGATCCGGATGCTCCGGCCGTCGTCATCGTGCACGGATTCGCCTCCAGCACGCGTGACAACTGGGTGCTGACCGGCTGGACGAGGATGCTGGAGCAGGCCGGCTACTTCGTCCTCGGCGTGGACCAGCGCGGCCACGGCCTGAGCGACAAGCCGCACGAGCCGGAGGGCTACGACATCCGGGCCCTCGCGTCGGATCTGGAGACCGTGCTCGACACGTACCTCGTCGAGGAGGCGCAGTACGTCGGCTACTCGCTCGGCGCCCGCGTGGGTTGGCAGGTCGCGGTGGATCTGCCGGCGCGGATCACCCGTGTCGTGCTGGGCGGCGTGCCCGAGGGCATCCCGCTGGCGCGTCTGGATCTCGACCAGGTCCGCGCGTACATCGAGAACGGAACCGCGGTCACCGACAGAGCGACGCAGAACTACATCGCTCTGACCGAGCGCGTCCCCGGCAACGACCTGAACGCCCTGCTGGCGCTCGCGTCGGGTATGCGCGCCTCGCGCACGATCGATCCGGACACGGCGGACGCACCGCAGCAGCCGGTGCTGTTCGCGACCGGATCGCAGGACGCGATCATCGAGGGCTCACGCCACCTGGCATCCGCGGCACCGCAGGGCCGGTTCCTCGAGATCCCGGACCGGCATCACTTCAACGCACCCGGTTCCCGCGTCTTCCGCGAAGCCGCCCTCGCCTTCCTCGCGGAGCGTTGATCGCGCCGGGCAGCGTGATGGGCGAGGTGACGACGGCATCGACCACGAGCGAGCTGTTCGTGGGGCCGACCAGCGGAATCGGCGTCGTCTCGGTGAGCACGGTCGAAGTGATCGGCATCCGGGCGAGCCGGCGGTGCTCGCGCACGTAGGCCGGGATGAGGATCACGACCGCGCCGAGCCAGGCGAGCGGATTGCTCCAGGCGACGCCCTCGAAGCCCCACAGCGAGCCGAGTACGACGGCGGCGACCACGCGGGCGACGAGCTCCACGACGCCCGTGACCGTGGGGATCATCGCGTGGCCGAGCCCCTGCAGCGCACCGCGCAGCACGAACAGCACGCCGAGGATGGCGTAGCAGGAAGCGTTGATGATGAGCATCTGGTGTGCGAGATCGACGACCACCGGGGCGCTGTCGCCGACGAACACCTCGACGATCGCAGCGCCGGTGGTGATCAGGAGAATGCCGAGGAGCACGGACCCGATGACGGCGATCCAGGTCGCCTGGACCACACCGCGCCGGATGCGGTCAGGGCGTCCGGCGCCGACGTTCTGCGCGACGTACATGCTGGTCGCGAGACCGAGCGAGGCGAGCAGCGCCGTGGCGAGGCTGTCGACGCGGGACCCTGCCGTCCAGGCGGCGACGGCATCCGAGCCGAGCTCGTTGAGCGCGACCTGAACGGCGAGGGTCCCGATCGCGATGATCGACGCCTGGAAGCCCATCGGCAGGCCGAGACGCAGGTGCTCCCAGATCTCGGCGCGGGTGACGCGCCAGTCCTCGCGCTTGACGTGCAATTCGTGCAGTCGTCGGCGCAGGTACTCCAGGCACAGCGCGACCGAGATGGCCTGAGCGACCACGGTCGCCAGCGCCGCACCGGCGACGCCCCAGCCGACGGGGCCGACCAGGAGGATCACGAGGCCCACGTTCAGCACGCAGGCGAGCGTGAGGAACCACAGCGGCGTGCGGGAATCTCCGATCGCGCGGATGATCGCGGCCAGATAGTTGAAGAACATGGTCGCCGCGGCGCCGAGGAAGCTCACCTGCGCGAAGACGACCGCGTCGTCCATGAGCTCCGGTGGCGTCTGCATGGCGGCGAGAGCCGGCTCGGCGAGCAGCGGAGCGGCGACGGTGAGCAGCACGCTCATCGCACCGGTGAGGATGGTCCCGGTGGCGACCGAGCGGCGCACGACTCGAGCATCCCCCGCGCCGAAGGCCTGCGCCGTCGGGATCGCGAACCCGCTGGTCAGACCCCACGCGAAACCGAGGAGGAGGAACAGCAGGCTGCCGGTGGCACCGACGGCGGCGAGCGCCTCGACGCCGAGCTGACGTCCGACGACGATGGTGTCGACGAACTGGTACAGCTGCTGGACGACGTTGCCGATCAGCAGCGGCACGGAGAAGGCGAGGATGACGCGCCAGGGCGCGCCGGTGGTGAGGGAACGGGACACAGTCACTCGACAGGCAGGAGAGGGCGGAACAGAACGGGGCAGAACGGGAGGAGCACACGCAGAGGTGCGACCTCCGATTGTATCGAATCGATTCGAGCCCGTCGAGCGCGGATTCGGCGTAATCTCTTCCTATGCCCACCACCGTTGCCGCGATCGTCGCGCCCTCCGCCACCGACCGTCTCATTCCCGGCACCGTCGAGCGCCGCGATGTCGGACCGCACGATGTGCTCATCGACATCCGCTGGGCCGGGATCTGCCACTCCGACATCCACACGGTCAAGGGCGACTGGGGCCCGCAGCACTACCCGCTCACCGTCGGGCACGAGATCGCGGGCGTCGTCGCCGAGGTCGGCTCGGACGTCACGAAGCACAAGGTCGGCGACCGCGTCGGCGTCGGATGCCTGGTCAACTCCTGCGGCGAGTGCGCGAACTGCGTCGCCGGGTCAGAGCAGTACTGCCTGAACGGCGCGATCGGCACGTACGCGGCGAAGGACGTGGATGGCACGATCACGCAGGGCGGCTATTCGACGAGCGTCGTCGTGACGGAGGACTTCGTGCTGCGCCTGCCCGAGGAGATCCCGTTCGAGAAGGCGGCGCCGCTGCTGTGCGCCGGCATCACCACGTATTCGCCGCTGCGGCACTGGAACGCCGGCCCCGGCACGCGCGTCGCGGTCGTGGGGCTCGGCGGACTCGGCCACATGGCCGTCAAGATCGCGCACGCGCTGGGCGCCGAGGTCACCGTGCTCACCCGGACGCTCGCGAAGAAGGACGATGCGCTGTCGCTCGGCGCCGACCGCGCGTTCGCGACGAGCGACCCGGCGACGTTCCGTGAACTGCGCGGCGGGTTCGACCTCATCATCAACACGGTCTCGGCGCCGATCGACCTCGACGCCCATCTGAAGCTGCTCGCTCTCGACGGCACGCTCGTCAACGTCGGCGCACCGGCCGAGCCGCTCAGCCTGCACGTGGGCACGCTCATCGGTGGACGCCGCTCGTTCGCCGGCTCCAACATCGGCGGAATCGCCGAGACGCAGGAGATGCTCGACTTCTGCGCCGAGCACGGCATCGCCCCCGAAGTCGAGATCGTCTCGGCATCCGAGGTCAACGAGGCCTGGGATCGCGTGCTCGCCTCCGACGTGCGCTACCGCTTCGTCATCGACACGTCGACGCTCGCCGGCTGATCGGAGTCACACGCCCCGCTCCGTCAAGCGCGGGATCGCGGCGATGAGCGTGTCGTGGATGTATACGAGTTCCGGCGTCGGCTCCCAGGCTGCATCCGCACCGTCGGCTCCCCACTCCTCGTCGGCGCTGTCCTCCCCCGACCACGCGTCGTCGGTCGACGGCGTCGTGCTGTAGACCCACCACAGATTCCCCCACGGGTCGAGGAATCGGGAGAAGACGTCGCCGAAGAACTCCGTCGGCTCCGTGACGATCTCCGCGCCTTTCGCCTTCGCCCGCTCGAGAGCCTGCGGCACATCATCGACGTAGACCTGAAGCAGCGCGGGCAGATAGGGCCAGTCCGGCTTGCGCTCGGCGAACATGAGTGTGGTCCCGCCGACCTGCAGTTCTGCGTGCAGGAGCAGACCATCACCGTCGACCGTGCGCGACTCCGGCCGTGCGGCGCCGTCGAAAACGTGCGCGACGAAGGCGATGAGCCCGTCCGCGTCCTTGGCGATGAGGAACGGGTTGACGGTGGCATATCCGGCGGGAGTCTCGGTCATAAGGCCATCCCATCGCGAGCGGTGACACAGACGCTTGAACGAAAACGACATCTTCGCGCGATCGGCCACCGGCCCGTCAGCGTGCGAGATGCGCGGCCACGATCGCCGCGGGCGTCTGCCCGCGGATCATTCGCAACGATCTGGTGAGGTGCGCCTGATCCGAGAATCCGGCGGTCGAGGCCGCCTCCGTCGGCGACAGCCCCGATTGCAGCAGGACGTACGCGTGCTGCGCACGGGCGAGTTGCCGCACCTGAGCAGACGTGAGGCCGACGACGCGGCGGAAGCGTCGTTGCCATGTCCGATCGGTCGCCCCGGTGCGGTCGCCGGCGAGTGCCGCGCGGATGCCGTCATCGATGCGCAGGGTGCCGGCGTCCACCAGTTCGGCGACCCAGTCCTCCAGGCCGTCGAACTCCGGGATCCGATGCCAGCGCTCCCCGATCAGGACCCGACCGTGCACGGTCGGGAGCGCGACGGTCGATCCCCGGAAGGTGTCCTTGCCCGCCGAGGCGACCATGACATGCGGGGCGAGCTCGACACCCCAGTATTCGTCGCCCAAGGCACCGTCGACGGTCGCGGAGTAGAAGGTCGGTCCGTTCATCTCCGCAGACAGCAGGCCATCCGCGGCGCGCACGAAGGAGATCCCCCAGTACTCCGACCCGGCGACCGCGTAGGTGTCCGGGCGGTCGACGCGGGCATGCCACAGCATTCGGACCGACGTCGAACCGCTCTCGCGTTGCTCCCACATGCCGGTGAGACTACCCGTCGCACCCCGCTGGAATCACCACCCGGTCTGCAGCAGCGACTGCACGACGATCGCGAACACGATCTGCACCGCGAGCATGATCCGACGCGTCCGACGCCCGAACAGGGCGAGCCCCAGCAGTGCCCACGGCACGAACGGCAGCCAGATGCGCTCGACCTCCGCGCGGCTCATGTTCGACAGGTCGGCCAGCAGGATGCTCAGCCACGCCGCCGCCACGAGGAGCACGACGACGCGCACGCCGTCGTCGCGCAGCACGCCAGGTCTACCTCTGCGCCGGATGCCGGCATCCACCGCTCCCCCGAGGGATGCCGCGACCATCGGCCCCGCACTGATCGCGAACGCCGCGAGATTTCCCCACATCCAGTACGCCGCGGGGCGCCGGGAGGCGACGCCGTCCCAGTACCGCTGCTGCAGCACCGGGAACGCCTCCCACCAGGCGAAGCCGCCGGCCGCGAACGTCAGCACCACGGCGAGCGCCGCGGCCGCCGCGATCGGCAGCGGCCACCACTGCCGCGCCGCGAACAGCACCGCGAGCGCGAGCACTCCCAGCAGCGGCATGCCGTACGACAGCATCACGCAATAGCCGAGCAGCACACCGGCGAGCAGAGCCCAAGCCGTCATCGACACCGCGCCCTCGCTTCGTCGCGACGTCGTCGCCGCACGTGCCAGCGCCCACAGCCCCCACGCCGCGAACGCCGCGAACATGCCGTCGCCCGAGACGCCGATCCAGATGGCGGCCGGCGTGAAGACGAGGAAAGGAGCGGCCCGTCGCGCGGACTCCTCCGCCCCCAGGGACCGCAGCGCCCCGAGCACCGCGACCGGAATGGTCGCGCCCAGGACGATCACGACAAGTCCCGCCGCCAGCCCGCTGCCGAGCCCCACCCGGACCAGGACGTAGAAGAACAGCAGCGCACCGGGCGGATGCCCCGCGATGTGCACCGGCCAGTTGTCCTCGTGCGCGTACGGGATGCGCTCGACGTACTCCCGCAGGGTCGCCCCGAAATCGGTGACCTCACGCGCGGTGCCGAGGTATTCGTATCGGTGGTTCAGAATCGTCCCGATGCCGTCGAGCCCGTCGACGAGCGCCAGCGACAGCAGCCAGGCCAGTGCCGCGCCGAACACGATCAGCTGCAGCGGCACCCAGCGCAGCCGCGCGACGAGACGCTGCGCGAAGATCACCGCCGCAACGCCGAGTGCGACAGCGATCGGCAGGCCGGGGCCGATCCGCGGCATCCACTCCGCATGCAGCGGCGGGAAGGACTTCACCCGTACGTTCCAGCCGGTCAGCGACGGAATCGCGATCGCCACGGCGATCAGCACCGCGGCCGCGATTCCGCTCCACAGCGCCACACGAGGACGGACCACGCTCACCTCCCCGCGACCGCCGCCCGCAGTGGATCGCGGGCGAACTGCGCGACTCCCTCCCCGAACGACACCTGCGGACGCCAGCCGAGCTCGCTGCGGATCCGCGCTGAGGATGCCGTGATGTGCCGGACGTCGCCGGCACGGAACCTCCCGCTCACACGCGGCGCCGGCCCGCCCATCGCCGTGGCCAGCTCCCGCGCGAAGTCGCCGATCGTGTGCACGTCGCCGCTGGCCACGTTGAAGGCGCGCGCTTCACCGGCAGCAGCGCTCCAGCGGAGGGCCGCGAGATTGGCGGACGCGACATCGGACACGTGCACGAAGTCCCGTCGCTGCTCGCCGTCCTCGAACACGTCCGGCGCTTCTCCGCGCTCCAGCGCGGAGCGGAACAGTGACGCGACTCCGGCGTAGGGCGTGCCCTGCGGCATCCAGGCGCCGTACACGTTGTGGTAGCGCAGCAGTGCGGCGGTACCGCCCGTGCTGCGGGCCCAGTCGCGCGCGAGCAGCTCCTGCTCGAGCTTGGTCGCGGCATAGGTGTTGCGCGGGTCGCAGGACTGGTCCTCGTCGATGAGCTCGGGCTGCAGCAGGTTCCCGGTCATGGGCGATCGCGGGTCGAAGATGCCGGCCTCGAGGTCGACGAGCCTGCGCGGCGGTGCCTGCCCGATCCACGAGCCGTCCCGATACAGCCCTTCGCCGTATACGACCATCGAGGAGGCGAGCACCAGCCGGCGGATACCGGCATCCCGCATGGCCGCCAGCAGCACGGCGGTGCCCAGCGAGTTGGAGGCGACGTAGTCCGGGGCATCGCCGATGTCGACGCCGAGTCCGACCTTCGCGGCCTGATGACAGACGGCGTCGACGCCGCGCAGGGCGGTGGCCACGGCATCCGGATCCCGCATGTCGCCCTGCACGAACTCGATCCCCGGCGGCAGCGGCCGCCCCGCACCGTCGCCGTGCACATCCGGCCGCAGTGAATCGAACACGCGCACCGACCAGCCGGCGGCGAGCGCACTCTCGACGATTGCGCCGCCGATGAAGCCGCGCCCGCCGGTGACGAGCAGAAGGCTCATCCGGCGCCGCCATCGGGCGTGACCGGCTCCGCGGGGCCGGCGGGTGCGCTGCTCGAGCCGGCAGGATCAGCGCCGCCCGTATCGACCGGCTCTGCCGCCAGAATGCTGCGCACCGCGTCCTCCGACAGCAGCGGCTCTTCGGCGAAGTCCGCCGGGATCGCCCCCACGATCGCGGCGATCGCGGCGTTCAACCGCGGTTCAGCCTCGGCCATCACCCGGAACACGCGCTCCGCTGTCGCCGAGCGATCCTCGTCGCCGCCCCCGTGCTCGGTGTCGGTGTCGGTGATGATCGCGATGTTCACGTGCGCGAATCCGAGCTCGGCGGCCAGCGCCGCTTCGGGCAGCTGGGTCATGTTCACGATGTCGGCCCCCATCATCCGATGCCACGCCGCCTCCGCGCGGGTCGAGAACCGGGGCCCCGGAATCACGACGCTCGTCGCGATCTCCCGCGGAGTCTCCCCCAGTCCGCGCAGCGCCACCGCCGCGATGCCCCGCAGCTCCCGGCTGTACGGCTCGGCCAGCGGCAGGTGCTCGACCCCTTCGACGACGCCCCCTCCGTCGAAGTAGGAATCCGCACGTCCCCACGTGCGGTCGATGAGCTGGTCGGTGAGAGCGATGTCGCCGGGCTGCATGCCTGCGTCCAGGCCGCCGACGGCGTTGGTCGACACGAGGATCCGTGCGCCCAGTCTCGCCAGCGCCCACAGCTGCGCGCGGGCGGGGATCCGGTGGGGCGGCACGCGGTGCCCGGCGCCGTGCCTCGCCAGGAACGCTGTCCGCCGACCGGCGAGCCGCCCGAGCACGATCCCCGACACGTCTCCGTACGGAGTCTGCATCGGCGCGAGGGCGCGGGCGTCGGCGACAGCGAGGGCGGCCAGTCCCGATCCGCCGATCACCGCGATCTCGACCTTTTCGTCATGCATGTCCTCAGCCTGCTCTCGGGCCGTGCACGCGGCATCCGGATTTCCTTACGCCCCCGTGACAGCTGCGCCGTCACCACCCTGTAAGCGAATCGGCGGGCGTCGGCGATCGGCATCCGCGCAGACTGAGGCCATGACGGACCGCACCGCGCTGATCGACCGGCTGGATGCCGTCGTCCGGCCGCGCGCAGCGCGCGTGCAGCGCGCGCTCGCCTCGCCGGTGCGGGATGCACGGATGACGGTCGTCGTCGGCCGGATGCTGGGGCTCGCGTTCCTCGTCTGCTTCGTCACCGGGCTGTACAGCCATTTCCTGCAGAGCCCGGTGGACTGGTTCGTCGCTCCTGCGCGGCCGGAGTATCTGTACGCGTGGACGCAGGGGACGCATGTCGTCGTGGGCAGCATGCTGTTCCCGCTGCTGCTGGCGAAGCTGTGGGTGGTGTATCCGCGGCTGTTCCAGTGGCCACCGGTGACGGGTCTGCGCGACGTCATCGAGCGCGCGTCGGTGGGGGTGCTGGTCGCGACGGCGTTGGTGCTGCCGGTGACCGGCATCCTCAACGTCCTGGGGTGGTACCCGTGGGAGTTCTCGTTCCGGCGGACGCATTTCGCGCTCGCCTGGGTGCTGATCGGCGCGCTGCTGCTGCACATCGCGGTGCAGCTGCCGACGATCCGCCGATTCTGGGCCGGAGGGTCGGATGACTGAATCGGATGCCGTGTCACGACGGCGCTTCCTGCTCGGGATCGGCGCGGGGTCGGCGGCGATGGGGGCACTGGCGGTCACGCACGCGATCCTTCCGGCAGGGCCCTTCAGTCTGACCGACGACCGGAGGCGGATCGTCGCGCCGCAGGCCCTGCCGGTGAACCGTTCGGCACGCGAGGCGCAGGTGACCGAACTCGCCTCGGATCCCGACTGGCGGCTGACGGTGTGCAACGGCTCGCACGTGCGGAAGCTGAGTCTCGCCGACCTGGATGAGCTTCCGCAGCGCCGCGAGGTGCTGCCGATCGCATGCGTCGAAGGGTGGACGGTGGATGCCGCGTGGCAGGGAGTCCGCCTCGCCGACCTCCTCGATCTCGTCGACGCGCCGACCGATGCAACCGTGCGGATGCAGAGCATGCAGCAGCGCGGGGCATTCGCCGCCACGACCATGCCGCCGCAGTACACGCGCGATCCGAAGACGCTCGTCGCATTGCACGTCAACGGCGAGCGCCTGGATCCGGACCACGGCTATCCGGCGCGGATCATCGCCCCTGGTCGCCCCGGCGTGCTGCAGACCAAGTGGCTGAGCGCGATCGAGGTGATGTGATGCGAGTCGTGCTGGCAGCGCTCGGCATCGGCGTGATGCTCTGGGGCGGATGGCTGCTCGTGAGCACGCAGCGCCCCGATCAGCTGCTGAATCTGGCCGTGTGGCTGGCCGCCGCGGTGATCGCGCACGACTTCGTGCTCGTCCCGGCGATCACGGTGCTGCGGCGGCGCATCGCCGCGATGCGGAGAGGTCGCGTTTCGCCGCCTCCTGCAGGCTGAGGCGACCATATGCGGCCCCTCCGCGGGCCCCGAGCCCCGTCACGCTCAGAGCGCCACGCCCTGCGCCCGCTCCAGAAGGGCGAACACCCTCCCCGCGTGCGACCAGGTCTCCGAGACGCGCACACCGGCATCCGCAGCGCACCGGCGCAGTCCGTCCAGTCCGACCTCGTACCAGGGGAAGGGCAGGCTCGTCCGTCCGGCGTGATCGATCAGAATCGCCTGGAACCCGCGATCGCGGTGCGGATCCGCGTGCACCTCGACGATCACGGCACCGTCGGGCTGCACGAGCGACGCGCACCGCGACAGCAGCAGCGCCGGGTCGCCGCCGATCCCGATGTTGCCGTCCATCAGCAGCGCCGTCCCCCACCCGCCCTCGCGGGGAATCGCGTCGAACACCGAGCGGTGCAGCACGGGCAGTCCCTGCGCGTGCGCGTGCGCGACGGCCGCGTCCGAGACATCCACGCCCAGGCTGAGGTGCCCTGCGACGATCGCGGCGCGGACCATGCGTCCCGGTCCGCAGCCGACATCCAGGATCGCCCCGCGCGCCCGCTCCAGCACCGACCGGTCGGCATCGTCCGCCGCCGCGAGGAAGCGCCCCAGCTCGATCGGCGCATCCTGCGCACCGTCGTCGTCGATCATGCGCAGGACCCCGCCTCCGCTGCGCAGCGCCGTCGCGTACGGCGACGCGTCACCGGCGTCGAAATGCGCAACGATCGGCAGAGTCACCTGGCACCCCCACGCAGCAGGCCTCGGTCGTCGAGCAGCCGCACCACCGCGCTCGTTCCGTCGAGCTCCGCCGCCACGGCTCGCAGACTGTCGATGTCGTCGATGTCCGTGAGCATCGGCAGATCGGCGACGCTCAGCCCGGCATCCACCAGCCGGGCGCGCTGCACGGCGCCGGTCCGGTTCTCGGACATCGGCACACCGCGCACGAGGTCGCCCCGCGGCATCCCTCCGACGAGACGGTCGCGCAGCCCGAGCAGCCAGAACCCGCCATCGGATGCCGGGCCGAACCAGGCCCCGACCCCGAACGGCCAGCGGTGCACCACGATGTCCAACAGCTCCGCATCGATCTGCGGGGTGTCCATGCCGATCAGCAGCACCGGTCCGTCGAGGCGGTCGAGGACGTCGGCGATCCGCTCGTCCAGGCCGCCCTCGGACTGCGGGATCTGCTCGAAGCCTTCGACAGCCGGCAGCGTCCCCTGCACGCACAGCACCCGGCGCGCATCGATTCCGCGCACCGCCGCGATGGTGTCGTCGAGCGCCGCCTCTGCGATGAGGGCGGCATCATCGAGCGAGAACGGCGGGTGCAGCCGTGTCTTGACCCGGCCGGCAACGCACTCCTTCGCCATGATGACCACCGTGACGCCGTTCATGCGTACCTCCGCAGCATCCGGAGCATGTCGCCGATCGCCTGAGCCGTCCCGCGGACGGTGCCGGTGACCTTGGACCTGCCCACGCGAGGGCGGTAGTCGACCGGGACCTCGTCGATGCGCCACCCGGCGCGCTGGGCGCGCAGCACCAGTTCCAGCGGATATCCGCTGCGCCGATCCCGGATGCCGAGCCCCACGAGCCTCTCCCGGTCAGCGGCTCGCATCGGGCCGAGGTCATGCAGCCCGACCTGCATCCGCAGCCGCACGAACCACAGCAGCACGGCGTTCGCGACCCTGGCGTGCAGCGGCCATGCCTGAGCCGTCACCGCGATCCGACGGCCCATCATGAGGTCGGCCTCGCCGGATCGGATCGGATCGACGACACGGTCGAGCTGACGCATGTCGAACGAGCCGTCCGCATCGCAGAACGCGACGATCGGCGCGGTCGCCGCCAGGAGGCCGGCATGCACGGCGGCACCGTATCCGCGCTGCTCTGCCGTCACGACCGTCGCTCCGAGTCTTCGAGCGATCTCGGCCGACCCGTCGGTGGAGCCGTTGTCGACGACGATCGCCCGGTACGACGGCGGGAGTTCGGCGAGCAGCGACGGCAGCGCGCGTGCCTCATCGAGACACGGCAGGATCACGTCGACGGAGGAGCTCATCCTCCGAATGTAGGAATCAGGGGCGGATTGCGCCGCCCCCAAACCCTTACGATCTGCGGACGTCGGACGAACTCCCCGCCTTCCGGCCGACCGCCCCGCCTAACCTGGGTGCATGACGTCGACCGCGCCCGCCGAGCCGCAGGGAGATCTCGTCGACCGTCGCGTGCTGATCGTCGAGGACGACCCGATGGTGTGCGAGGTCGCCGAGACGTACCTGCACGCGGCGGGGTTCCTGGTGGATGTCGCGTCCGACGCGTTCTCGGGTCTGGATGCCGCGGCGACCCGACGCCCCGACCTCATCGTCCTGGACCGCATGCTCCCCGGGGTCGACGGCGTCGAGGTGTGCCGCCGGATTCGCCTGACCTCGCAGGTCCCGATCATCATGCTCACCGCCCTCGGCGCCCCGGAGGATCGCATCGACGGGCTCGAGGCCGGGGCGGACGACTATCTGACGAAGCCCTTCTCCCCGCGCGAGCTGGTGCTGCGCGTGCAGTCGGTGCTGCGCCGCAGCCTCGCGGCGTTCGCGCCCGAGGCACCCTTCGATCTCGGTCCGTTCCACCTCGACGCCTCGGCGCGGATCGTGACCGCGGACGGTTCGGCACTGGAGCTCTCGGCGCGGGAGTTCGACCTGTTCGCGTTCCTGCTCAAGCATCCGAGGCAGACCTTCGACCGCCAGACCCTCCTGCGCACAGTGTGGGGCTGGGAGTTCGGCGACCTCTCCACCGTGACGGTCACGATGCGTCGACTGCGCGAGAAGATCGAAGCCGACCCGGGCAACCCGCGGATCCTCGTCACCGTGTGGGGCGTGGGCTACCGACTCGACCTCGGAGGCTGACGTGCCGCTGCCCGATTTCCTCACCATCGTCGGCATGGCGCTCGCATGCGCTCTCGTCATCGGCGCGCTCGGCCTGCTCGCACTGCGGCTGCTGCACCGCCGCCCGCTCATCGCCCAGCTCTTCGTCGTCGTGCTGACCTCGGTGCTGTCGCTGGCCGCCGGCGTGCTCGCCGTGGCGCTCGCGATGTACATCTCCCCGCACGACTTCCTCGTGGTCGTGACCGTCACGATCGTCGCGGCCGTCGTCTCGGTGGGCGTCGCCCTGCTGCTGGGGCTGCGCATCGCAAGGGCCGGCGACGAGCTGCGCCGGCTCACGCACGCCATGGGAGAAGGAGAGGTCGTCGACCGGCATCCCTCCGACGCCCCGAGCGCCGAGTTCGAGGCGTTGGCGACCGAGCTCGCCGAGACCAGTCACCGCCTCGCGCAGGCCCGCGAGGAAGTGCAGGCGATCGACGCGTCGCGCCGTGAGCTGGTGGCCTGGATCTCCCATGACCTGCGCTCTCCGCTGAGCGGGCTGCGGGCGATGACCGAGGCGCTCGAGGACGGGCTCGCCTCGGATCCGGCCCGCTTCCACCATCAGATGCGCCTGCAGGTCGACCGGCTCACCTCCCTCGTCGACAACCTGTTCGAGCTGTCGAAGATCTCGTCCGGCACGCTCGTGCTCACCCTGGAACCGCTGTCGCTGCACGACCTGGTCTCGGATGCCGCGGCCGAGCTCGCGCCGGTCGCGCAGGCCAAGAGCATCGTCCTCGTCGAACGCACCAGCCCCGATCACACGCTCGTCGGCGACCCGCGCGAACTCTCGCGCGTGGTATCGAACCTGCTCATGAACGCGCTTGAGCACACTCCGACGGGTGGCGAGGTCCGCATCAGCACGGTGCAGGATGCCGAGGGCGTGACGCTCTCCGTCCGCGACTCGGGCGCGGGCATCGCCGAGGAGGACCTGCACCGGATCTTCGACCCCGGGTGGCGCGGCACGCACGCCCGCACCCCCGGCACGGGGATCGCCGGGACCAGCGGAGCCGGACTGGGTCTGGCGATCGTGCGCGGGATCGTGGAGGCGCACCAGGGCCGCATCAGCGCGACGAACGAGCCGACCGGATGCCGCTTCGACGTGCGCCTACCGAGCGGGGTCGTCGGCTCGAGTCGCTGAGCTCACACCCCCCGATACGCTGGCCCGGTGACACGCTCCCCCGGACGACTGGCCCTCGCGCCCCTCTACCTCGCGGGCTTCACGACCGCATTCGGCGCGCACGGCGTCGCGAGCGTTCTGGGCTCCGAGTCCGATGACATCGGCATGTCCCTGCTCGCGTTCGGCGCCGTCCTCGCGCTGTACGACGTGGCCGAGGTGTTCCTCAAGCCGGTCTTCGGCGTCCTCAGCGATCGGATCGGCGTGAAACCCGTGATCCTCGGCGGACTCATCGCGTTCGCCGCGGCGTCCGCCGTGGCTCTGTTCGTGGCGACGCCGCTGGCGCTCGCACTCGTGCGGCTCGGGCAGGGCGCCGCGGCATCCGCGTTCTCGCCCTCATCGTCCGCCGCCGTCGCGCGGCTCGCGGGCGACGAGCTGCTCGGCCGCTACTTCGGCCGGTACGGGGCGTGGAAGAGCATGGGCTACATGCTCGGTCCGATCCTCGGGATCTGGCTCGCCTACGCGTTCGGCCTGCAGGCGGTCTACGGCGCGCTGGTGGTCCTCGCGCTCGTGGCGGCGTTCGCCGTCGCGCTGCGCGTGCCGCACCTGCCGCCGCTTCCGAAGTCCAGGGCGACCGTGCGCGACCTGTTTGCGCAGATCACGGCGCGGTCCTTCCTCATCCCGACGCTCGTGCTGGCCACCAGTACCGCGATCCTCGGCGTCGCGGTCGGCTTCCTGCCGTTGCTGGCCGTACGGCTCGACCTGCATCCGCTGGTGGGAGCGGCCGCCGTCGCCGTGCTCGCGCTGGCATCCGCACTCATCCAGCCGGTGGTCGGCAACGCCCGCGACCGCGGCCGCCTGCGCACCGGCAGTGGCACCGCCGCGGGCCTCGCCCTGGCGACCGGAGCACTGCTCCTGCTGGCCCTCGCGCCGGGAACGGTGTCCCTGTTCCTCGCCGCCGTCGGCATCGGCGTCATGATCGGCATCGTCACCCCGCTCGCCTTCGCGCACCTCGCCGCGTCGACGCCGCCGGAGCGGATGGGCCGCACGATGGGCAGCGCCGAACTGGGGCGCGAACTGGGCGACGCGGCCGGCCCGCTGGTCGTCGGCGGAGTGGCCACGATCGCCGGAGTCCCGTTCGGCCTCGGCATCCTCGCGGTGCTGACCGCCGGAGTCGGGGCATCAGCCTGGGGGATGCTGAGACGCCAGCCCGTCACGCGACCCCGCTAGAGTGGCAACCCGACAGCACACTCAGGGGGTCCCATGTCGGTTGGTCTGCTCGCGGTCGTCGACGACATCCTCAGCGCGGCGCTGAAGGCGTCGTCCAAGGCGGCCGGTGTCGTGATCGACGACGCAGCGGTCACGCCCCAGTACGTGCAGGGCATCACGCCGGCGCGCGAACTGCCCGTCGTCCTGAAGATCGCACTCGGGTCGCTGGTCAACAAGTTCGTGATCATCATCCCGATCGCGCTGCTGCTGACCGCGTTCGCCCCGTGGGTGCTGCCGTACCTGCTCATCATCGGCGGCACGTATCTCTGCTTCGAAGGCTCCGAGAAGGTGCTCGAGTGGTTCGGGTTCCATCACGGCCATGCCGACGAGGGCGCACGCGACGAGAACAAGCTCGTGTTCGGCGCCGTCCGCACCGACCTGATCCTGTCCACCGAGATCATGCTCATCTCGCTCGCCAACCTCGAGTCGGGGCTGAGCATCTGGATGACGCTCGGCATCCTCGCGGTCATCGCGCTGCTCATGACCGGTGTCGTCTACGGTGCGGTCGCGCTGCTGGTGAAGATCGACGACATCGGGCTGAAGATGGCGAAGAACTCCGACCGTCGCGTACGGCACACCGGCACCCGGATCGTCCGCTCGATGCCGGCCGTGTTCCGCGTGATCTCCGTGGTCGGCACGGTCGCGATGCTCTGGGTCGGCGGGCATCTCGTGCTGGCCAACCTCGGCGCCGTCGGACTGGTGGGCATCACCGACTTCGTGCACGGCGTCGAGCACCTGCTCGAGCCGCTCGGCGGATTCGTCGTGTGGTTCGGCGACACCCTGATGTCCGCGATCGCCGGGCTCATCCTCGGGCTCGTGATCGTCGGGATCGTCCTGCTGATCGGTCGGATGCTGGGCAAGGAGCCGACCTTCACCGAGGGCGGCGAATCCCCCGCCGACGTGCACGCCTGACGCCTGCCCCGCGACCCACGAGACTTGTTCTGCGGGACGAAACTTGGCTGGAGCGGCCAAGCCTCACCGCACAGATCAAGTCTCGCGGCGGACGGTCAGGCGACTTCGCGCTGCGGCAGCACCCAACCCGCTCGCGGGAAGTGACAGGTGTATCCGTTGGGGATGCGCAGCAGATAGTCCTGGTGCTCCGGCTCGGCCTCCCAGAACGGACCCTCGGGCTCGATCGTCGTGACGGCCTTCCCCGGCCACAGCCCCGACGCGTCGACGTCGGCGATCGTGTCGCGCGCGACCCGCTCCTGCTCGGGCGAGAGCGGGAAGATCGCGGACCGATAGCTCGATCCGATGTCGTTGCCCTGACGGTTCAGGGTGGAGGGGTCGTGAATCTGGAAGAAGAACGCCAGGATGTCGCGATACGAGGTCTTGGTCGGGTCGAACACGATCTCGACCGCCTCGGCGTGACCGGGGTGGTTGCGGTAGGTGGCATGGTCGTTCTCACCGCCGGTGTAGCCGACGCGGCTGTCGAGCACGCCGGGCTGACGGCGGATGAGGTCTTCCATGCCCCAGAAGCAGCCGCCGGCGAGGACGGCGGTCTCGGTGCCCGGGGTGCGGGTGATGGCTCCGGTGTCGGTCATGAGTGGCACTCCTTGTCTGACGTCGCTCTGGTGCGAGGTGCGTCTGCAGAGGACAACGACGAACGCGGCGATTTTGGTCCCGGCCTCTTCGAACGGGCGCCGATCGCCCTTCCCCGCTGTCGGATTCCAGCGTACGCTCGCGGATGCCGATGACGCCCGGATCGGAGATTACGGGCCAGAGACAGCTGACTTCGTCTCGCTGATACGGTCGAGATCGTGCACATCAGGGATGCCGAGGCGAGCGACCTCGCGACGATCACCTCGATCTACAATCACGCGGTCGAGAACACGACGGCGATCTGGAACGAGAACACGGTCGACGTCGCGGATCGCACGGCCTGGCTTGCGGATCGCACCGGGCAGGGTTTCCCCGTGCTCGTCGCGGTCGACGATTCCGGCGTGCTCGGCTACGCCACGTTCGGTCCCTGGCGGCCGCACAGCGGGTACCGCCGCACGGTCGAGCTCTCGATCTACGTGCACCCCGACCACCAGGGCCGCGGCCTCGGCAACGCGCTCATGGCAGCGCTGATCGAGCGGGCCCGCGAGCTCGGCGCGCACGTGATGGTCGCCGCCGTCGAGAGCGGCAACACGACATCGATCCGATTGCACGAGAAGCACGGCTTCGTGCAGACCGGTCTGCTCCCCCAGGTGGGCGTGAAGTTCGGCGCATGGCTGGATCTCGCGTTCCTGCAGCTCATCCTGGACGATCGTCCGACCCCGGCATCCTGACCCCTGCCGTCCGCATCCGCGAGACCTGCTTTCTGCGGTGGCACTTAGCTTCCCTGGCCAAGCATCACCGCACAGACCAAGTCTCGCGAAACGGGTGCTGCACGCCTCCCGACACCGTCCGCCGCGGCATCCCCTCATGCACGCACACGAGCCCGCGGATCGGTAGCCTGAATCGGTGTTCGACAGCCCTCTCTCCGCGTCGGCGTACGAGGTGCTCGGCGTCGCCCCCGACGTCGACGATGACGGGTTGCGTCGCGCCTATCGCCTGCGGCTGCGCGAGACGCACCCCGACACGGGAGGGGATGCCGCGGCCTTCATCCAGGTCCAGCACGCGTGGGAGCTGATCGGCACCGCCGAAGCCCGCCGCGCATATGACCGCGGGCATGACGACGGCGCACAGCTGCAATGGGGCGGACGGACCGAGCCGTCGACAGCGGGAACCCGGCCGAGGACGGCATCCTACGGGCGAGCCGGATCCTGGCGCCGCGAGCGCTACCTCGCCCTCGCGCGCGAATGGGCCGAGGGTGAGATCGCCGACCCGTACTCGCCGGCCTTCGTCCGCTCGACGCCCTGGGAGCTGCGGCGCCTCCTCGCCGACGCTCTCGCCGAGGAGGACACCGCGCGAGCGATGGACGATCTCGGCATCGGCTTCACGGTCTGGCACGGCGTCGTCGCCGGACCCGGTGACGAGACCCTCGACCATGTCGTGCTGAGCCCGACCGGCCTGTACGGCCTCGTCTCGGAGGACTTCGGGGGGCCGGTCGGGTTCCGCCGCGACGAGATCACCGGTCCGGAGGCCGGGGATCGGATGCCGGTCGGCGAACTGCTCGCCCGGATGCGCGTCGTCGCGCGCACCGCACGCGTTCGCTTCGGCGGAGCGATCGTCGTGCTACCGGACGATGACGTCGTCCAGCCCGTCACGCCGCTCGGAACCGTCGGGCGGATTCCGGTGATCGCCGTGCGCCGCAGCGCCTTGCGCACGGTGCTCCGCGCCGGCGTCCCCGGGGCGCGGATCGTCGGCGGCAATGAGCTCTTCGACGTGCGGACGCGGCTGAAGCAGACGGTCCGGACGCGCTGATCCTCATCCTTCCCGCGTGATCTTCCGGCTCGGCGCTGGCCGCGGAGTGCTCCCGAGTGCCAGTGTGGGACACGACGAACGAGAGGAATCACGATGCAGCGCCCTTTGGCCGGCCTCACGACGAAGAACCTGGCATCAGAACTGACCGCCGGCGTCACGCTCCTCGCGATCGCGATCCCCCTGAACATCGGGTACGCGCAGATCGCCGGCTTGCCGCCGACCGCCGGGCTCTACGCGCTCATCGTGCCGACCGTCATCTACGCGCTCGTCGTGTCGTCCCGTCAGCTGGTGGCGTCTCCGGATGCCGCGGCGGCCGCCCTCGTCGCCTCATCGGTCGGCGGGCTCGCCACCGCAGGGAGCGCAGACTACGCGACCCTGGCGATGGCGCAGGCGATCATCTGCGGCATCATGTTCGTCCTCCTCGCCGTCTTCAAGCTCGGCTTCCTGGCGAACTTCCTCTCCAAACCGATCCTCGTCGGCTTCGTGGGCGGACTGGCGCTGGACATCATGGTCAGCCAGATCGCCAAGATGCTGGGCGTCAAGATCGAATCAGGCGGCGAGTTCGTCGAGAAGGTCTCCGGCCTGATCACCGGTCTCGGAACCATCAACGGCTGGTCGGTCCTGATCTCGGCGGTCTCGGTCGCGATTCTGCTCGTCGGACGCATCTACCTGAGGGCCGTGCCCTGGGCGCTCGTGGTCCTCGTGCTCGCGACGGTCGTCGTCCTGGCAGCAGGCCTCGACCAGAAGGGCGTCGCGGTGCTCGGCGAGGTTCCGGCCGGCGCGCCGGCCTTCACCTGGCCGATGCTGGACTGGGCGACCTGGGCGGCGCTGATCCCCTCGGCCATCGCGCTCACCCTCGTCACCACGGCGGAGGGCCTGCTGGTGTCGCGCTCGTACTCGGAGAAGCACCGGTACCCGTTCCACGCGAATCGCGATCTGATGGCGTTCGGCGTCGCGAACATCGCCGCCGGCGCGCAGGGCAGCTTCGCGGTCGGATCCTCCACCTCGCGCACTGCCGCGATGGACCAGGCCGGATCCCGCACCCAGCTGCCGTCGCTCGTGCTCGCCGTCGGCACGCTGCTGCTGCTCCTGTTCGGCACCGAGCTGCTGGCGGACATCCCCTCGCCCGTGATCGGGGCGATCGTCGGCGTCGCGGTCATCCCGCTGCTCGGCATCCGCGAGTTCAGGGAGCTCTGGAAAGCAGACCGCTTCGAGTTCCTCATCGGCGCCACCTGCTTCCTCGTGACGCTGTTCGTCGGGTCGATCCCCGGCATCCTGGTGGCGTTCGTCCTCGCCCTGATCAACATCGCCAAGCGTGCGGCCAACCCGGCCATCGACGTCCTGGAGTCGTCCGGCGACCCGGGCGAATCCTTGCTCGAGGACGCCCCGGCGGGCACCGTGACCGCGCAGGGCGTGATCGTCATCCGCATGGCTGCGCCGCTGTTCTTCGCCAATGGGGCGGTGTTCACGACCGCGGTCAAGGACGCCGTCACGGCCGCAGGCGACGGCGCGGTCGAGCATCTCGTCATCGACATGGAGGCGGTCACCGATATCGACGTGACAGGTGCCGAGTCCTTCACCGCACTCAAACAATGGCTCGCCGATAAGGGCATCACGCTCGGCTTCAGCCGCGTGCGTCCCAAGACGCAGCGTCGCCTGACCAAGCTCGAGCTGCTCGACGACGAGAAGATCTACATCACCAATCGCGCCGCGATCACCGATCTCACCGGCCACGACGTCAAGGAGAACTGATGGGCAGTGTCATCGGGGAGATCCTCCCCCTCGCGCTCGGTGTCGCGATCAGCCCGATCCCGATCATCGCCGCGATCCTCATGCTTCTGTCGCCGAAGGCGCGGGTCACCAGCGTGGGCTTCCTGCTCGGCTGGCTGATCGGGATCATCGTGGCCATCACGGTGTTCACCCTGCTGTCGTCGATCCTCCCCGAGGGCGACGAGGATGCCTCGCAGCCGATCAAGGGCGTCATCCAGCTCGTGCTGGGCGCCCTGCTGTTTCTGCTCGCGCTGAAGCAGTGGCGCAGCCGCCCGAAGGAGGGCGAGGATCCGAAGCTGCCCGGATGGATGAAGGCGATCGACACGATCTCGTTCTTCGGCGCCTTCGGACTCGGGTTCCTGCTCTCGGCGCTGAACCCCAAGAACCTCATCATGGCCGCCGGCGCGGGCACCGACATCGGAGCGGCCGCGTTGTCGACCGGGTCGATCATCGGCGTGATCGCGATCTACACGCTGATCGCGGCATCCACCGTCCTCATCCCCGTCGTCGGGTACCTCTTCGCCGCCGACAGGCTGGGCGGAGCGCTGGATGCCCTGCGCACGTGGCTCATGAAGGAGAACGCGGTCATCATGGCCGTGCTGCTGCTCGTGATCGGTTTCTCGATGGTCGGCAAGGGCATCGGGAGCTTCTGAAGCAGCCGGCACGGTGCGACGAGAAGGGGGACGATCCGATTCGGATCGTCCCCCTTGCCGTGAAGGTCAGCGGATCAGCTGAGCGCCTTCGTCTTGAGCTGCGCGAAGTCCTCGGCCGTGATGGCGCCGGAGTCGAGCAGCGCCTTCGCCTTGGCGATCTCCTCGGACGGGCTGGAGCCCGCGACCTGCTGGATGTACGAATCGGTGGCCTGCCTGACCTGCTGCGCCTCGGCGGCGCTGCGCTCGGCCATGCCGTTCCCTCGTGCGATCAGGTAGACGAGCGCGGTGAGGAACGGGACGAAGATCAGGAAGAGGATCCAGACAGCCTTCCACCAGCCGTTCAGCTTCCGGTCACGGAAGAGGTCGCCGATGATGGCGAACAGCGCGAACAGGTAGGCGATGAAGGCGAATGCCCAGACGAACCACCAGATGATGTCCCAGAACGATGTCCAGAAGTTCATGATGAACCTTTCGGTTGTGCTCCCCCGCGGAAACGGTGCGGATGCTGAGAACGCTATCGCTCCACGGCATCCACGTCCATCGTTCCGTCCGTGTATAACGGTGACATGCAGGTGCCCGCAGGATTGACCTGGAGCTGGTCGCGCTTCGCACTCGGGGCGGTGTTCGCGCTCCCCGGCATCCTCGTGGCTCCCTTCTCGCCGACGGTGGGCGTCGCTCTGGCCGTGGGAGTGCTTCCCGCTGCCGCGTACGGCCTGCCGGCGCGGCGAAGTCGGCGCGCGATTCTCCCGTTGGTTGGGCTGCTCAGCGCCGCGGGCTTCCTGCTGGGCTCCCTCCTGACGCACCTCCCTGTCGTCGCGGTCGTTTCCTTGCTGCTGCTGTCCTTCCTCGCCAGCCTGAGCACAGCGCGCTGGCGCGTCGGCCGACTGCTCCTGGCCCTGGTGCTGCCGATGGTCGGGTTCGGTCTGAGCTTTCCGAACACGTCGACGACCGGGGTGCTCGCGGCCTTCGTGATCGCCGGATCGGTCTACGCCTGGCTGGTTTCGTTGCTCTGGCCGGAACGCGCCGACCCGTTGCCGCCGGCGCCGAAGACCGCACGTGGATCAGATCTGGTCGCTTACGGCATCCTGCTCGGTCTCGCCAGCGCGACGGCGGCGACCATGGGGTACGTCTACGGACTCGAGCAGGTCGGTTGGGCTGCCGGAACGGTGCTGCTCGTCATGCGCCCGGTCCGTGGTCAGGTGATCCTGCGCAGCGTCGGACGCGCCGCATCGGTCTTCATCGGAGCGATCGCTGCGATCTGCTTCGCGCTGTCCGAACCCGGCGGAATGCTGGTCGGGCTGCTCATCGCACTCGCCGTCGGAGCGATGGGCGCCATGCAGGAGAGCCGGTGGTATGTGGCGCCGGCCTTCACTACCCTCATCGTGCTGACGCTGATGCTCACGACGTCTTCGGCAGCGCCGGGCGAGCAGTTCATCGCGCGGACCAGCGAGACCCTGCTCGGCATCGGACTCGCTCTGGCCTTCGGAGCGGCGATCCCGTCGCTGTACGCGTATCTGCGCGTGGAACTGGCGCGATTGCGCGACCGCGGCTAGTCGTCGCGCGAACTGAACACGCTGCGCAGCACGAGGAACACGATCAGCGCCACCACGACGACGATCGCGAGCTTCGCGATGAACCACAGCACGGAGAAGAGCAGCCCGACCAGCCACCAGGCGATCACGACCGCGGCGATGACGCCGAGGACGGTCCAGATCGTGTTCTTGGTCATGGGTCCAGCTTACGGAGTCGTCCGCACGGTGCGGTCAGCCGTCACCCTGATCGGCGCCTGCTGTACCCGACTCGGCCTGCCAGACGAGGCGCAGCACGGTGATCACATCATCCGGATCCGCACCGGTGGAAACGGCGTCCTCCACGAGTTCGCGGATCCGGCGTGTCACCGCCACCGGCAGCACCGCGGCGGACGCGGCGACACGCGTCCCCGCGGCCGTCCTGGTGACGACGAGACCGTCCTGCTCGAGCATCCTGTACGCCTTCGCGGCGGTGCCGGGCGCGACACCGAGGTCGCTCGCCGTCTGCCGTACCGTCGGAAGGCGTTCATTCGCACCGAGCTGACCCGACACGATGAGCCCGCGCAGCTGACGGTAGATCGCGATCGCGGGGCTGGCTTCGTCAGCGGTCCTGACGAGCGGCTGGCCGGTCACCGCACTTCCGCCACGTCGACCGCACGCGCCGCCGGCGACGTCGAGATCGGCGCCGACCGGCGCGCAGGGACCGCCGTGATCAGGAGCAGCACGAACGCCGCGATCTCGAGGAGCGGCGCGAACCAGCCCGCGGCGACGGCGAGCTCGGCATACCGCCAGGCGGCCTCGAACGACTCTCCGCCGTTCTGCCCCTCGATGGTGAGGCTCGAGATCGTTCCCGCAGCGGCGATCAGCCGCCAGGAGCCGGCGAGAGCGAGCAGCATCGCGGCCGCCGTGATGCGGACGATGCCGGTCGCGACTCGGCGTCGTGCTTCGCGCTCGGCAGGGACGGTCTCCGGCCGGAGATAGGGTCGAACGGCATTCGCGCGCAGTGCCGCCCAGGCGACGACGACCAGGACGAGCAGGCAGACCAGCACCGGCAGCCCATAGGCCCAGCCGTAGAACCACGGTCGGACCGGATCGATGTCGGGCTCGTTGGCGATCGGGATCTCGAGCCACACGTACCACCCGCGACTGTTCGGCGTCGACGCCAGACCCGACAGCACGGTCGTGACAGCCAGGACGAGGACCAGGATGCCGGTGCCGATGAGCGCAGGGCGCGCACTGAAGCTGCGCCAGGTGCGTCGGGCGACGGGCAGGACGGCAGCCTCGGCCGGGGCTGTACCGCGGGTCAGGATGAGGGCGAGCACGACGCCGATGCCGACGCTCGCGACGAACAGCGGCGTCGCGTAGCGCCACCACGCGACCTCGTCGATCAGATCCAGCGCGTAGCCGCTCACGAGGTGCTCAACGAGGAACAGGATGATCACCGCGATCGACACGATCATGACCGTGCGCCGCTCCGGCCCGTACCGCCGTCGCAGCGATCTGCGCACCGCCTCCGACAGATCGTCACGCGGTGCAGGCCCCTCGCTCGGCCGCGTCGCGAAGACGAGAACTCCGGCGGCGATCAACGCCGCGAGCACCAGCGAGACCACCGGCGTCGAGAACGCCGCGGATGCGAATGCCATCGGGCCGGACATGGTTGTGCTGACGAGCGGCATGGTGCCTCCGATTCAGATGTTGTGTCATATGTATAGCACAACTTGTATCGAAGGCGCGGCACAAGAAGTCGGCGAGCGATCGCCTACCAGGCCGTGATGGCCGACAGCTGCTCGACGAGCGCGTCCCGCAGCTCGCGCGGGAGATCCATGGCCGCGATCGCCTCCATCGATCCTGCCTCCGTGACCGCCGTCCAGATGCGCCGCTTGTCCTCGTACCCGATCTCGGCCCGCTGCAGCTGCTCGAACACCCGCTGCGGATCGAAGGCCGAAGTCCGTTCCGCGCCGAGGATCCGCAGCGTGAATCCGTCCTCGAAGGAGACCGCGCCGATATCGATGCCCAAGCCGGCCGGCGAGAGATCCTCGGCGGGCAGAGCAGCGACGGCGAGCATCCGACCGTCCCGCAGCGATGCCGATTCAGCTCCGCCGACCCCCGGCACCCGCACCGATACCGTGCGCGAAGGCATCGGTGCGCCGGAGTGCCGCGCCGCCAGAGTGATGTCGGCGCGGCCGTCGGCGCGCACCTCCAGCGTCTGCGTGAACTCGACGAGCGCGCGCTCCGGCTCGGCCGAGCCATCGTCCTCGGCCAGCTGCGACACGCCTTCTCCCGGGATCACCAGCAGTTCCAGGCGCGTCGGCGCCTGCGCCGCCGGTGACATCGGTTCGGCGTCGAGCGGCACGACCGCTCCGGCACGTGCCAGCACCGGATACTCCTCGAGGGACCGTGTCAGCAGCGCGTCACGTCCGCCGCGGTACCGCAGGCCCGTGATGACGTCGACCCAGTCGCCCTCCGGCAGCCAGGCACGAGCCGTCGCGAGCTGAGACGACCGCTCGCGCGGCACCGTGATCGGCACGACGAGGAGATGCTCGCCGAGCAGATAGGAGCTCGGATGCCGGTAGGCCCCGTGCTCGCGCGGCAGGTCGTGGTAGAGCGGCCTCACCACGCTGACGTTCTCGGCATGCGCCGCCCACGCCGCGGTGTAGAGCATCGGGATGAACCGGTGCCGCAGCCGCATGTACCGGCGCATGATCGCCGCCGCCGGCTCGCCGTAGGCCCAGGGCTCCTTCGAGCTGAACGGATTCGTCGACGAATGCAGTCTGTTGATCGGCGACAGCACGCCGAACTGCAGCCAGCGCACGGCCAGCTCGACGTCGTGGATGCCGCCCATGTGCCCGCCGATGTCGTGGCTCCACCACGTGTAGCCGGCGTTCGCGGCGGTCGCGGTGAATTCGGGCTGGAACGCGAGAGAGGCCCAGCTGACGATCGTGTCGCCGGAGAACCCGACGGGATACCGATGGCCCCCGCGCTCGGTGTAGCGCGAGAACGTCAGCGGCCGCCGTCCATGACGCGCCGATGCGTGGAAATGCGCGTGGTTGAGCATCCACAGCGGATCCAGGCCCGGCATGTCCGAGTGCTCACCGGACTGCCAGTCGATCCACCAGAAATCGACGCCCTGGTCCTCGAGCGGCGCCAGCACGTGCGCCTGATAGGCGTCCATGAAGCGTCGGGACGAGACGTCGAAATCGACCGGTGTCCCCGACGACGAGTCGATCCCCATCGCCTCCGCGACCGCTGGGTACGACGACTCGTGCCGTCTGATCCCGTCGGCGGGATGCAGATTGAGCGTGACGGCGAGACCCCTCGCGTGGAGTTCGCCGAGGAAGCGCTCCGGGTCCGGGAAGAGCTCGCTGTTCCAGGTGTAGCCGGTCCAGCCGGTGCCGATCGCCGGATCGACGTCCACGAGGTGCCAGTCCATGTCGATCACGGCGACCGACAGCGGGATGCCGTCGTCGTGGAACCGCGACATCAGCGCGAGATACGCGGCCTCGTCGTACGCCCAGTACCTGCTCCACCAGTTGCCCAGCGCGAACCTCGGCACGAGCGGAATCGGCCCCGTGAGCTCATGGAAGGCGCGCAGCGCCGCGGTGTGATCGCGGCCGTACCCGAAGAAGTAGAAGTCCTGCCCAGTGCTCTCGCGGGGCCGGATCCACCTGTCCTCACCGAGCAGCAGCGAACCCGAATCGTCGAGCACCCCGAAGCCGAATGTCGACAGGATCCCCGGCGGGATCTCGATCGCGCCGTCGATCTCGTCGAGCGTGCGCACGGTGCCGCCGAGGTTGCCGCGCAGCGGCAGCGTCTGCGGATACACCTGCCCCGGTCGCCACGTCGTGTAATGCACGTCGGTAGCGCCGGCCAGCAGTGCGATCGAGAGTCCGGACGTGCTCGGCATCCGCTCGTCGTATCGCAGGCGCAGACTGTCGGTGGTGATCTCGATGCCGTTCTCGGTGCGCACGACCCGGAACGCCGGTACCGGAAACCTGCGGTTCATCACCTGCTGCGTCTTCTCGTCGACGAACCGCTCCTGCGGGTCCCACTCGATGCGGATCAGACGGTCGGTCAGAACCGAGATCCGGTAGCCGGGTCCGGTGACGGTCGCGCCGTCCGCTGCCGGCGCCGGTTCCCCGTCCGACAGCGAGATCTTCGTGTGCTCCGGCATCCTCAACCCTTCAGAGCTGCGCTCGCGGCACCGGCGATGAACCGGCGCTGGAACACGATGTAGACGATCATCACCGGCACGATCGCCAGTGTCGTGGCGGCGAACAGCCCGCCGTAGTCCGTGCCGTACTGCCCTCTGAAGGTGGTGAGGCCCACCGCGAGCACCTGCTTCTCCTCGGACGAGATCATCAGGTAGGGCCAGAGGTAGTCCTCCCACACCCAGAGGAAGACGAAGATCGACAGCGCCGAGATCGCGTTCACGCTCATCGGCGCGACGATGCGGTGGAAGATGAACCACTCCGACGCTCCGTCGATGCGCGCGGCTTCGAGGATCTCGTCCGGCACGGCATCCATGCTCTGGCGCATCATGAAGATGCCGAACGCGCTGATGACCGCCGGAATGATGATCGAGGCGTAGCTGTCGGTGAGACCGACCGCGCGGAACATCGTGTACCGGGGGATGATGACGACCGCCCAGGTGACCATCATGGTCGACAGGATCACCGCGAAGAGCGGGCCGCGTCCGCGGAAGCGGTACTTCGAGAAGACGAACCCGCCGACGAGGCTCGTGTAGACCGAGAGCGCCGTGATCGTCACCGACAGGAACACGCTGTTGAAGAACAGGCGGAGGAAGTCGAGCTTCGTCTGGATCGAGATGAAGTTCTCGACCGTCCATTCCTTCGGCCAGAAGGTCTGGTCGAAGCCGACGATCTCGGCGTTGGACTTGAATGCGGACAGGACCATCCAGAAGAACGGCAGGACGATGATCAGGCCGACCACCAGCAGCATCGCGTTCAGCGCGAAGACGCGGACCTTCATGACGCCTTCCCTTCGGAGTTCTTGGCGCGACGCCGACGACGCGGAGCGTCGAGCGCGGACTGGTTCATGCGCCACGATGCGGCCGTCAGCACGGCGGTGATGAGCAGCAGCACGAAGGCGATGGCGGAGGCGTATCCGAAGTTGTACTTCACGAATGCCTGGTCGTAGATCATGAACGAGATGAGCTGCGTCGAGGTGCCCGGTCCTCCGTTGGTCATCACCAGCACCTGCACGAATGCCTGCAGGTAGCCGATCATCGAGGTGATGACGATGAAGAACAGCATGGGCCGCAGCAACGGCAGGATGACGTGCCAGAAGCGGCGCCAGGCGTTCGCGCCGTCGACGGATGCCGCCTCCAGCACGTCCTCGGGGATCGCGTAGAGGCCGGCGAGGAAGAGGATGACGGCGAAGCCGAAGTCCTTCCAGATCGTCATGATCACGATCGCGAGCAGAGAGTAGCGCTGATCGAACAGCCAGTTGATGTCGAGGCCGAACATCGTGTTGATGGCGCCGAACTGCGGGTTGTACATGAGCGTCCACAGGAACGCGACGGCGACCAGCGGCATCACCGTCGGCAGGTAGAAGATCGTGCGGAAGAACGTGCGCCACCGGCTGAGCTTCGAGAACAGCGCGTAGGCGATGGCGAGTCCGAGCACGACGCGGCCGACGATGGCCAGGATGCCGAAGACGAGCGTGTTGCCTGATGCCCGCCAGAACGTGGCATCCGCGAACAGTTCGGCGTAGTTGTCGATGCCGGTGAAGTCGAACGTGCCGTTGAGCGGGTTCCAGTCGTGGAAGCTGCCGACGAAGGCGATGCCGATCGGGATGAGCAGCAGCACCACGAGCGACGCCATGATGATGCCGACCGTGAGATTGCGCAGCCACAGCTCGCTGGCGGGCTTGCGGATGCGGCGCGTGGCCTGCGTCACCGGGGCGGATGCCGCGGGTTCCGCCAGCCGCGGAGATGTCTGAATGGTCATGCGGGTGCCGCTCCCGGCCGCCGTGGACGGCCGGGAGCGCTCCTTCCTGCGGGGGATGCTCAGTCGGCGGAGTAGAAGGCGTACAGGTTCTCTGCGGAGACGAAGTCCTTGCCGTCGAGATCCTTCTCGATCGTCTTCTGGGCCGCGGCGAGCGCGTCCTCGGGCGCGACGCCGTTGAAGAGGATCTCCTCCCACATGGTGGCGGTCGATGTCTCGAAGGTGGCCGGCACCGGGCCCGGCCAGATGTAGCGCTCGATGTCGCCGAACGCCGCGAGCGCCGGGTCGTCGGCGAAGGCCGGGTCATCGGCGATCGGCTTGTAGGCGGGGAAGATGCTGAAGCTCAGCGCGAGCTCCTTCATCGACTCCTCGTCGGTCAGGTAGTAGCGCAGGAAGTCCTGTGCCACTTCCTTCTCGGCATCCGTTCCGTTCGCATTGATGCCGAACGTCGACTCGCCGTTGTACCGGTCGAACGCGTACGGCGTCTCCCCGGCATCCGGAACCGGGGTCTGGAACGCGCTCCACTTCAGGTCCGGGTAGTCGTTGCGCAGAGTGCCGGAGAACCAGCCCCAGGCGTACGTCATGGCGGACAGGCCCTGACCGAAGCTCTCGGTGCCGGAGGCGCCGTAGTTCGCGTCGCCGGACCCGTCGGCGTAGATGTCGAGGAAGCGGTTGATGACTTCGAGGTTCGCCTCGTTGTCGACGGTCGGCGTGCTGCCGTCCTCGGCGAACAGGTTCTGCCCGAGTTGATAGGCCATGCCCATCTGCATCGCCTGGCCACCGCCGTTGAAGTTGAAGCCGGCCTGGCGCAGTTCGTCGCCCTCACGGAGGGTGAGCTTCTTCGCGACCTCGCGGAACTCGTCCCAGGTGGTGGGGATGTCGGCGTCGGTGAGCCCGGCGGCTTCCCACATGTCGGTGTTGTAGTAGATCGATCCGCTCATGAGACCCAGGTCGATGTAGTAGGTCTCTCCGTCGATGACGTGTGCTGCGGCTCCCGTGTAATCGGCTTCGAGATCGGCGGCGTCGATGTCGTACGGCTCCATCTTCGCGATGAGGTTGTCGTGCTGGGAGTTGTGCACGTTGAAGATCGCCGGTCCGCCGTCGGACTGCAGCTCGAGCGGGAGCTTGGTCCAGTAGTCCTCCCACGGCTGGTTGACGACCTTGATCGTGACGTTCGGGTGGATCTCGGCGTAGGCGTCGGCGATGGCCTGGAACTGCTCGATGTTGCTCCACGCCCACCACTCCAGCTCGATCGGCTTGCCGTCGTTGACCAGCGTGTTGGGGTCGTAGGTCAGGTTGTCGCCGGCGACGGGCAGCCCCTTGTCCGCTTCGGTGTCTTCGACACCGCTGCTGCCGCTCGTGCACGCCGTCAACGACACCGCGAGTGCTGTGGCCGCACCGATCGCCACGGCGGCACGGGCTCGCCTCGTTGGTCGGAACATCTGGACTCCTTTGTCAGGTTTACCGGTATACCTTTACCGGTAAACTATGATGCAACAGCGACGTGCTCCCCGTCAAGGGGAAAGATGTCCTGAGATGAGGGAGACGAGCGCCATGGTGACGATCGCAGACATCGCCCGCGTGTGCGGGGTGTCGAAGATGACCGTGTCGAACGTGCTCAACGGCCGCGACGGCCGCGTGTCCGCAGCCACCAGGACACGGGTGCTGGATGCCGCAGCCGAACTCAACTACCAGCCCAGCGCTGCGGCCCGGTCGCTGTCGGTCGCGCGCAGCGAGATCATCTCGCTGGTCTACTACGCCGCCGCCGAGGGCGACCTCGGCCTGTCGAACCCCCACGATGCGATGCTGCTCGGCGAGATCGAGCGCCACGTCAGCGCCGCCGGCAAGCACCTGATGATCCATGCGGCCACGGATGCTGCGGACACCGCCCGCCGACTGCGCTCCTGGAACGTGGACGGCGCCGTGTTCCTCGGCGTCCTGGCCGACGAGGTCGAGCAGCTGCGCAGCCACCAGGACGTGCCGATGGTCTTCATCGACGCCTATACGGATGCCGAGGTCTCGACGGTCGGGATCGACGACGCCCAGGGCAGCTACGCGGCGACCCGTCACCTTCTCGACGCCGGCCACAGCGAGATCGCGTTCGTCGGCCCGGCCGCGGCGAGCGCGGGTGTCATCAACGCGCGCTTCACCGGGTTCGCCAGGGCGCTGGCCGAGGAGGGCCTGGAGGCGGAACCGCACCGGGTCGTCGCCAATCTCACCTTCGCCGACGCGGATGCCGCGGCCGAGGATCTGCTCGGCCGCGCGCCCGGCTTCACCGCGGCGGTGGTCACCGCGGACATCCTCGCGATCGGTCTGATCAAGGCGTTCGCGCGCCGCGGCATCCGGGTGCCGGAGGAGTTCTCGCTGGTCGGATTCGACGACCTGCCGATCGCGGACATGGTCACCCCATCCCTGAGCACCGTGCGGCAGGACATCGCCGAGAAGGCGCGCGCCGCAGTCGAACTTCTCATGGAGCAGCTCGACGGGCGACGCGAGCCGCGCCGCATCACGCTCGACCCGCAGCTGCTGGAGCGGGAATCCGTGGCTCCGCCACGGCAGCGGTAGGGTCGCCGCCGCATCCTGAGAGACTTGGGTCGATGGAGTTCCTGCGCTGGCTCGTCGACGTCTTCTCGTCGCAGTGGGTGCTGCCCGGCGGGCAGACGCTGCTCGTCCGAGAGGTGATCGGCAACGCCTTCGGCCTGGCCAGCGCTCTCGGCGGGATGCGCCGAAAGGTCTGGGCGTGGCCGGTCGGGATCGTGGGCAATCTGCTGCTGCTCACCGTCTTCCTCGCGTCGATCCTCGACCCGGCGCATTCCCTGCCGGCCCTCCTCGGCCAGGCCGGACGCCAGATCATGTTCATCGCGGTCGCGATCTACGGCTGGATCCGGTGGCGCCGCGCCGCGGACGATGGCGGCCAGGTGACGCCGCGCTGGGCGTCCAATCGCGCACGCGTCGGCCTGGTCGTCGTCCTCGTCGTCGGCACGGTCGCCCTCACGCCCGTCTTCCGCGCGCTCGGCTCGTGGGAGCCGGTCTGGGCGGATGCCTGGACCTTCGTGGGTTCACTCCTGGCCACCTACGGCATGGCGAAGGGATGGACGGAGTTCTGGCTGATCTGGATCGCCGTCGACATCGTCGGCGTACCGCTGCTGT
The DNA here is from genome assembly GCF_050434165.1 of Microbacterium sp. ZKA21. Lineage (NCBI taxonomy): Bacteria > Bacillati > Actinomycetota > Actinomycetes > Micrococcales > Microbacteriaceae > Microbacterium > Microbacterium sp. ZKA21. The sequence goes on from NZ_JBNPVV010000003.1 coordinate 120,100, forward strand.
TCAGCTCCGGCTACTACGCGACCGGATTCATGTACGTCTTCTACGGCGCGTTCACCGCGATCGGCTTCGTGGTCTGGTGCCGCGCGCAGGCGAACGCGAAACCGCAGATCGAGACGATCCTGCCGGATCCGACGGTCCACCGCGCGGATGCCGCCGAGGACTGAACCCGCGGCCGATCAGCCGAGCGGCGGACTCTCCAGCACAGTCGGCACGTACTCGAGCAGTTGGATGCGCTGATCGAACGTGCGCGCCTCGACGAGGTCGAGGCGGACGTCGGGGTACCCGTCGAAGATGCGTTCACGGCCGGTCGCCCCGGTGATGACGGGGAAGACGCCGACGCGATAGCGATCGACGAGCCCGGCGACGAGCAGCGACCGGCACAGCGCCACGCTGCCGAGGGTGCGCAGCGGTCGATCCGATTCCGTCTTGAGCCGGCGGACGTACTCCACCGCATCCGTCCGGACGAGCGTCGTATTCGCCCAGGCGAGCGGCTCCTGCAGCGACGACGAGAAGACATGCTTCTGGATGCCGTCGAGCATGTCCGTTCCCGGCTCGCCGCTCGAGGCCATCTCGGACATCAGGCGATAGGTCGTGGCGCCCATGAGCAGCGGATAATCCTTGTCGGGTGCGGTCTCGAGCCACGCGAGGTACTCGGGGCCCTCCATCCCCCAGAATCCGGGCCAGCCCTCGGCGGCGCCGTAGCCGTCGAGGGAGCAGATGAAGTCGATCGTCAGGGTCTGCATATCGTCTCCTTCGGTCTTCACGCAGGAGCCTAGGCCTGTCGGATGCCGCGGTAAACCCGTTCTCGCTCAGCCCCTCACGCGGAACGAGCGAGAAGGAGGGCATGCAGGTCGCTCGCGGCGGCGAGCAGGCCGAGACTCCGCCTGGTGAGCGCGATGAGCCGTTCGTCGAGGAGCTCTCCGGCGTGAGCGGTGAGGCCGTGCTCGCGCACTTGCCCGAGAACCTGGCGGATCCGCGGGATCGGATAGGCGCCCTCCCGCAATGAGGCGACGATCCTGGCCTCGGCGATGCTGCGGTCGCCGTACTGCCGTGCGCCGGTGTGCTGATGACGCGCCGGTCGGATGAGGTCCGCGTCCTCCCAGTGCCGCAACGCGGACGACCGCACGCCCAGCGCCTGCGCCAGCTCGCCGACGGTCATGACGTCGCGTTCGTCGAAGGCCGTCACCGGCTCGGCCAGCACCGCATCGAGGCCACGGCGGGCGCTTCGAACTCGCGCGCGCTCGGCATCGAGTGCCGCATGAAGGCCGTCGATGCGTTCGGCCGCGTCGTCGAGGCTCCCCGTCAGCAACCGCGGCATGAGGCGCCGCGCAGGGACGGGACCGATTGCGGCCGCGAGAGAGCGATAGGCGTGTGCGGCGGCGACATGCATCGGCCGGTAGCGGCGATAGCCGTTCGCGGCGCGCTCGGCCACGGGAATCGCGCCCAGCCGTTCGAGATCGCGGATCTGCTGCGTCGAATAGCCGGCGATCCGGCCGACCTCAGCGGTCGTGAATGTCTGCTCTTGAGGGTTTGACATGAGTCCTCCCGTGATCACGCGGCTCAACTCCACATAAGCACATGAAGGGCATCATCGAAGCATGCAGATGCACGAGATCATCAGTCACGTCCGCTCACTGGAGGGCGTTCTCGTCGTCGAGCCCGACGAGAACGGGCCGTATCCGCCGTTGGCGTGGGGCGACGCGTTCTTCTACTACGCCCCCGATGGAGTCATGCCCGAGCGCACTCAGCCCTACGGAACGATCATCACGAAGAACTACCCCGACGACACGGCAAGCCGCCTGGACGCACCCGACCGCTTCCGCGTCAACATCCACGCGGGGCGCGAGCGGGTGGCGTCGCTCGCCGCCCCGGATGTCGACCCCGCCGAGCCCGATGCGTTCGCCTTGCACCCCGTGTACGGCGACGCCGGGTGGATCTCGGTCGTGAATCCCGGGGCGCGCACAGCGGATGCCGTCCTCCTGACGCTCGAGGAAGCGCATGAGGCCGCGCGCGCCAGATCACTCCGACGAGGCACGGCATGAGTTCGCCGCAGTCCCTGGTCGAGTCGGACAGGCGCGCGGTGGCCGCGTGGGCGGCCGCCTGCGCCGAACGCGTGCTCCCGGTGTTCGAGGCCGAGGCACCGACCGACGGACGACCGCGTGATGCGATCGCCCGCGCCCGCGCCTTCGCCCGTGGTGAACTCACGGCTGCGGAGGAGATCCGGCGCCGCTTCGTCGCGGGTCGCGCCGCCAAGGTCGTGCGCGGGTCGGCCGCCGTCGCCGCCGCCCGTGCCGCCGCGCAAGCGGCCGGTGTCGCGCACATGGGCGCTCATGCGCTGGGGGCTGCCGCGTACGCCGTGCGCGCGGCGGATCTCGCCGCACCCGATGATCCGGATGCCGTGGCGCATGAGATCCGGTGGCAGCTCTCGATCATGACCGATGACGTGCGCGCGGCCCTTCGGCGCCTGCCGCGCGTCGGCGAGGACACCGCGGGACCGCTCGGCCCCGGCCTGCTGGGAACCGGTGTGCTCGCCGAGATCATCGCGACGATCCAGGATGGGCTCGACGCAGATCTCCTCTAGCATTCAGGGATGAGCTCTGCAGACCCGATCGAAGACGTGCCCATCGGCGGAGACATGATCCGCCTCGGACAGTTCCTCAAGTTCGCCGGGCTCCTGGACTCCGGCGGGAACGCCAAGGAGGTCATCATCGACGGTTACGTCGCGGTGAACGGCGAGGTCGATCGCCGTCGCGGACGTCAGCTGCACGACGGTGATCTGGTGACCTTCGAGGGACGCACGGTCCGCGTACGGCCCTGATCCTCCGCCCCGGCGTCAGTGCTGCACGCGCGCCAGGAACTCCACGGTCGCCGGATGCTGCGGGGCGTCGAAGATCTGCTCGGGCGTCCCCTGCTCGATGAGCTCGCCGTTCGAGAGGAACACCACGCGGTCGGCGACCTCGCGCGCGAACGACATCTCGTGCGTCGCCATCACGATCGTCGTGCCGCGGCGCTTGAGCTCGCGGACGAGGTCGAGCACTTCGCCGACCAGTTGCGGGTCCAGGGCGCTCGTGATCTCGTCGAGCAGCAGCACCTCGGGGCGCGTCAGGATGGCGCGCACGATGGCGACGCGCTGCTGCTGACCGCCCGAGAGACGATCCGGGTACTCGCCGGCCTTGTCGCCCAGCCCGAGCGTCTCGAGCAGCTCGCGTCCGCGAGCGAAGGCCTCCGACTTCGGCATCCGATGCACGCGCCGCGCGGCGAGCGTGACGTTGTCCAGCACGGTCAGGTGGGGGAAGAGGTTGAAGTGCTGGAAGACGACGCCGATCCGGGCGCGTGCGGCATCGGCATCCACCCGCGGGTCCGTGATGTCCTCCCCGGACAGGAAGATCTGGCCGTCGTCGACGCGCTCGATGAGGTTCATCGTCTTCAGCAGCGTGGATTTTCCGGAGCCAGAGGCGCCGATGAGGACGACGACCTCGTGCGTGCCGACGGCGAGGTCGACGCCGCGCAGCACGTCGTGGTCGCCGAAGCGCTTCCGGACGCCGCGGGCCTCGATCACGGGAACGGTCATACGACGCCTCCGGCCTGCTCGCGCTTGTTGAGCCGCGCCGAGAGCGCGTCGGTGAGCCGGATCATCGGCCAGCTGAGGACGATGAAGAACAGACCGGCGACGACATAGGGGGTGTAGTTGTAGGTGTCGGCCACTTCCAGCTGCGCGGCGCGCACGGCGTCGATCACGCCGAGCACGGAGATGAGCCCGACGTCCTTCTGCATCGAGACGAAGTCGTTCATGAGCGCGGGGACGACCTTGCGGACGCCCTGCGGGATGACGACGATCCGCAGCGTCTGGGCGTGGCTGAGCCCGAGCGAGCGCGCGGCGACGCGCTGCGAGGGGTGCACGGCCTCCATGCCGGCGCGCAGCACCTCGGCCACGTACGCGGAGTAGGTGACGATGATCGCGATCGTTCCCCAGAACGCCGGAGGCATCCGGGGGAAGATCATCAGCGCCGGGATGCCGTAGCCGATGATGTACAGCACGATGAGCAGCGGCACACCGCGGAAGAGGTCGGTGTAGCCGGCCGCCAAGGCGCGCACCGGGAAGAACACCGGCCCGCGCAGGGAGCGCAGCGTGGCCAGCAGCGTTCCGAAGATCGCCACGCCGACAGCGGCGATCACGAGCACGAGCAGATTCACCAGGAGACCCTGGAAGATCGGGCCGAGGCTGTCCAGCGCCACCTGCGGGTTGAAGAACATCTGACGCACCGCCACCCAGCCGGGGGTGTTCGCGACGACGACGATGAGAACGCCCGCGACGAGGATGCTGCTGATGAACGCGATCAGCACCGACTTCGTCGTGGCGCGCTTACGCAGTCGACGGCGCGACAGCTCGAGCTCGCTCGGCTGCCACGGCACCTCGACCGCGTTCTGCGTCATTTCAGGACGGGGACGTCGACGGCGTCGCTCAGCCACTCCTGCTGCAGCTCGTCCAGCGTCCCGTCCTCGCGCAGCGCGTCGACGGCCGCGGTGACGTCCTCGGTGAGCGCGGAGCCCTTGGGCAGCACGATGCCGAAGTCGTCGCCGCCGTCGGCATCCGCGAACTGTCCGGTGACGACGCCGTCGTCGAGCTGGGCGCCCACGACGTAGAACGCACCGGGGAGGTCGGTGATCATGGCGTCGATCTGACCGCTCTTGAGTGCGAGAACGACGTCGTCGACCGAGTTGAAGACGCTGAGGTTCGCGTCGCCGAGCTGCTCCTTCGCGACCGTGTAGCTCGTCGTGCTGCTGGCGACTCCGACCTTGGCCTCCTTGAGCTCGTCGATCGACGTGGCCGACGCGGCTGGCGAGGAGCCGACCGCGACGACGGCCTGAGCGGTCGTGTAGTACGGCGACGAGAAGTCGACCGCGTTCTTGCGCTCGTCGGTGATCGAGAACTGCTGGATGTTGAGGTCCCAGTCCTTGGGTCCGGGCGCGATCGCGCCGTCGAAGGTCGTACGCACCCAGACGATGTCGGAGGCGTCGTAGCCGAGCTGATCGGCGACCTCGTGCGCGACGGCAGCCTCGAAGCCCTCGCCGTTGGACGGGTCGTCATCGACGAACCAGGGCTCGTAGTTGGGTTCGCCGGTGGCGATGGTGAGCTTGCCCTCGGTGACGGTCTGCAGTCCGTCGGACGAGTCACCGGTGGACTCGGATGCCGGGGCGCAGGCTACGAGGGAGACGGCTGCTGCCACGCCGACGGCGACGATGGCGGCACGACGGAAGATGGGTGCGAGAGGCACGGCGACTCCAGGGAAGAAGATTCGGGTTCGACTCATAGCGTATTCGACTCGGCGAGTCGCCAATCCGCGAAGTCGAAACCCGGGGACACGAAGCACGACACCAGCACCTCGAGATCGTCGAGCGGTCGCGCCGCCTGCCACACGCCGGCCGGAACGAGCTGCTGCTTGGCGTCGTCCGGTCCCAGCACGACCGTGGTCGCCTCGCCGGGGGCTGCCGCATCGCCGCCGAGGCTCAGCTCGAGGCGTCCGGGTCCGTGCCAGAGCCACAGCTCATCGCTGGTCACCACATGCCACGCGCTCGCCTCGTCCGGCCGGAGCAGGTAATGGATGCAGGTGCCGGCCGGTCGTGGGCCGTTCGGCGTCTCGACGGCGAGCGGACTGGTCCACGTGCGGCGGAACCAGCCGCCCTCCGGATGCGCGGCGAGATCGAGCTCGACGGCGGTCGCCGGGCGCTGTTCGGTCATCGGGTTCCTTCCGGTGCGGCGACGGCGGAGAGGTCGAACGCGTCGACGGCGTAGCGGACTTCTCCCGCGACCACGGTGGCTGCGGCGCGCCCCGCTCCCACTTCGACGAGTTGTGCCACGGCATCCTCTCCGGCGGGGATGTCGAAGAAGGTGAGATCGGCGAGCGCGCCGACGGCGAGGTAGCCGGTGCGCTCGGGTCCCACGTCGATGCCCATGGCGTGCGCCCCGCCCAGCGTGGCGGCTCCCAGTAGCCGGGCGTGCAGGTCCCGGTCGGTGTACCCCTGAGAGCGGGCGATGCGGGCGAGCTCTGCGACATCGGCGAGCACGTCGAGGGATGGGCTCGACGACAGCGAGTCCGTGCCGACGGCGATCGGGCTGCCCTCGCGGAGGTAGGCCGCGATCGGCGGCTCCTCGAGTCCGATCACGGCGTTCGACCGCGGGCAGAGGGCGACGGTCGTCCGGCGTTCGCGCAGGATGGCGCGGTCGCGCGCGCTCATGTAGACGCCGTGCGCGATGTGGCAGTCCGGGCCGAGCACGCCGAGCTGGTCGACGAACTCGGTCGCGCTTGTTCCGAAGCCGGCGTCGCGCAGCTCCTGGAAGCTGGCGAGACCGGCGGTGTGCCAGGCCTGCGGATGCTCGTGCGCGAACTCGCTCTCGAACGCCGCCTCGCCGAGATGGATGTGGATGCGGCCGCCGCGTTCGCGCACGATGTCCGGGATCTCCAGGAGCGGCTCGATGTCGAGCGAGTAGGGGGCATGCGGTGAGAGCCCGCTGCCCGGAGGCATCGGGAGGGCATCCAGGGCCTGCTCGACCTGGGCGCGTCCGGTGCGCGCCCAGTCGGCGTTGGTCCAGCTCATCACCTCCCAGTAGGTGATGCCGTGCAGCCGCGCATCGTGCAGGGCTGAAGCGGCGGCGGGATCGGTGACGACGTCGGCCACCGCCGTGGTGCCGAACCGCAGCGCCTGTTCCGCGCCGTCGGCCGCGTCCGTCGCCCAGTCGCGGCCGCGTTCGTATACCGGGTCGAACGCGCGCACCCAGTCCTCGAATCCGGTGTAGCGCCCCTGGCCGACCTCGGCCATGCCGGTGTACTGCAGGTGGGTGTGCGCGTTGACGAGGCCGGGGGTGAGGACGCCGGGCCAGTGGACTTCGGATGCCGTGATGCCGCGGTCCGCGAGCGAGCGGAGCACCCACGAGCGCTCACCGACGTGCATGATGCGTCCGTCGCGCACGGCCACGGCGCCGTCGGCGATCGGCGGCGCGGTGATCGGCACGACGAGGTCGGCGGAAAAGACGGTGACGTCGGTCATGCGGATGCTCCGTGGTAGCGCGGCGATCGCCACTGGGACTGGGCCGCGACCTGCGCCCGGCTGCGTTCGTCGATGGTCGCCCCGCGGACGGCGAGCGCGGCGCGTGCGATCCGGTCGTCGGCATCGGCGGGGAACGCGTGCACGCCCGGTTCGAGGGTCGAGTCGAGCAGCTGTTCGACCGCGGCCAGCTGCACGGCGAAGGAGAGGTCCATGATCTCGATGGGGTTGCCCTCGGCTGCGGCGAGGTTGACGCACCCGCCGCGCGCGACGAGGAGCGCGCCGTCACCGAAGCGGTCGAGATGGGGAGCGTGGGGACGCAGCAGCGAAACGTCGACGTCGACCTCTTCGGGCACCCCGCCGGCCACCGCGACGATCGCGGCGGCGCGCAGCGTGTCGGCGTCGATCGTGTGCGGTGCACCCGTGGCCGAGATGACGAGGGCGTTCGGTGCGAGTTGCGCCAGCGGTCCGATCGCGAATCCGTCATGGGCGGCGCGCAGCGCCCGCACCGGGTCGGTCTCGGCGACCGCGATCTGCACCCCGAACGCACGCAGGTGAGCCGCGACGCCTTCGCCGACCGGCCCGTACCCCACGACGATGGCCGGCTGATCGCGGATGCCGATGCCCGCGGCATCCAGCACGTCGCAGATGGCGAAGACGCACGACTGGCCGGTGCCGTACCGGTTGTCGAACGAGGTCTTCATCGGGGCGTCGTTGACGGCGATGACCGGGATGCCGAGAACGCCGCTGCGCTGCATCAGCCGCAGCGGCGCGAGGCCGCTCGTGGTCTCCTCGGCGGCGCCGCGGAGCGTTGCGGCAAGGCCCTCCTCGTGCGCGAGGCGGATCAGGTGCGAGCCGTCGTCGAGCAGCAGGTCGAACCCGCGACGCAGGAAGGCGACGGCCGCCGCGCGTTCGGCGGGGCCGCTCAGCGTCGGGTCCCCGTCGACCGGGATGCCGCGCTCGCGCAGCACATCGGCGACCGTGACGTCGATCTCGTCGGGGTGGGCGTACACGGCGACGTCGGCGCCGGCATCCCGCAGCAGCAGGGCGAGCTGCGCGGTCTTGGGTTCGAGCACCATCGCGATGCCGATCCGGATGCCGCGCACGGTGCCGCCCTGCTGCAGACCCCGCGCGAGTTCGGCCGCGACCGGCATGTGCCGTCCGGCGAAGTCGACGCGATCGGCGGCCGAGGCGCGAACCGGCAACGCCTCGCCGTCGAGGAGGATCTCGGGCTCACCTCCCGGTGCGAAGGTCACGCCGCCGCGGCCGAGGTGCGCGCCGAGCGCGGCGAGCAGCCGACGGAGCTCGTCGGACACGGCATCCGCACCGGGGACCGAGAAGGTGCGTCCGGCGATGAGCAGGTTGGTGTCACGGGCGAAACGACGCACGAGTCGCTGGGCGGTCGTGGAGGCGTCGGTCACGTATCAAGCGTACGCGGCGCGGGGTCGCGCGGCCGTCACGGGATCAGTGCGATCGCCCCGCCCGGATGCCCCTCGCCGAGGAACGCATGCGCCGCAGGCGCCTCGCTCAACGGGTACGTCCGCGCCACCGGCACGACGAGGTCGCCGCGGCCGGCGAGTTCGATCAACCGCGAGCGCGCTTCGTCCCGGAAGACGGCGCTGGCCGGCATCGAGCCGGCGATCGCGGCGAACCCCTCCGACTGCGCCGATGCAGCGGCCACGATCGTGACGATCCGCGAACGATCCGGCACGAACTCCAAGGACGTGGCGATGGCCTCGTCGGTGCCGACGGCATCCAGTGCTGCGTCGATCCGGTCGACTCCGGCATTCGACATCGCCGCACGGATGCGCTCGGCCAGGCCGGGGCCGTAGGCGATCGGGATGCCGCCGAAGCGACGCACGTCTTCTGCGCGCCCCGGGCTCGCCGTGCCGATCACCCGTACCCCGATGAGCGCGGCCTGCTGCAGCACGCTGACCCCGACGGCCCCGGATGCCGCGTGCAGCAGCACCGTCTCGCCCGGCGCGGCGCGTGTGATCGCGAGCATCTCGGCGGCGGTCGTGCCGGTCAGCAGCAGATTCGCCGCCTCCGGATGGGTCAGCGTGGACGGCTTGTGGAACGCCTTGCCGACGGGGATGGTCAGCTCGGTCGCGTAGCCGCCGCTGACGCGGAAGGCGAGCACCTCATCGCCGATGGATGCCGGGCCGGAGCCGATCTCGGTGTCGGGGCCGATCGCGGTGATCTCGCCGGAGACCTCGTACCCGATCGCCACGGGAAGCGCGACGCCAGGACGCGCCGCGGCGACGTGCTTGGCGTCGGCGGGGTTGACTCCCGCCGCGTGCACACGGAGGGTGACCTCGCCGGGACCTGGCGCGGGAGGGACGTACTCCTCGAATCGCCAGACGTCGGGCGTTCCCCATTGCGGGGCGATCCAGTGCCGTGCCATCGCCGTCTCCTCTCGGACCTTGTTCCATCCTGCCGGGTGTCAGCCCGGGTCGGGTCAGACGGGCGATCTCGGCCGGGGGCGCTCAGCTTTCGCGCTCTTTGGCCCGGTCGGCGTGGCCGAGCGAGCGATCCGGGGCGATCCGATCGCGCACTCGCCGCTTGAGTTCGACGATGTCCGGGAAGCCGTCGTCATCCGCGCGCGACCAGATGCGTTCGCCGTCCGCGTGGATCTCGAAGATGCCACCGGTTCCGGGGACGAGCGTCACCCCTCCGCCGCGCAGCTCTTCGACGAAGGTCGTCAGCAGCTCCTGGGCGACCCAGGTCGCCCGCGGCATCCAGGAGCACTGGGTGCAGTATTCGATTCGGATGCTGTGGCTCATGCCGCCACGGTACTCGGCGTTTGTTACGGCCTGTCGACAAAGGTCACGACCGCGTCGAGCAGGGGCTCCAACCGCCGCAGTTCCCCTTCTCGCGCCAGGACCAGGAGCGGGTCCACTTCGGCGTGGTGCCGCTGAAGTGCAGCATCAGACCGCAGGCGAGGACATGCCCTGGTTCGATCCTCAGCGCCTCGGCGAGATGGGCGAGCGCGAGCACGCCGCGCCCTCTCGCCCACAGCATCCAGGCGATCGCGCACAGAACCGGTGGGCGCAGCTCTTCCGGGGCAAGCGCGGCGGTTCGGCGCAGGATCGAGACCGCTGTCTCCAACCGCGATTCATCCGGTTCGTGGCTGATCTTGCCGAGGAACTTGCGAACGAGATGATCGTGCTCGACGGCATTTCGACGCCGCAGGTCGTCGACGTACTCGTCGACGCTGAGTCCCCGTCGCTGAGCGCGGTCCGACAGCCGTACGAGCTTGAGGTGCTGCTGCTCGCCCACTCGGCGTCCGAATGCCGTCTGCAGAGCCAAGGATTCCGGGATCGTCGGAAATCCGAACATGACCATGAGCTGAGCGTGGAATGCGAGGCTCACCGTTGCGCTGTCATCGAACAGGGTCTCGGTGATCGGCACGATCAGCCCGAGGACTTCGGCATGCGTCATCACGCCGGATGCCCGGGCGCGTTCAGCACTGTGCCGCTTCGCCTCGGTGGTGCTCATGATGGCGCGGAAGTGAGGCAGCCCATCGCTGATTCGGCCCAGCTCGAGATACGTGTCCGCGACCTCAGCCCAAGTGACCTCGGGAAGGCGGATGAGGGGCTCGGAGTCGGTCAATCGGTACATGCGCCCATGCTCGTCGCCCCTCGGCATCCGTTGCGCCGAACGATCCCAGCCATCTACCGCATCTGTGGACAGGTGGCCCGGGCAACTCGGCTGTGCAGGACGAGCGCATGGCGAGCGCCGTCCCGGCGAGAGCTTTCGGAACGCGAGGACTTCGCACGACCCAGCGGAGCTGATCGTGCGTTCGGGCCTCCGGTTCGGCAGCCGTCAGAGCGAGATCTTGCGCCCGAGCCAGGTGACGAGCGTGGACGAGAGCAGGTACTCCTCACCGTCGCGCTGCTCGCGAACCACCGCCTGCCGTGCAGTGCGATCGATCACCTCGAACCCTGCGAACGAGTCGATGAGCAGAGCGTCGACCTCGGCTACCGAGATTCCGCTCTCCAGAAGCGCAGGGCGGCGCGACCCCGAAGCATCGACTTCATACCGATCGGCGACGATGCCGAGGGCGACCACTCCGCCCGGTCGGAGCGCCGCATCGACCTGCCCAAGCAGGCGACGAATCGATCCAGCATCCGCCAGGTGCTCCACCGAAGAGAACGCGAACACGAGATCGACGCCTTCGACGAACTCCAGTTCGGCCAAGTCAGCCTGTTGCGCACGCAACCGCGTCGATCCGGATGCCGGGGCCAACGCCGCCAGCCGCCGCACGGCGGAGTCGAGCAGATCGACGGCGAAGACGACGGAGCCGGCGGGCACGCTATCGAGCATCGGAACGGTATGCCGCCCGACACCTGCGCCGAGGTCGTAGGCGACGACTGCTCGATCGCGGGGCAGGAGTTCGAGCGCCTCGAAGACCAATCTGTGCGGCTTGGCCAACCACGTTCCTTCGGACCCCAGGCCCGTCTGGGCATAGAGCTCTTCGTGGTAGCGGATAGTCTCCTGCCTGGCGCGTTCGAAGGCCGCCGCCCGCGGGGATGCCGAGTCGCTCACGTCAGCCAGCATGCCAGTCGAACCGCGCTCCACCGACATGATCAGGAATCGAGAAGCGCGGTCGTTCCCGTGTCCCTAGTTTGGAATCAGACGCCAACCCAGATCATCACGAAAGAGGAGCACCCCATGGCTACGAAGACCGACGGACTCTCCGCGGACGAACGCGCAGCGGTCAAGCAGCGCGCCGCGGAGCTGCGTGCTGAGGCGAAGGCCGGCAAGACCCGCGAGGTAGGCGAGAAGGCCCTCCGCGACGCGATCGCCGCGCTGCCCGATGACGACCGCGCGATCGCCGAGGGCATCGACCGCATCGTGAAGGACGTCGCACCGCACCTGTTCCCGAAGACCTGGTACGGGTTCCCGTCGTACGCCGACGCGAACGGCAAGATCGTGGTCTTCTTCAAGCCGGCCTCGAAGTTCGAGACGCGCTATCCGACTCTCGGCTTCGAAGAGGCCGCCCAGCTCGACGACGGCGACATGTGGGTGACGTCCTTCGCATTGAAGGCGCTCACGCCCGAGACCGAGCCGCGTGTGGCCGAGCACATCCGCAAGGCCGCGGGCTCCTGACCTACGCCGAGGGCGCTTCTGAGCTCAGCGCGCGGCCCAACCAGTCGCGCGCGCGGGCCAGGAGCGCCTTCGCCGGTTCGCTGTCATGCGCCCAGTTCTCGAAGCCGTGCGGCGCACCGGCCACCAGGTCGAACTCGACATCCACGCCGGCATCCCGAAGCCGACGGGCGTAGTCCTCATCCTCGGCGAAGAAGAGCTCGATGTCGCCGACGGCGATGTAGGCCGGCGGAAGTCCGGTCAGATCGGTTCGACGGGCGGCGGCCGCGTACGGCGGCGGTTCGGCCGAGCCGAGCGCCTCGCCGAGATAGCCGGCCCAGCCCACCCGGTTCGCACGGTTGTTCCACACCCAGTGATCGATGGCGTCGAGCGACTGATCACTGGCCGTGCGGTCGTCGATCATCGGCGCGAACAGCCACTGCGCGACCGGTGGCACGGCGCCCTCATCGTGCAGGCGCTGCACGAGTGCGGCCGCCAATCCTCCGCCGGCGCTCTCGCCGCCGATCGCGATGTTCGTCGCGTCGACGCTGAGCGCTCCGGCGTGTTCGCACGTCCATCTCCACGCTGCGCGTACGTCGTCGAGGGCTGCGGGACACGGATGGTCGGGTGCGAACCGGTAGTTCGCGGACACGACGGGGATGCCGAGGATTCGCGCCGTCTCCGCGCAGAGCAGTTCGTCCTGGCGGGCGTCGCCGAACAGAAGCCCGCCGCCGTGGATCCACAGGAGAGCACCGCGGCCGACGCGGCGTTCGGGCCGGTAGATGCGCAGTCGGATGCCGTCGGAGCGGAGGTTCGACACCGTCACCCCTTCGATGCGGGGCACGGGCATCATTCGTGTCGCCATCCGCATGACGGTCCGCATCCATCCCTTGGAGGAGTCGGGAACGGGAAGTCTCAGGGTCGCATCGCGCAGCGCAGGGTCGACTCGTTCGATGTCCAGGATCGGCTCCGTTCGCGTTCAGTCTTCAGTCACGACGGCGAGTGGGCCGTGGAGGCCCGCACCACCAGGGCGGTGGGGAGTCGTTGCGGAGACACCGGGGTCTCCTCCCGCAGCAGACTGAGCAGGGCGTGCGCCGCGGCATCCCCCTTGGCATCGATGTCCTGGCGGACGGTGGTCAGCGCCGGCGAGACCCGTGCGGCGATCGGATTGTCGTCGAACCCGACGATCGAGAGCTGCTCGGGGACGAGGATGCCTCGATCCCGCGCCCGATCCATCACCTCGAGCGCGACCAGGTCGGAGTACGCCAGGACTGCGGTCGGCGGGTCGTCGAGCATCCGATCGATCCGTTCGCGCAGGATCTCGTCCATCTCGAGGGCCGGAGTGCCGAGGATCGTCGGGACGACGCCGGCCTGCTGCAGCCCCCGCATCCACCCGTCCAGGCGTCCGGCGATGGTGGGCGAGGCGGTTTCGAGGGAGATCTCGGATGCCGGAGCATTGTCGGCGTCGAGCGCGGCGACGACGATCGCGACGCGGGTGTGGCCGAGCTTCACGAGGTGCTCGGCCGCCTGGTAAGCGCCGGTGGCGTTGTCGATGCCGATATCAGGCACCCCGGGAACCGGCAGCCCCTCGACATTGACGATCGGCAGCCGCCGCTCTCTCAGGGCCGTGAACGCCGACGCCGCCGGAGAACAGGAGTAGATGATGGCGCCGTCCATCGCGATGTCCCGAGCCGGCACGACGCCATTGCTCCCGGATGAATGCAACAGGACGAGCGAGTATCCGGCATCCGCGAGCGAGCCTGCGACCGCGCGGACGAAACCGACGGCGACGTCGTCGGTGAACGCGTCACGGGGCGAGTTCGTCAGCACCATGCCGACGACGCCGGTGCGTCCGCGAGCGAGCGCGCGCGCAGCCGGATCAGGACCGGCATATCCCAGTTCTTCAGCGGCGCTCAGGATCCGTGCGCGCAGGTCTTCGGAGAGCTGGTCGGGCCGGGAGAAGGCGTTCGAGACGGTCATGCGACTGACGCCGAGGTGCTCGGCGATCGTCTTGAGCGTCACTCGCGCCACCTCGTCCACCTCCGCCCCCATTCTGCCCGATGGGGAGATCGGTCCGGTCTGAGTCAGCACGATTCCGAAGCGCTCGAGACGCGTACCGGCTGGGACGGCTCGACGAATTCCGCCAACCGCCGGATGCCGAGGGCCAGGCTCGCTCGCAGGCGCCGTCGCCGATCCGCTCTGGCGAGAGCCGCGACGTGACGGTCCCGCGCTCGTAGAGCGTCGAGGCGGCGCTGACCGTGCAGGTCGCGCCCAGCCGTCTGCCGTTCGGAGTGAACGAGCGCCGCGATGGTCTGGTGTTCCATGAGACCTCCTCTGTAGCGGTACAGAAGAAGATTACTATACCGGTACAGAAGATGCCAAGGATCGACGACAAGCTCAACGAACGGCAGTGCGAGATACGCTTGGTCGCGCGATGATGCGTTGGGGGGAACAGTGATCGATATCGACGAAGCCCTGGTGTCCGAACTCATATCGAAGCAGTTTCCGCATTGGCGCACGCTGCGCATTCGCGCGGTTCCGCAACAGGGGTGGGACAACCGGACGTTCCGCCTGGGAGATGACCTGTCGGTGCGGTTGCCCAGCGCCGAGGCCTACGCCGCTGCTGTCGAGAAAGAGAAGCGCACGCTCGAGTTCCTCGACGGGAAGCTTCCGGTTCTTGTCCCCGGTGTCGTGGCGATCGGGGCGCCCACCCAGGACTACCCGCTTCCGTGGTCCGTACGTCGATGGCTGCCCGGAAACACGATCGACGAGAATCCGCTGATCGACCGGGTCTCGTTGGCCGAGGATCTGGGATCCGTGTTGCGCGCACTGAGATCCCTCCCGACAGGCGCGGGTGCCTCAGCGGGGCGGCATTCCTTCTACCGCGGCTGTCACCCGAGCGTGTACAGCGATCAAGTGCAGGTCGCCCTCGAACGTCTGGGAGACGAGGTCGATGCGGAGCGGTGCCGAGAGATCTGGCTCGCCGCGACGACGACGGCGTGGGAGTCCGAGCCCGTCTGGTTTCACGGCGACGTTGCCCCCGGCAATCTTCTTGAAGAGGGAGGAAGACTCTCGGCAGTCATCGATCTCGGCACATGCGGGATCGGCGACCCCGCATGTGATCTCGTCATCGCGTGGAGCTACTTCGATGGCGACGCCCGCGAGGCGTTTCGCGAGTCGGTCGCCCTCGATGATGCGACATGGCGACGCGCGCAAGGATGGGCCCTCTGGAAAGCACTTGCAACCATGTCGGGCCAGTCAAGCCCAGACGCCGGGGATACTCAGCAGCGTGTGCTGGCCGAAGTCCTCACAGCGCACTAGCGTTCGTCCCATCACGGTCGCTAGTGGAAGTCCCCGCCGCCACCACCGAAGTCGCCCGGGGCCATGTCCGCGAAACGCGAGTAGTGGCCCTGGAAGGCAACCTGGATGGTCGCCGTCGGACCGTTTCGGTGCTTGGCGACGATCAGGTCGGCCTCGCCCGGACGCACGTCCTTGTCGTAGACCGAGTCGCGGTGCAGCAGGATCACCATGTCGGCATCCTGCTCGATCGAGCCGGACTCGCGCAGGTCGCTGATCGCGGGCTTCTTATCCTGACGCTGCTCGGGGCCACGGTTCAGCTGGCTCAGCGCGATCACGGGAACTTGCAGCTCCTTGGCGATGAGCTTGAGGCTTCGCGAGAACTCCGAGACCTCCTGCTGACGCGACTCGACGCGCTTGCCTGAGGTCATCAGCTGCAGATAGTCGATGATGACCATGCGGAGCCCTGCCCGCTGCTTGAGTCGCCGGCACTTCGCCCGGATCTCGACGAGCGTCATGTTCGGGCTGTCATCGATGTACAGCGGCGCGTCGTTGATGCGCCCGCGGGTCGCGGCGACCGTCGTCCAGTCACGCGGGTCGAGCGTTCCCTTGCGCATGCTCTGCAGCGGGATCTGGCCCTCGGCGCTGAGCAGACGCATGGCGATCTCGCTCTTGCCCATCTCGAGCGAGAAGAAGATCGACGGAATGTTGTGTCCGATGGATGCCGCGCGGGCGAAATCCAGAGCCAGCGTCGACTTGCCCATAGCGGGTCGTGCCGCGACGACGATCATCTGACCGCCGTGCAGGCCGTTGGTGAGTTCGTCGAGCTCCTTGAAACCGGTCGGGATGCCGGTCATCGAGCCGTCGCGGCCGTTCGCGGCCTCGATCTCCTCGAGCGCGGCATCCACCGCGACCGTGAGCGGGACGTAATCCTCCGCCGTCTCGGACCCCGTGACGGAGTAGATCTCGGCCTGAGCGTTGTTGACGAGGTCGGTGGCGTCGCCCTGGCCGTCGTAACCGAGCTGCACGATTCGCGTGCCGGCGTCGACGAGACGACGCAGAATGGCGCGCTCGGACACGATGCCCGCGTAGTAGCCGGCGTTGGCGGCGGTCGGAACGATCGAGGTCAGCGTGTGCAGATAATCCGCGCCACCCGCGCGGCTCAACTCGCCGGTCTTGATGAGCTCGTCGGTGACGGCGACGACATCCGTCGGCTCTCCGTGCGAGTACAGCGAGAGGATCGCCTCGTAGATGAGCTCGTGCTTGGGGATGTAGAAATCGGCGCCCTTGAGCGTCTCGATGACGTCGGCGACGGCATCCTTCGACAGCAGCATGCCGCCGAGCGCGCTCTGTTCTGCGAGCAGATCATGAGGCGGCGTGCGCTCCGACTTGCGCCGCTCGCCGAGTCGCTCCTCCGAGATGTCACTGATCGACACAGGGCTCCCTTCGGTGCGATGGATGCATGGGCCGGAAGCCCCGCTGCGACGACGGCCCCGGCTGGACACAGCGCATCACGGACCTCGGACATCTCGTCGCTCGATAACGCTAGGAGCGGCGTTCTCCACATGCAACACGACCTGTGGATAACTCTGTGGAGAGATTGCGGAGAACGTCGGAGTGTCTGTGTAGAACGGCTGTGGATAAGACTGTGAGGCCATGCGATTCGGACTAGTTTTATATCCGCTGACCTGGTGTTTATTGATTCCCCAGGCTGTGGATGGAATTCGGTCTCAACGGGCGCTTGAAGGTTTCCCCACCTGGGGACGCATGTGCACAACCTGGGGAAAGTCAAGTCCGATTCCGTCCGGGCGCGTCATCGTCCGAAGCGCGGCGAAATGCAGCGCCGAAACCTCTGGACAGTCGTCGGTCGGCCGGAGTAGCCTCGGCCCAGCGGCGCACTGCGCGCCGACAGCGTTGCGCTTCGGAGGGGGAGGTGAGCGTGACTTCCGCATCAGTTCGACACCGCCTTTCGCACGGTGTCCTGTGGAGCGCGTTCGGTATCCTCGCCTGGGCCGGGATCACGCTGCTGGCAAGTCCGGGAACGGCGCAGGCCGCCGACGAGAACTCAGATGCCGCGGGCCTGACGTCCGTGGTCAGCGGAGTGACGGACACGGTCGGGGACGTCGTGGCTCCGGTCGTCGACGCAGTCGCACCGGTCACGGATGCTGTCGAGGACGTCGTCCAGCCCGTCGTGACCGAGGTCGTGCAGCCCGTCGTCGAGGAGGTGATCGAGCCCGTCGTCGAGGACGTCGTCCAGCCGGTCGTCGAGCCCGTCGTCGAGGACGTCGTCCAGCCGGTCGTCGAGCCCGTCGTCGATGACGTCGTCCAGCCGGTCGTGACGGAGGTTGTGCACCCGGTCGTCGAGGATGTCGTCGAACCCGTTGTGGCCCCCGTCGTAGAACCCGTCGTGGCCCCCATCGTGAACGACGTAGTCCAGCCCATCGTGACGCCGATCGTCGAGGACGTCGTCACCCCGATCGTGAGCCCCATCGTCGACGATGTCGTCACCCCGATCGTGAGCCCCATCGTCGACGATGTCGTCACCCCGATCGTCGACGAGGTTCGCCCCATTGTCGAGCCAGTCGTCGAGGACGTCGTCGAGCCCATCATCCGCCCGATCGTCGACGACGTCGTCCAGCCCGTCGTGACCCCGATCGTTACCCCGATCGTGACCCCGATCGTCCCCATCGTGGACCCGATCGTGACTCCCATCGTGACCCCGATCACTTCACCCACCCCGGTCGACGACGCCGACGGCAGCCTTCCCGGCGCCATCGTCGGCGGTTCTCCGAGCGCACCGACCTCCCCGGTGATCACGCCCACGACGCCGGACGTCTCGGTGATCGCTCCCGTCGTCCGGGCGACCCCGCCGACCACCTCCGCATCCTCCGCCCCGGCATCCGCCCCGGCGACGGTCATCGCGGCATCCGCCTGGCCCGTCGCCTCCTCCTCCGCCGCCGCGCCGGAACCCCTCAGCCCGGCCGTCGACGCCGGCGCTCCGGCATCCGACACCCCGGCGGCGCCGCTGGGCTCCTCGACCACTCCGACGTCCTCCGCCGCTCACGCCGGAGGCTCTTTTTCGGACAGCGCCCGCCTCGGCGACGCCTCCGACCACCCGCTCCACGGCTGGATGCGGGCCCACGGCGTTCCGGACGACGACCTGCCGTCGTCGCCGGTCGCCGGCACCGACGTCTCTCCTGACTGACCGGTGATCGCGCCGTCCCTCGCGGACGGTCATGCGGTGCTGCGCGCACACCCCCGATTGCGCGTGCCATCTCGATCACCCGATCAGTCAGGAGCTGACCCTTGCCTGCTTTCACCCCGCACGCTCTGAGCGTCCCCGAATCTTCCGAGGCCGGGGCCTCCGCCGTCGTACCCCATCCGGAGGCTCCCCAGGCCTCCGAACCGAGCCCGGCTCCCCAGGCCGACACGGCTCCGACGGCGGAGGATCCCCTCTTCGACGCGCGCCGCACAGCGCAGCGCTGAACGCCGGACCGGGATCGGCGTCCTCGGGGGAGGAGCCGTCGATCCCCGTCCGGTGCGTGCGCGCGATGCGGCAGCCGGGAGCCATCCCGAGTGCTCCCCACCGCCGGTGCTCAGCACCCGCGCACGCGAACAGGCGGATGCCCCGAGTTCGTCCCTCGGGGCATCCGCCGCATCCTCCGCACCCCGGGATCAAGCCCCTTGACGTCGGGGCACGGTCCCGGTCTGCTGAGACCCAGGAGGTGGGACATGCCGCGCATCCACCGTGTCGACCCGGCATCCGTGCCCGGCATCCGTCGAGTGCGCACTCGCGGCCGGTTCCGCTATCGCAACCCCGACGGCACGGCGGTCAGCAGTGCCGATCGCAAGCGCATCGCGGCTCTCGTGATCCCGCCGGCGTGGACCTCCGTCTGGATCAGTCCCGACCCCGACGGGCACCTCCAGGCGCTCGGAACGGATGCCGCGGGCCGACGTCAGTACCTCTATCACGCGAGGTGGCGGACGCGCCGCGACGGCGAGAAGTTCGAACGGGCGCTGCGTCTCGCCGCCGCGCTGCCCGCGCTGCGCGCCAGGGCGACACGGGCACTGCGCGGCGAGGACGAACGCGAGCGCGTCCTCGCCGTCGCGTTCCGTCTGCTCGATCGCACCGCCATCCGGATCGGATCCCCCGGCTACCTGCGCCGCTACGGCACCCGCGGACTCACCACGCTGCGCTGGGCGGACGTCACGTGGCGCGGCACGACCATCACCCTGTCGTTCCGAGGCAAGATGAACCTCCTCCACACGATCGAGTTCGACGACGAGGACCTCATCGCCTGGATCGGCTCCCATCCGGCGCATCCGGCGCGCGCGTTCCTCCTGCGCTACCGCGAGGGTCCACGGCGCCGCACGATCGGACCGGCGGACGTGAACGCGTTCCTCGCCGACGCCGCGGGCGAACCGTTCACGGCGAAGGACTTCCGCACGCTCCGCGGAACGACGACGGCGGCGCTGGTCCTCGCCGAACGCGCCGACGAGGATGCCGAGGCTCGCGAACGCGCTGCCGTCGACGCGGTCGCAGCCGCGCTGGGGAACACCAGGGCCATCGCCAGGGCGAGCTACATCGATCCGCGCGTGCTCGCCGCCGCCAGGAAGGGGCGGTTCATCGACCGGGCGCCGTCACCCGAGAGCGCACTGCTGCACCTTCTCGACCGCGCGCCCGACGACGCCTGAACCGACGGATGCCGCCCTCCCGAAGGAGAACGGCATCCGATCGTTGCGGTGTCGAGCCTTACTTGGCGGCGACGACCTGCAGCGTGATGACAGCGGTCAGGTCGTCGTGCAGACGGACCGTGGCCTCGTGCTCACCGGTCGCCTTGATGGCGTTGGTGATGTGCACCTTGCGCTTGTCGATGCTGCCGAGACCGGCGGCCTCGACGGCGTTCGCGATGTCGGCGGTCTTGACCGAGCCGAACAGGCGACCCGTCGCGCCGGCCTTGACGGCCAGACGGACCTTGGTGCCCTCGAGCTTGTCCTTGAGCGCCACGGCCTCGTCGCGGTCGTGGATCGCACGCGCCTTGCGGGCGGCCTGGATCTGGTCGACCTGCTTTTCGCCGCCACGGGTCCACGCCGTAGCGAAGCCCTGGGGGATGAGGTAGTTACGGGCGTACCCGTTCTTGACCTCGACCACGTCACCGGCGCTTCCGAGCCCGGCGACCTCGTTCGTGAGAATCAGCTTTGCCATGTCCGTACCCCTCAGCGGCCAGCGCCGGCGTAGGGCAGGAGCGCCATTTCGCGCGCGTTCTTGATCGCCTTGGCGATCAGACGCTGCTCCTGGACCGAGACACCGGTGATACGACGGGCGCGGATCTTGCCACGCTCCGAGATGAACTTGCGAAGGGTCGCGACGTCCTTGTAATCAATGACGCCGACCCGGATCGACT
The DNA here is from genome assembly GCF_050434165.1 of Microbacterium sp. ZKA21. NCBI lineage: Bacteria > Bacillati > Actinomycetota > Actinomycetes > Micrococcales > Microbacteriaceae > Microbacterium > Microbacterium sp. ZKA21. The sequence continues at coordinate 140,934 of NZ_JBNPVV010000003.1, forward strand.
TCGCGGGAGCGGTGGGCTTGCCACCCTTCCGCGGCTTGCGGCGGTCGCCGCTCGACTTTCCAGCCATGGTTTTTCCTTAAATGAAGTGTTTGTTCAGAACGGGGTGTCGTCGCCGAAGCTGCCCGGAGTGCTCCAGGCGTCAGCGCTGGTCGATGAACCGGGTGTGGACCACGGCTCCTCCGACACCTGCTGCTGCGGACGCGACTGCCCGCCACCGGCGCCACCGCCGGAAGCCGCACGCGTGACTTGAGCCGTCGCGTAACGCAGCGACGGTCCGATCTCGTCGACTTCGAGCTCGATGGCCGTGCGGTTGTTGCCCTCACGGTCCTGGTAGGAGCGCTGACGCAGACGGCCCTGCGCGATGACGCGCATGCCCTTCGTCAGCGAACCCGCCACGTGCTCGGCGAACTCGCGCCAGACGGACGCGCGGAGGAACAGCGCTTCGCCGTCCTTCCACTCGTTCGCGGCACGGTCGAAGTTGCGCGGCGTCGATGCGATGGTGAAGTTCGCCACCGGCAGCCCGTTCTGCGTGTAGCGCAGTTCGGGGTCGGCCGTGAGGTTTCCCACCACGGTGATGACGGTTTCGCCGGCCATGGGTCTTAGGCCTTCGCAGCCTTGGACTTGCGAGCGGCCTTCTCCTCGGAGCGCTTCGCCTCCGCGGCAACCATCGCCTGAGCCTCTTCAGCACGCAGCACCTTGGTGCGCATGATCTGCTCGTTGAGGCCGAGCTGACGGTCCAGCTCCTGGGTGGCCTCGCTGGTCGCGGTGAAGTTCACGACGGCGTAGATGCCTTCGGTCTTCTTCTGGATCTCGTAGGCCAGACGGCGCTTACCCCAGATGTCGACCTTGTCCACAGAGCCACCGTCGTTGGTGATGACCTTGAGGAACTTGTCCAGTGTCGGGGCGACCTGGCGCTCGTCGATCTCGGGGGTCAGAATGACCATGAGTTCGTACTGGTGCGTCACTTACCCACCTCCTTCGGACTAGAACGGCTTCCAGGGATTTCCTGGAAGCAGGAGGGTGTGTGCACGTGTCCGCCCTGGAATCCCGAATGGATGCCGGCAGGCAGACAACCGTGACAGTCTACCGGAGTTCCGGGCGTGTCGCGAACCTGCGCCTCAGCGGCGCAGCGAGTCGGCGTGCGGGGCCGGCTCGAGGGTGAAGTCGGTTCCGGTCTCGGACCAGGTGTCGGCCGAAGCCCGACGACGCGACAGGATGCCTCGGACGAGCGGCGCGCCGACCGCCAGCGCCACAGCGCCGCTGACACTCCGGTCCGCCGAGCCGAGCACGCTCTTGCGGTGCCAGGCCGCATGCAGCGCGCCGCCGCGCGGCGATGGCATCTGCCGCGGCGCGAGCTCGCCGGCTCGCCGGCGCGCGATCAGCTGTTCGACGTCGCGCCACCATCCGGACTCGGATGCCGGGTGGAAGTAGTTGTCCCACATCCAACCGGGGTGCGGATGCCGGAACTGCCGCCGCACCACCTCTTCGCCTCCGCCCAGCAGTCCGCTGCCGATGAACACAGTGTTCAGCAGCGGCTTGCGCACCCCGAACGTGTCGAGGGCGATGACCGGAACGCCCGCCGCCAGCGCCTCGATGGCCGCGGTCGAGCTCACCGTCACAAGCCCTTCGGCGCGCTCCAGCGCTGCGGACATCGGCTGATACGAGAACACGAGGTTCGACGGGCGCGATCGGAACAGGTCGACGTACGCATCCTGCTCGAGGTGCGTCTCGGCCTCACCGGGGCGCGACCGCAGCTTCACGACGACGCGGCGACGCGGATTCGCCTCAGCCGCGCGGACGAGGATGTCGGCGACCGCCTGACGCTCATGGCGTTCGACCGGCACCATGGCCTGTGCCGCGAACACGAGATCCGTGGCCGGCGGGCGCAAGGTCGCCTGCGTTTCGACGAGCCCCTTCGTCTGCCCGGTCGAGGAGGACGCTTCCGCCGCTCGCCCCGCGAGGACGGCAGTGCCCGACAGTCCCCCCGCTCCCCCGAGACGACGGCCGAGTCCGACATTCCCCCCCGCTCGCCCCGCGAGGACGGCGGAGCCGACCGAATTGAAACGCGTCTGCGACTGAGAACCCGTTTCGATCCCCGCACCCCACTCCAATCGACGCTCCGCGTCGGCCGGAGCCTCCGGGGCGCGTGGGCCCGTCTCCGCTCGCTCGACGAAAGAGGAGCGCGCGTACGGCAGCGTCGCCAGCCCCAGCGGCACGTCCACCCCGATCCGCTTCCCGAGCTCCGCGAACGCTCGCCGCTCCCGATGCGAATGCAGCACGACCAGATCGCAGTGCTTCCGGTACTCCAACGCACCACGCTGCGTAGGGATCGACATCCCCGGCAGCCCGCCCACGACGACCGGCCGCTTGTCGAGCCGATCGATCTGCCCGCCGAGCAGCCGCACGAAGGCGCCGCGGCCGGCGAGGACCACTGCATCCGGCTGGTGTCCGGCCAGCCAGCCGCGGACCTCGTCGAACGAGAGACGCGTGACCTCAGCATCCGTGAAGCCGGTGCCGGCCAGCGCCGCACGCTCCTGCGCGCGACTGACCGTCAGCGGCGTCGTCACGATCAGCAGGTGGCGTCGGATGCCGTCGACACCCGCCAGAAGCGAAGCCGACCACTTCACGAACGAGTCGGCGTCGGCGATCGCGACGACGCGAAGGCGAGCGCTCATGCCGGTACGCGACGCAGCTTCGCCATCGGGGCGAGTTCGCCGGGGAACACGCGCTTGATGCCGTCGCCGAGCGCCGTCTCGATCACGCGGATGTCGCGGACGAGGTGGTCGAGGCCCGTGGGCTCGAGCGAGGCTGCATGATCCGAACCCCACATGGTGCGATCGAGCGTGATGTGCCGCTCCACCGCGACGGCGCCGATCGCCACGGCTGCCAGCGAGATCTGCAGGCCGCGCTCGTGGCCGGAGTATCCGACCGGGATGCCGGGGTACCGGTCGCGCAGCGACGCGATGACCCGCAGATTGGCCTCCTCGGGCTCCATCGGGTACGTCGACGTGGCCTGCATGAGCACGACGCGATCGGTGCCGAGCACCTCGAGTGCGCGGTCGATCTGCTCGAGCGTCGACATCCCGGTCGAGAGGATCACCGGCTTGCCGGTCGCGCGCAGCGCCTCGAGCAGTTCCGTGTCGGTGAGGCTCGCTGAGGCCACCTTGTGGGCGACGACGTTGAGGTCCTCGAGGAAGTGCACGCTGGGAACGTCCCACGGCGAGGCGAACCAGTCGAGGCCGAGCATGGTGGCGTAGTCGCCGATCTCGATGTACTCGTCGCGGCCGAACTCGACGCGGCGGCGGTAGTCGAGGTAGGTCATGGTGCCCCACGGGGTCTCCCGCGGCACGTCGCGCATGTGCTCGGGGGTCGAGATCTCGGGCGTGCGCTTCTGGAACTTCACCGCGTTCGCGCCGCTGCGCGCTGCGACGTCGATCAGGCGCTTGGCGAGTTCGACGTCGCCGTTGTGGTTCAGCCCGATCTCGGCGATCACGTAGACGGGGTTGCCGCCGCCGATCACGTGCGATCCGATGCTTACGGTCATGTCGTCCTCCAGTCGTGAAACCCTGTCTCTCCTGGGTACGCCGCGAGGGTGAACGCCACGCGACCTGACGGTTACCGGCACCGGACGGGATGCTTTCGGCCCCGCGACTCCGGTCGCAGTTCGTGCCGGCATCCTGGCCCGTTCCCGCGCTCCGGTCTCAGTTCATGTCGGTATGCCGCGCTCGAAGCGGCGCCGACTGCGACCGCAGCGAAGCGCCCCACTGCCGAGGCGGCACAAAGTGCGACGGCTACGCGGCCGCGTACCGGAATCGGGCTCCGTCGCGGTTCCGGTCGCAGTTGATGCGGTATCGCGGCCCACTCCCGCGCTCCGGTCTCAGTTCATGCCGGTATCGGGGCCCACTCCCGCGCTCCGGTCGCAGTTGATGCCGGTATCGGAGCCCACTCCCGCGCTCCGGTCTCAGTTCATGCCGGTATCGGAGCCCACTCCCGCGCTCCGATCGCAGTTGATGCCGCCATTTCGCGCTCGAAGCGGCGTCAACTGAGACCGGAACGAAGCACCCCGCCCGGAAAGCAGCGCGAAGTGCGACCGGAACCCGCAACCGGCCCGGCACCGGCTGGAACGCGCCACCGGCCCGGCACCGGCGCGGACCCGGGACCGGTCACCGAGGCAATACCCGCTCGACCAGTTCGCGAACGGCGCCCTGTCCGCCGTGGCGGTTGAGCACGACCCGCGCCTGCTCTCGTACGGCGGGATGCGATCCGGCGACGGCGACGGGCCAGCCGACGATCCGCATCGCCGGGAGGTCGTTGACGTCGTTGCCGAGATACGCGATCTCGCTGAGGGCGATGCCGTGCTCGGCCGCCCAGCCGGCCAGCGCCGTCGCCTTGTCGTCGATGCCGTGCAGCACCGGCACCTGGAGCTTGTCCGCCCTGGCGCGCACGACCGCGTTGGTCTCGGTCGACAGGATGAGCATCGGGATGCCGGCACGCCGCAGCAGCGAGACGCCCATGCCGTCCTCCCTGCTGACCCGCACGTGCTCGCGCCCCTCGCTGTCGACGAGCGCCGTGTCATCGGTGTGCACGCCGTCGAAGTCCGTCACGACCGCCCGCACATCGATGCGGTCGTCCGGCGGATCGATGAGTCCGGCGACGGCGGCCGCCGTCGCGAGCTGGTGGACGTCGTCGATCTCGACCGCGGTCTGCTCGGGCACCTCGACTATCCCGATCCGGCCGAAGAAGCGGTGCCCCGCGGCTCGGAATCCCGCGGCGGTGAATGCGTAGAACGCGCCGGTCTCCAGATAGTGCGGCTCGCGCTCCTGTCGTCGCGGCCGGTGGGATGCGTCGTGGTTGATGGCCGCAGCCGCACCGTTCTCGTCGCGACGCCAAAGGAACCCGTAGGTCTCGTGCGCGGAGAACACGCTGTCGAAGCGGCCGTCGCGGATCAGCGCGATGGCCTGGTCGATCCCCGCGGACGGGATGAACGGCGACGTCGCCTGCACGAAGACCACGGTGGCGATGCGGATGCCGGAGTTCTCGAGCTCGTCCAGCGCATGCAGGACGGCGCTCTCGGACGAGGCCGTGTCGCCCGAGATCTCCGCCGGCCGCACGACCACCCGCGCCCCCGCGGCGGTCCCCACCGCCGCGATCTCGGCGTCGTCGGTGGAGACGACCACGAGGTCGACTCCGGATGCCGCGGTCGCCGCCCGCACAGCCCGCTCGACAAGCGGCAACCCGCCGACCCGCCGGAGGTTCTTGCGCGGCACCTGCTTGGATCCGCCCCGTGCGGGGATGATCGCCACCGTCACCGGGTGTGCTGCATCGTTCCGCGTCATCGTCCTCGTACCGCCTTCCATGCGCGACCGGCGCGCCGCCGTGCCCCCGCCACCGTGAGACGGATCTCCTCCATGCGCCCCACGCCGCCGCGCGAGCGCAGCATCCGCGGAACGAAGCGCTCCCGCGGGGCGCCGGGCAGCCCGAGAGCGATGAGCCGGTCGGGGACGAAGTAGCGATCGCGCTCCGCGGCATCCATCTCCTGCAGCAGCTGCACGGCACGCGGACGCAGGTGCGCGGCGATGCGCGGCTGCATGGCGTAGCCGACGGCGTCGACGAGCAGCTGCAGCCGGTCGGGATCCCGGTACGGCGAATCGTCACGGGTGAGCGCGTCGACGATCGTGGCCGGCACGCGGTTGCTGTTCTCGTACGGAGTGAGGCGCGCGAGCACAGTGTCCAGCCCGGCGGAGGCGATCGCCCGGTCGTACAGTGTGCGCACGGTGGGCAGCGCCGTCGAGAAGCCCGCGACGACGACCGCGGCATCCAGTCGTTCGGCGACCAGCTCCGCCGGGGTCGGACCGTCGTACTCGACCAGCGCCACGCCGTGTCGGCGGGCGCGCTGGCGCAGCGCCGATGTGACGGCCGGCGGTGCCGACGGGTGCGGTTTGAAGACGATGCGCGCCGGATCCCAGGCCATCGCGCGATCGACCATCTGCTGTTGCATGGCGATCTCCTCGGCGGGCTCGACGAGGCCGAGCGCGGCGAGGTACTGGCCGAGCACGAGCGCCGTCCGAGTGCCGTCGGCGAGGGCATCCAGTGCGGGATCGGGCACGGCCGTCTCGGCGAGTGCCGCGCGGAACGCCGCCGCAGGGACAGGTGCGCGCGCGGCTCTCGCCTCTGTGAAGACGAGCGGTTCCACCCCGGGCACGACGTCGCCGTAGACGACCCGCCCCACGCGCTCGACGACGGTGCGGCCGAGATCGACCCGGATCGGCGAGTACGTCATCAGTCCGTCGCCGATGATCGTGATCCGTGCGTTCGAGAACAGCGCCAGCAGCGTCTTCGCCGGCGCGACCTGCGGGCTCTGCACGCACAACTCGATCTCGTCGTCGAGTGCCCAGGCCCGGGTGAGCAGGCGCCGCAGGATCGGCAGGTCAGGGGCGTGGGGCTTCCACGAGGACGGATGCCGCGGCGACAGCAGTTCGTCGAAGGACTCGGTTCGGGCGAACCGCCCCCGCAGCGTCGCGAGACCCGGTTGCGCGTCGATGCCGGTGCTCGTCTCGGGAATGCGCGCGGTGTTGACGGGGACCAGCACGTTCTCGTGCGCGTTGTCGAACAGGCCCGCATCGATAGCGGCCGCCGCAGTCGCGAGGCCATATGCGCTGTGCAGCATGAACAGCCGGGTCATGTCGTCCGCTCCGCCTGGCGAAGGCTCCGCGCGAGCACCCGGCGGCGCGGCCCGTCGAGTCGCGACAGCGCGGACCTCGCCTGGTCGGCGGGCAGGCGAGCCAGCAGCTCTCGGATGCCGATGCGCATGTCGCGGCGCAGCGCCGGCGTCATCTGGCGCGAGCGGACGAGGTGATGCGAGCTCAGCGCCAGCACGGTCCACACCGCTTTCGGCAAGAAGCGCTCGGCCTCGGCATCCTGCTCGACGGTGTCGAGCACCGCGGAGAGCGCGCGGGTGAAGTCGAGCTGTCGGCGGTCGCGCACCTGGGTCAGCGATGTCGGCACACCGCGGCGGTAGAGCAGCGCGGGGGCGTCGACGACCGCGAAGGAGCGCGCGTGCAGGTGCAGGCGCCAGATCCATGGGCGATCCTCGGCCGTGAACAGCCCGTCGTCGAAGACGGCGAGGCCGCGGTCGATGAGGCGGCGGTGGAATATGCCCGCCCAGGCATACGGGTAGTCGACCATGGTCGTGTCGTCCGCCGGAAGGATCGCATCACGCGGCGACGCGACCTCGCCGCGCCAGGCGTAAGGCGCGCGCACCAGGGTGCGCTTGATGCCGGTGACGCGCACGTGGTCGGTGCGGAGGAAGTCGCACTCGAGCTCGCGCAGGTTCTCGGCGAGCACGCGCAGTCGGCCCGGCTGCATCCAGTCGTCGCCGTCGATGAAGCAGAAGGCGTCTCCTTCGACGTGGTCGAGGCCCTGGTTGCGCGCGGTCGCCAGCCCGAGCGGTTTCGGGTTCACGATGACCTCGGCGTGCCGGAAGCAGTCGGCGTAAGAGCGCATGATCGCGCCGGTGCCGTCGGAGGAGCCGTCGTCGACCGCGACGAGCTTGAGGGCGGCGGGGTTCTCGAACTGGCGCGTCAGAGTCTCCAGCGTGGTGCCGATGTACGGCGCGGCATCCTTCGCGGGAAGGATCACGGTGACGAGAGGCGTGCGCACGGCGGGCATGGTGACACGCGCGCGTTGCCGGGAGGCGACCGCGCGGTGAACGGGCGGTGCACCATCCGTCGCGAGCTCACGCGGAGGGCGGTTCGGTGTCGGTTCGGTGTCCGCCGGCGCGCTTCCGGTTAGGGGGCCGACACGCCACCCGCCGGACGTTCTCGGCGGAACGGTCCGACATCTGGCGTGTCGGCCCCCAGTGTGACGGCGGCACGCGCCGGGTACCGTTGAGGCATGGAGTGGGTGGCGAATCCGGAAGCAGTGGGCGCATGGCTGCGCGACCGATTGGATGACGGCTATGCGAGCATGCACGTCGCCGTCCCGCACGGGTTCCCCGCCTACGCCCGCGTGTTCCATCCGGCGCGGGTGCGATCGCTCCCGCATCGTCGGATGCCGGACGAGGACGAGTGGGAACGGATGCCGGATGCCGAGCAGCAACGGCTGATGTCCTCGTTCTCCGACGAGCCGACGACCTGGACGGCCGCCGCGTCGGCGTTCGGCACGACGATGCATCCGCTCGCCCAATGGCAGCGGATCGTGCGGACGCCCGTGGACCGCGACTGGCACGTCCGGATCGCCGATGACGGACGCGAGTTCACCAGCCCGGAGGAAGGAGCCCTTCCTCCGGGGCATCTGGCGGCGATCACCGAGAAGCTGATCGAAGCCACGACGACACCAGACGACGGGTTCGCCGCGATCTGGGAAGGCTGGGGTGGGCTGGTGGGCTTCTACGGATCCGCGCCGTCGCGCGTCTTCCTCGGCTTCAGCGACGATCCCCACCACCAGGCGCTGCTCGATCAGAGCGTTCACGACCGATTCAACAATCCGTTCGCGAAAGCCACCTGGCAGCCCGGCATGCTGTCCGACGAGATCTCCCGAGGTCCGAGACTCCACCTTCCCGACCGCGATCACGTGCTCTTCTCTGCCGCGCCATCCGTTTTCACCGAACCGGATTGGCAGCTCGACGCCCCGTGGCGGGATCGCCCCGCCGAGGAGCAGGGTTTCGCACCGCAAGCGCAGCACCCCAGCATCCTGTGGCCCGAGGATCACGCCTGGGTCATGGTGAGCGAGATCGACTTCGACTCCACGATCGTCGCGGGGTCCCACGAGCTCGTCCGCGCGATCTGCTCGGACGAACGCATCGAGGCCCTTCCGCTGCGCGAGGGCGCCGACCTCTCCTGGGATGCCGACGACGTGAACCGCTGACGCGCGACTCGTCTGGCGCGCCGATCCGCCATCGACGGCTAGCGTGGGACGGGTGAGCACGCCGATTCCCGACGCGCACCCGATGACGTTCGACGCGCGCCCCCTCACCGATCCGGTCGACCCCGCGGCGGTGAACGCGTTCGTCGCCGAGATGCGCGCCCGACGCTCCGGCAGCATGAGCGCCGGAACCGTCATCGGGATCGTCATCGGCGTCCTGTGCGTCGCGATCGCACTGCCGATCCTCCTCTTCTCCTTCGCAGCGATGTCGACGCAAGGATTCCCCGGGGTGGCGATCCTGCCGTTCGCGATCTTCGGCATCCTGTTCGTCGGGATGGGCGTGTTCGCCTTCGTCAGCCATCGTCGGGGCCGGGTGGCACGGTACCGGCTGAGCCGGTTCGCGGCCGCGAACAACATGAGCTACGAGGATCGGGTGGACAATCCGGGCCTCCCGGGGATGATCTTCCAGAACGGCAACGCTCGCCGCGCGACCCGGCTGGTGCGCGGCCACAGTCCCCGCTTCGTCGAGTTCGGCAATTACCAGTACACGGTCAAGCACGGCAAGAGCTCGACGACGTACCACTGGGGGTACGTCGCGGTGAAGCTGGACGTGCCACTGCCCAACATCGTTCTGGACGCCGTGGGCAACAACGGATTCGGCTCGAACCTCCCGGCATCCTTCGACAAGGATCAGCACCTCTCGCTCGAAGGCGATTTCGACCGGTACTTCACGCTGTACTGCCCGGCCGGGTACGAGCAGGATGCTCTTTACCTGTTCACGCCCGACATCATGGCGCGGTTCATCGACAGCGCCGCTCAGCTGGATGTCGAGATCGTCGACGACTGGCTGTTCCTGTACACGCAGCGTCAGGCGTCGACGTTGGACCCGGCGACGTGGGCGTGGCTGTTCGGTGCAGTCGGCGCGCTCATCACGAAGTTCGATCAGTGGGCGCGCTGGCGCGATGAGCGATTGCAGGCGGGTCAGAGCGCGGCGGCGGCGCTCGGCACGAACCCGGCCCCGGCGCCTGGCTCCGCGACGGGCCTGCCGTTCGCGCCCCCGGTCGGGATGATCACTCCCCCGCCGGGCGTCGCCCCGTCGGGCCGCCGGCTCAAGCGCCGGACGCGCTGGGTGTGGATCGGCGTCGTGGTGCTCGTGCTGGTGATCAACTTCGTGGCGCGGATGTTCTGATCGCGCGGCGGTCAGTCCAGCGACCGCCGAGCGCTGACCGCCGCCTCCTCGACCCCGCTCGTCAGGATTCCGACGAGCTCGTCGACCTCGGCATCCGTCATCCCGTGGGCGCGCAGGTAGCCGGCGGCGCCGCCGTACTCCGAAGCGAGCCGATCGAGGACGGCCTGGATGGCCTCCGCCGGTGCCTCGGTCGCGAGAATGCGGAGCTTCGGGGTGAGCGGAACGCCCATGCTCGTGATGAGACCGGTGAGCGACTCCGCGAAGGCTCCGGCGAGGTTCTGTTCGGTCAGCGTGTAGTCGGCGACGATGTCCGCGCGGCTCGCACCGGCGAGCTGCAGCAGGATGGCCGCGGCGACACCCGTCCGATCCTTCCCCGCCGTGCAGTGGAACAGCACGCCGGGGCGCTCCGTGCCGCCCGCGGCGATCACGGCCCGCCCGATCGCGACGAACTGCGCGGCGCCGTCCCGCAGCATCCCGAGGTAGAGCTCCTCGAGCGTCGGGACGGCATCCAGCATGCGGGCGACGTCCGCTTCGCTCGGCCGCGTGCCGTCGCCATCGGGGAGCATCCGGCGCACCATCTCGTCCATCGCTCCGCCGAGGATCGGCAGCGTGATCAGCTGCACGCTGCCGTCCAGCGGCAGCACGTCGGCAGACCGCGTGCGTTCGGCATCCGTCCGCAGATCGATCACCGTGCCGATGCCGAGTTCGGCGAACGCGGTGATGCCGGCTTCGGTGAGTGCGCCCAGGGCGTCCGACCGATGGAGGATGCCGGGGCGCACCGTCCCTCCGGACTCCACCGCCATCCCGCCGATGCTCCGGGCATTGTGCGTGACCTGCAGGACGGTGGTGAGATCGCTCATGCGCCCAGGTTATCGGGCGGCTTGATGCCGTCGTCGTGAGTGTGGGGGTGGGTGCTGTCTGGGGATCAGCTCCCACCCCATCCCCCGGGACAGACGCCGACGACCAGCTGGGGTCCGGTCATGCGCGGCGTCTCACGCTGAGGCTATCCCCCGCGGGGTTGCACGAAGTTGCACCCGATCGATCAATCAGTTGAAGCCCTCACCCCCAGACGGCTCGAGCTCCTGCCTCGCCGATGCGGACCACCATCGTCGTGCTTCCCGTCGCCGCCGCGACCGCGAGCACCGCGAGCAGGCCGGTCACGATCGCATCGGATCGCGACCGCGGCTTCCCCTCTTCCGGACGCGGACGGAACCGGTACCAGCCCCATTGCGCCGCGGAGACGACGAAGAGCGCGATCGCCCAGGGCAGCAGCATCCGGCCGAGGGCGGCGTGCTCCTCCACGCCGGGGAGCGGTCCGACCGTCGTCAGGAGTGCTTCCCCGGCTGCGACCGTGATCGGGGTGAGCGCGAGGACGACCAGGGCGGCGACCGGCGTCGCGATGCCCAGCCGCCGACGCACCGCGGGGATGAAGGTACCGAGCACGAGCGCGAGTGCGGTCAGCGGAAGCAGCACCACGAGAGCGTGCACGATGAGAGGATGAAGCGGAAGTCCGGCGATCTCGAACGCGTCCATGATCGGAACACGAGACGGAGCGGTCTCGGGTTCATCTGAACGTCAGCGACGTCGTCCCTCGTGTCCTCTGTGTGAGGAGGTGACCGATGTCCGACGACGCGGCTCGCCTCGGTGCGCTCTACGACGCGCACGCGGCATCGGTCCGGCGGTACGCCGTGCATCTGACGGGCGACAGCGCCGCAGCCGACGACGTCGTGCAGGAGACGCTGCTCCGGGCCTGGCGCACGCCGCACATCCTGGCCGAGGACCCGGCGGCCACCCGATCGTGGATGTACACCGTCGCGCGCCACCTCATCATCGACGACGCGCGCAGCGCCCGTCGCCGGCGGGAGATCACGATGGCGGAGACGCCGGAGACGGCGGTTCAGGATGCCGCGGATGCCGTGCTGGACGCCATGCTCATCGAGGAGGCGCTGGCCGGTCTCAGCGCCGCGCATCGCGACGTCGTGGTGCGCGCGTACTACCTCGGCCTGTCCGTCGCCGAGATCGCCCAGGAGCTGGCGATCGCCGAAGGCACTGTTAAGTCGCGACTGCACTACGGGCTGCGGGCCCTGCGGCTGGCGCTGCAGGAGAAGGGGGTGACGCGATGAACGCGGAGCACGAGCGTTTCGCGGAGTGGGATGCGGCCTACGTGCTGGGCGCTCTGAGCCCCGCCGACCGGGCGCTGTTCGAGGGGCACGCCACCGGATGCGCCCTCTGCCGCGCCGACCTCGCGGAGCTCGTGCCGCTGCCGGGTCTGCTGGCGCGGGTGCCGCGGGCGACAGCGATCGACCTGCTCTCCTCGGCCGATGACGCGTCTGCTGACGTGCCGTCGACGGCCGGCCACGACGTCGCCCGCTCCCGGATCATCGATCTCGGCCTCGCCAGAGCGCGGCGCGCGCGTCGCACCCGCTGGATGCTGGGCGCCGCGGCGAGCATCGTCGTGATCGCCGGCATCCTGGCTGTGCCTGCCGTCCTCTCGCTGCAGACCGGGCCGGCCGAGACCGTCGCGCTCGAGCGGGTCGAGGACGTGCCGCTGTCGGCGTCCGTCCGCCTTGAGGATGTCGCATGGGGAACGCGGATATCGCTCACGTGCACGTACGGACCGGCGGCATACGCGCCCGACGACGGCTGGGAGTACGTCCTCGTCGTCGTGTCGACGAGCGGCGTCGAGAGCCGGCTGTCGACCTGGCGCGCCTTCCCGGACGCCACGGCGCAAGTCGCCGCCGGCACGGCCCTGTCGCCGGACGACATCGCAGCGATCGAACTGCGCTCGGCAGCGGGCGACGTGCTGATGCGCAGTGAGCCCGATCGCTGAACGGAACGCCTGCGCGTCTCGTGTCCACTGCGACGGGATGTCCGTCCCGATCGCCTCGGACGAAGGAGTCATCATGAACGTCGCACCGGCAGCCGGAATCGGCACCGTCGCCCTGATCCTCATGCTGGGTCTCGCCGGGTGCTCCTCGGGAACCGGCTCCGGCGGAGACCCGTACTCGAACGGCGCGGACGAGCAGTCCAGCGCGCCGGCCGAAGCACCGGAGCAAGCGGCCGGCGTCGCACTGATGATCGCCGATTCGTCGCTGGGCAGCATCGTCGTGGACGGCGAGGGGATGACCGTCTACATGTTCGACCGGGACACCCAGGGTGCACAGGAGAGCGTGTGCGAGGGCGAGTGCGCGGACAACTGGCCCGCCGTGACCACGGATGCCGAGGCACCGGAGGTCGAGGGCGTGACCAGCGAGGTCGGCACGATCGTCGGCGTCGACGGCGAGACGCAGGTGACCCTGAACGGATGGCCGCTGTACTACTTCGCCGGGGATGCGGAGCCCGGTGACGTCGCCGGGCAGGGAGTCAACGACGTGTGGTGGGTGCTGTCCCCGGCCGGTGAGCGGACGACCGGCTGACCGGCTGACGAGCCGACGCCGACCTCAGACCCGGTCGAACCGCTCGAGACGTTCGAGCTGTTCGAGACGTTCGAGACGGGCGACGAGCCCGGCACGCTTCGGCGACCGGGCCGGCAGCAGTTCCAAGCACAGGCGCAGCACCGCGGCGTCGTCCGCCCCTTCCGGGATCTCGGCATACCCGAGCAGCACGTCGATGCCGGCACCCGTGAGCATCGCCTCACGCAGGGCGGAGCGGACCGTCTCCCTGAGGTCCTCCGCGCCCGGCGCAGTGGACTGCGGCAGCACCGGTCCCCGATAGGCCGTCAGGGCGACGCGGTTCGCTCCGCGATCCAGTAGCGAGAGAACGTTCTGCGCGTCGATCTCCACCGGGATTCGCAGGCGATACGGCCGCGATTCGGGGACCAGGTCCGGCGAAACGCGCTCCAGCACCCGACGCAGCCGCACCATCTCGGGGCGGAGCGTCTCGGCGTGTCCGCCTTCGCCGTAGACCGCGTCGGCGAGTGCGCCCGCGGACAGGCCCTGCCGGTGCAGGGCGAGGATGAGCATGATCTCCGCATGCCGCGTGCTCAACTCGATCACGGATTCCGTCTCGGGACCCCAGACCTCGAGCTGTCCGCGGTCGCGGCCCAGTACCCGCAGCGTCGCCTGCGTGGCGATGGATCGACGCGGCGCACGCGGACGCTCGCGCACCTGTGCGCGCGCACGCAGTCGGCTGACGAGCAGTTCCGATTCCACGAGCCGCGCGGCGGCGTCGACCAGCATCCGCGCCTGCGGCGTCGCCACCTCCCGGCCGCCCGAGATGTCGATGACGCCCAGGATGCCGCGGGTCTCGGGGTCGAGCACGGGTGCGGCCGAGCAGGACCACGCCTGCACATGGCGGTTGTAGTGCTCGCTCTCGTGGATCTGCGCGGAGCGCCCGGTCGTGAGCGCGATGCCGGGAGCCGTGGTGCCGATCGCTCCCTCGGACCAGTCGGCGCCGATGACGAAACCCATCTCACCGGTCCGCACCAGCGCCTCCAGATCCCCGTCGATCCAGAGCATCCGCCCGCCCTGATCGCCGATCGCCACGATGACCCGGGAGTCCTGCGGATCGCCCGGCATCAGCAGGTTGCGGACCAGCTCCATGGCGCCGGCGAGCGGATGCGCGGCGCGATAGCAGTCGAGTTCGTCCTCCGTCAGCGCAAGCGGCGGCAGGCCTTCGGCGCCGACTCGGCTGCGATACGAGCGCTCCCAGGATTCGCGGACGAGCGGGCGCACCCGCTGCAGTCGGCGATCGTCGAGGTTCCCCGCGACGACCTCCTCGTGCGCGCGCTCGACGAGTCGACGCGACGCGGGACCCGGGGCGATGGGACCCGACCATGGTGATGACACGCGTCTCCGATCATCGATGACCGAACTATGCCCCCAGTGTAGGGCTGTCGCAGCCGCGGGCAACACGTTCTCTCGCTTCGTGCTCTCGACATCTTCGAAGCGCTTCGATATTCTCACGAACGGTCGAAGAAGACCGTCCACGAACACGACAGGAGTGTTTCCCGTGAGATTCAGACGTTCCGCGCTCGCGATGGCCGTCACCGCCGGCTGTCTCGTACCGCTCGCGATCGCCGCCCCCGCGGCGCAGGCCGAGGCACCGGATGCCGCGGCATCCGACTACAGCTGGTCGAATGCCGCCATCAGCGGCGGTGGCTATGTACCGGGCATCATCTACAGCCGGACCGAACCGGGGCTGGTCTACGCCCGCACGGACATCGGCGGCGCGTACCGGCTCGATCGCGAGACCGACACCTGGGTGCCGCTGCTCGATCACGTCGGATGGGACGACTGGAACCGCCTCGGCGTCCTCAGTCTCGCCACCGACCCGGCCGAGCCGAACCGCGTGTATGTCGCAACAGGCATGTACACGAACGACTGGGATCCGAACAACGGCGCGATTCTCAGGTCCGACGACTACGGCGACACCTGGGAGACGACGCCACTGCCGTTCAAGGTCGGTGGGAACATGCCCGGCCGCGGCATCGGCGAGCGTCTGCAGGTCGACCCGAGCGACAACGACGTGCTCTATTACGGGGCCGAACAGGGCCAGGGACTCTGGCGGTCGACGGATGCCGGGGCGAGCTTCGAGAAGGTCGACGCGTTCCCCAATCCCGGCGATTTCGTCCCGGAGCCCGGCTCGGACAACTCGTATCTCACCTCGAACCTCGGTGTGCTGTGGACCGCGTTCGACACGGCATCCACCGCCGACGGCGAGCCGACCGCCACCCTCTTCACGGCCGTGGCCGACACCGACGACATCCTGTACCGCTCGGATGACGCGGGCGCCACCTGGCAACCCGTCGACGGCGCACCCACCGGGTTCCTGCCGCACCACGGCGTGATCGATGAGGCGAGCCGGTCGCTGTACATCACCACCAGCAACACGTCAGGACCGTACGACGGATCGGACGGCGAGGTGTGGCGCTACGGCCTCGACGACGGCTCGTGGACGAACATCACGCCGACGCAGCGTCCTGTCGGCGGCGACTTCGGCTTCGGCGGACTGACGATCGACCGAAACGACCCGGACACGATCATGGTCGCCACGCAGATCCAGTGGTGGCCGGACATCCTGATCTTCCGCTCCACCGACCGGGGAGCGACCTGGTCGCCGATCTGGGACTACGAGTACGGCGACGACGGCTCGGCGACCATGGCCCGCCGCTACGAGCAGTCCATCGACGGGGTCCCCTGGCTGTCGTTCGGCAAGGATGTCGGCGAGCCTGTCGCATGGGCTGAGCCGACGCCGAAGCTCGGGTGGATGACGTCCGCACTCGAGATCGATCCGTTCGACTCGGACGAGCTGATGTACGGCACGGGGGCGACGATCTACCGGACTGAGGATCTCACGGCATGGGATGAGCCCGACGGCGTGATCCATATCACTCCAGAGGCATATGGCATCGAGGAGACCGCCATTCAGGAGCTCGTCGCCCCCGCGGGCGAGGTCGATCTGGTGTCGGCGATGCTCGATCTCGGCGGGTTCGTGCATTCCGATATCGCGACGGTGCCGCAGAGCTTCCGCGATCCGTACTTCGGCGGCGGCACGAGCGTCGACGTCGCAGCGCGCGCCTCGAACGTCGTCGTACGGGCGGGCACGGATGGCAGCGGCGCGCACGTCGTCGCGGCTTCGAGCGACAGCGGCTCGACGTGGACGACCTCTCCGGCCGCCGACGGCGCGAGCGGACCGGGTACGGTCACCGTGAACGCCGACGGCTCGGCGATCGTCTGGGCGCCGGCCGGCGCCGCGGTGCGCGTCTCGGCCGACGGCGGGGCGACGTGGACGGAATCGAACGGCCTTGCGGCCGGCGCGCGCGTGGAGAGCGATCGAGTCTCCCCTGAGCGCGTGTACGGCTTCGCCGGCGGGGTCTTCTACCGGTCGGAGGATGCCGGCCTCAGCTTCCAGGCGGTGAGCGAGGGCACGCTTCCGGCCGAGGGCCCGGCGCGCTTCCAGGCGATGCCCGGCGCGATCGGCGATGTGTGGCTGGCCGGTGGTGAGGACGACGGCGCCTACGGGCTGTGGCGATCTCGGGACGGCGGGACCACGTGGACCGCAGTGCCGGGCTTCGACGAGGCGGACACGATCGGATTCGGCAAGGCGGCGCCGGGCGCGACCGCACCTGCGATCTACACCGCCGCGTCGCGCGACGGTCAGCGCGGCGTGTATCGCTCGATCGACGGCGGTGCGAGCTGGCAGCGCATCAACGACGACGCGCACGAATGGGGCTGGATCGGCGCCGACATCACCGGCGACCCCGACGAGTTCGGTCGGGTGTACATCGCGACGAACGGCCGGGGCATCGTCGTCGGCGACGACGACGACGCAACCCCCGCAGCCTGGTCGACGCGGACGACGTACGACGAAGGGGATGCCGTGGCCTTCGACGGATCCGTCTGGGTCGCGTCGTGGTGGACGCGCGGTGAGGAACCGGGCTCCAAGCGCAACGGCGCCTGGCAGGAGATCGCCGCGACCGGCGACGGCATCGCGATCTGGACGGCGAGCCGCGTCTTCGACACCGGGGACATCGTCGGCGTCGACGACGGCCTCTGGCGCGCGAAGTGGTGGACCCGCGGCGAAGAACCCGGGTCGAAGCGCAACGGCGCCTGGGAGCAGATCGAGTAGCCCCGGCATCCGCACCCCGAGGCCTGCGGTTCGCGGGGATCCGCAGGCCTCGGGGTCAAGCGTCAATCGCCCGCTGCATCCTCTCCGGCATCCTCGAACAGCCTGTTCACCTGGGTGTTGGCGTCCGTCAGGGAGCCGACGTCCGCCTGTCCGGTGAGAATTGAGTCCATGGCGGGCTTCATGATCCCGTCGATCTGTGCGGCGTTGGCGGTGATCGGGAACAAGAACGTCGTCCCGTCCGTCACGTGCTCCGTGAAGGCCGAGACATCGAGTCCGCGCTCATCGTAGGCGGCGACGGCGCGTTCGGCCGACGAGAGGATGGCGGGGAACACGACGCCCTGGTCTCCGATGACGTCCTGGCAGGCCGGCGAGCCGAGGTACTCGACCCACCTCTTCGACCCCTCCAGATTGTCCGTGCCGACCCAGATCGAGTCGGCGAGGCCGTTGAACATCGATGCGCGCTCGCCCTCGGGCCCTGTCGGCGTCGGCGCGACGCCGAGGTCGATGCCGTCGTAGCTCGCGTACTGACCGATCATCCACGAGCCGTGGGAGTTGATCGCCGCGCGTCCGGCTCCGAAGTTGTCGGGCATCGATGCGCCGATCGTCGTCTCGAGACGAGGCATGTAGCCCTTGTCGATGAGACCGGCCCACCAGGCGATCGCGCTCTGGAAGCGCTCGTCGTCGTAGTTGTAGTGATCGCCCCAGGGGTTCTCGTTCGTGTGCGTCCACCCAGTCGTGCCGGTGAACCAGCTCCACTCGGCCTGGCCCATCCCTGACCCGGAGTTCGCCAGACCCATGCCGTACACCTCGACGTCGTTCTTGTCGAAGCCCTCCTCATCGCCGCGGACACCCGCGGAATCGATGGTGAGGCGGGCGATGACGTCCTCGAGGGTTCCGCCGTCGTCGGCGTTCCAGGTCAGCTCGACCATCTCGTCCTCGCTGATGCCGGCATCCGCGAGCATGTCGCGGTTGTAGAACAGCGCGATCGTGTCCCAATCCTTCGGAACCCCGTACCGCTTCCCGTCCTCCCCGACCCACAGGTCGGCGAGTCCATCCGCATACCGGTCGAAGTCGACTTCCGTGTCGTCGAGCGGCACGAGCTGCTCGAACCGCAGGTAGTCCGGATACTTCGACAGGTGATTCGTGAAGACATCCGGCGCGTTCTCGGCGACCATGCCGTTGGTGAGCTTGCCCCAGTAGTCGTCCCACCCGAGCTGCGTGACCTTCACGGTGAGGTCGGGGTTCGCGGCGTTGAAGTCCACGGCGCACTGCCGGTAGCCGGGCAGCTGATTCGCGTCCCACAACCAGTAGTCGATGGTGTTCGGGTCGTCCCCGGCGGCGCATCCGCCGAGGGCGGCGACCGACAGCACGGTGACAGTGCCGGCGACTGCCTTGGTGAACGTGCGATTCATGATCCGTCGTCCCTTCATGATCACTTCAGTCCGCTGAAGCCGATGGAGTTGACGATCCGTTTGCCGAAGACGGCGAACAGGATCAGCACCGGAACGGCCGAGACGAGCGTCGCGGCCATCAGGCCCGACCAGTCCGGCGCACCCTGCGGCGACTGGGATTTGAACGTGCCGAGCCCGACTGTGAGCACGCGGGTGCTCTCGTCCGACACGAGCAGCGGCCAGAAGTACTCGTTCCACTGCCCCATGAACGTCAGCAGCGCGAGCGTCGCGAGCGGTGCTGCGGCATTGGGCAGCACGACCTGCATGAAGATGCGCCACTGCGACGCGCCGTCGATCATCGCCGCCTCTTCGACCTCGCGCGACATGTTCAGGAAGAACTGCCGCATGAAGAAGATGGCGAACGGCGTCATGAAGATGTACGGCAGGATCATGCCGAACATCGTCCCGAGCAGCCCGAGGTTCTTGATCAGCAGGAAGTTCGGCAGCGCGGTGAAGATCGGCGGCACCAGCACGGTCGCGAGGAACAGCCCGAACACCAGGTCGCGGTGCTTCCAGCGCAGCCGCGCGAACGCGTACGCCGCCATCGAACTGAAGAACACCGCACCGGCGGTGGTCAGCGTGGCGAAGATCGTGGAGTTCAACAAGTACTGCCAGAAGTTGATCTCCGCCCCCGAACCGCCCTGTGCGAGCGCCTCTTCGGTGGACTGCAGCCCGAATACGCGGGCGAAGGCGCCGAGGTTGAAGTCGACGGGGAGCAGACTCGACGAGTTGGCCGCGAGGCCGCTGTTCATCGAGAGCGAGGTGCGCAGCACCCAGTAGAACGGCAGGATGCTGATCGCGATCGCGATGCCCAAGCAGATCCAGCCGAAGACAGCGCCCCAGGTCACGCGCCGGCGGATGCGGCGCCCCTGGGTGACGATGGTCGTGGTCGTAGTCATGGCCTCTTCCTTTCGCTTACGCCAGGTCGGATTCGTTGCCGCGGAGGAGTTTCATCTGCACGAAGGCGACGATGCCCAGGATGATGAACAGGATCATCGCCAGAGCGGATGCGTAGCCGAACTCGAGCTGCGTGAACGCTTTCTGGAAGATGTAGTACTGGATCACCCGGCTCGCGTTGACCGGCCCGCCCTGCGTGGTGACGGCGACGGTGTCGAAGACCTGGAAGGATCCGGTCACCGTGAGCACGAGCACCAGCGCGATCACCGGCCGCAGCAGCGGCAGAGTGATGCGCCCGAACGTCTGGAACGGGTTCGCGCCGTCCAGCTTCGCGGCTTCGTAGACCGTGCCTGGGATCGCCTGAAGCCCCGCGAAGAGCAGCAGTGCCGTGTAGCCCATGTGCCGCCAGGTGTTGATCAGTGCCTGCGTCGGGATCGCCCACTCGGCGCTGCCGAAGAACGCGACCCGGGGCAGGCCCAGCCACTCGATGATGTTGTTCACGATGCCGAGCTGGTAGTCCAGCATCCAGAACCACAGCAGCGCGGCGATGACGTTCGCCATGAGATACGGCATCAGCAGCATCCCTCGCACCGCCGTCGAGCGGGCGACATGCTGCATGAGAAGTGCCAGCCCGAGGGCGATGGCGGTCTGCAGCACGATGTTGATGACGACGTACTGCACCGTGACACCGAGGGCGTTCCAGAACAGCGGGTCCTGGGAGAGGCGTTCGTAGTTCGCCGTGCCGACCCAGGTCGGTTCGTCCAGAACGCTGTACTCGGTGAAGCTGAGGTACAGGCCCCGGATGGTCGGAACGAAGTAGAACAGGATCAGACCGATCAGCGCCGGGGCGATGAAAAGCAGGGCGGTCTTGAGGTCACTGCGCGTTCTTCGCGTTCTCGCTCCCCCGTCACGCGCCGCTCCGCGACGCCCGAGGACGATCGTGCTCGTTGTCATCTTCATACTCCGTCGTTATGCGATGATCAGGTTGCCCGTGAAGTTACACGAGTCACTGGATCGACGCAAGCGTTGTCTCACAACTGTTTTTCCGGCGAACAGAATGTGTTGACTCGTGTAACCGGACGTGGCAGACTCTCGCGCATGACACACCAGACCTTCTCCCTCGGCATCGTCGGCGCAGGGCAGTTCGCGGGCCAGTTCGCGAAGCTCTTCAACGCCCATCCCTTCGTCTCGTCGGTCGTCGTGACCGATGTGCTACCCGAACGCGCGACGGAGCTCGCGGAACGCGAGCACCTCGCCGGCACCGTCCCGAGCTTCGACGATCTGCTCGCCTCCGACGTCGACGCCGTCGCGATCTTCACGCAGCGCTGGACCCACGGCCCGCTCGTCGTGCGCGCGCTGCGCGCAGGCAAGCACGTCTACTCCGCCGTCCCGATGGCGATCAGCGAGGACGAGATCGCGGCGATCATCGAGGCCGTCCGCGAAACGGGGCTCACCTACATGATGGGCGAGACCAGCTACTACAACCCGGCGACCGTGTACGCCAGGGGCCGCAAGGCCGAGGGCGCGTTCGGCCGCATCTTCTATGCCGAGGGCGACTACGTCCACGACATGGACCTCGGCTTCTACGCCGCGTACCAGTACAGCGGCGGCGAGGAGTGGAAGAGCACGGCCAGCTATCCGCCCATGCTCTACCCGACCCACTCGGTCGGCGGCGTGATCGGGGCCATCGGCTCGCACGCCGTGAGCGTGAGCTGCATCGGCGTGCGCGACGACCGCGGCGACGGCGTGTTCGACCGCGAGGTCAGCATGTTCGACAACGACTTCTCGAACGCCACCGCCCTGTTCGAGCTCGACGGCGGCGGCAGCATGCGCATCAACGAATTCCGTCGCGTCGGCTACCCCTCTCACCTGCGCGAGTCGCGGTTCCGCTACTTCGGCACCGAGGGCAGCTTCGAGCAGCTCGTCGCGAACGCCGTCTGGCAGGACAAGTCCGGCTACGAGGACGTCTCGGAGCTCCTCGAGACCAAGCCGTCGATGTCCGCCGACGACCCGTCGCTCGCCGGTGTCGACCCGGCGCTGCGCGACGCTTTCATCTCGGGGCTCGCCCCTGTGCACGACGCGTCACGCCTGCCCGAGTCGCTCAAGCGTCTGCCGAGCGGTCACGAAGGCAGCCACCACTTCCTCGTGGACGACTTCGCCACGGCGGTCGCGACGCGCACGCTGCCGCCGGTGAACGCGTGGGAGGCCGCTCGCTACACACTGCCCGGCATCATCGCCCACCGCTCCGCCCTCCGCGGCGGCGAGCGGCTGTCCATCCCGGACTTCGGCGATGCTCCGGAGCAGCTCGGTGCTCCGGACGACCTCGACGGACAGATGGCCGAGGCCGCCCGCGACTAGGATGGCGCCGTGTCCCGCTCCTCTTCCTCCTCTCCGAGCAGGGCCACCCGAAACGACGTCGCGAAGCTCGCCGGGGTGAGCCCCGCAGTGGTCAGCTACGTCGTCAACGGGACCAAGCGCGTCGGTCCGGACACGGAGGAGCGGGTACGGGATGCCGTGGCGAAACTCGGGTATCGGGCGAACCCGTCCGCCCGAGCACTGCGCCTCGGCTCGACCGAGATGCTCGGCATCGTCACGCCGACCACCACCAATCCGTACTTCGCGCAGCTCGCGCACGAGGTCGAGGCGGCGGCGGCCAAACGCGGGTACATGGTCATCACCTCCAGCTCCGACTCCTCCATCGCCACGGAGCGCGTCCAGTTGGAGCAGCTGGCCGGGCGGCTCGTCGACGGCATCTTCCTGTGCAGCACGGTGTTCGAACCCGATCTGCGCAATCTCGACATCGCCGGCATCCCGATCGTCCTGCTGAACAACAGCGCGGGTGTGCCGACGCGCGACTCGGTGGGCGTCGACCTGCTACACGGCGCCCACCTCGCGGTCGAGCACCTCGCCGAGCACGGCTACGACGACATCGGCATCGTCATCGGCGGCACGACCGGCGACGAGGAGGACGGCCGCGAGACCGGCTGGCGCGAGAGTCTGGAGCGTCTCGGCCTGACACCCGGTCCGATCGCGCGCGGCTCGTTCACCCCGGACGGCGGATACGAGGCGATGCGCCGGCTGATCCGATCGGATGCCGTGCCACGGGCGCTCTTCGTCAGCTCCGACCAGATGGGTCGAGGTGTCCTCAAGGCAGCGCACGAGGCCGGGTTGCGCATCCCGGAGGACGTCGCGATCGTCTCGTTCGACGGTTCGCTCGACGCCGCCTACAGCTGGCCCACCCTGACGACCGTCGCGCAGCCGTTGGCCGAGATGGCCGAGGCGGCGGTCGAGGCGCTGCTGGGCCCGCCGCACGAGCGCGTGCACATGGTCGTCGAGGCGCACCTCGTCATCGGCCGCTCCTGCGGCTGCTGACGGCGCACCCTTTTCGACCGGCCATGGTCGGCTCAGCCGCGGTTCGCCCACCAGTCGCGCAGGCGCTGCTCCGCGGCATCCGGACCGATGACGCCCTCGTCCAGGCGGACTTCGAGCAGGAAACGGTACGCCTCGCCGACCTCCCGGCCGGGCGCGATGCCCAGGATCTCCTGGATCCGGTTGCCGTCGAGCTCCGGGCGGATGGCGTCCAGCTCCTCTTGCTCGCGCAGGGCTGCGATTCGGGACTCGATGTCGTCGTACGCGTGCGCGAGGAGCGCGGCCTTGCGGCGATTGCGCGTCGTGACGTCGGCGCGCGTGAGGATGTGCAGGCGGTCGAGCAGGTCGCCGGCGTCGCGCACGTACCGGCGCACGGCGCTGTCGGTCCAGGTCCCCTCGGCGTACCCGAAGAAGCGCAGGTGCAGCTCGATGAGTCGTGCCACGGCATCCGTCGTCCCGCCGTCGAAGCGCAACGACTGCAGGCGCTTGCGCGCCATGCGGGAGCCGACCACGTCGTGGTGGTGGAACGTGACCGCGCCGCCGGACTCGAGCTTGCGGGTGCGCGGCTTGCCGATGTCGTGCAGGAGGGCCGCGATGCGCAGCGCCACATCCGGCTCGGCACCCGGATTCCTGGCGTGCTCGAGTTGGATCGCCTGCTGCAGCACGGTCAGCGAGTGCTCGTAGACGTCCTTGTGGTGATGGTGCTCGTCGACCTCGAGACGCAGGGCGCTCACCTCGGGGAGGAACTCCTCGATGAGGCCGGTGTCCACCAGGACCCGGATGCCGCGCACGGGGTCGTCGGTCTGCATGAGGCGGATCAGTTCGCCCTGGATGCGCTCAGGGCTCACGATCTTCAGCGTCTCGCGGAGGTCGGCGATGGCATCCTGCGTCGCGTCGTCGATCGCGAAGCCCAGCTGCGCGCTGAATCGCGCTGCCCGCAGCATCCGGAGCGGGTCGTCGCCGAAGCTCACGGTCGGGTCCATAGGGGTGCGCAGGATGCCGGCGACGAGGTCCTCCACACCGCCGGTCGGATCGACGAGCTTGACCGCTGGCACCTGCAGCGCCATGGCGTTGACAGTGAAGTCGCGGCGAACGAGGTCGCCGTCGATCGTGTCGCCGAACTCGACGGTCGGCTTGCGGGTGACCCCGTCATAGCTGTCGGCACGGTAGGTCGTGATCTCGACCTGCTCACCCTGCACGCGGGCGCCGATCGTGCCGAAGGCGCGTCCGATGTCCCAGTGCGCAGTCGCGATGGGCTTCACGATCGCGAGGATCTCGTCGGGTGATGCGTTCGTCGTGAAGTCGAGGTCGTGGGTGGGCCGTCCGAGCAGCGCGTCGCGCACCGGACCGCCGACGACGGCGAGCTCGAAGCCCTGCGCGGCGAAGGCATCGGCCAGGGTGCGGACGACGGGGTCGGCGGCGAGCGCGCCGAGTCGAGCGAGGCCATCGGCCATGTTGAGCATGATCTCCAGGGTACCGGGCGCCTCTCCGGTCGTCGGAACAGGCGGCCGGCTGTCGAGACCCCATCCTGCCTGCGAGAGCCCGCCCTGTTCGCGCGAGTACCGAGAGGCCACGCCGACGAGGGGAGGTGTCGACGAGTCGGACTCAGCCCGCGTTGTTCGGGTCTCCTGGTGCGGGTCCCCGCGGCACGCCGAGGTCGCGCAGCTCCTGCGTGTTCCTACGCATCATCGACAGCAGCGAGGATGACAGGACGATGCCGCCCAGGATCGCGATGGCCACGAGGACCCAGATGCCGATCTCGGGCTCGACGACCTCGAACCCGTAGACGAGAACGACCGCGAGGAGCAGTGCTGCGCCCTCGATGAGCGCGAACCACAAGAAGAATCGCGACTGCTGCTTCCGCTGCTCGCCGCGCGCGGCCAGCACCCGAGGATCGTCCCACCCACCGTCGAAGGTCATGCCGTCAGAGTAGCGCCCGGGTCAGGGCATCCGGATCTGGTAGTGGATGAAGCCGCTGCGGTCGGCGACCCGGTCGTAGAGACGGCGGGCAGTCTCGTTGCTCTCGGCCGTCAGCCAGTAGACCTTGGCGCAGCCGTTGCGCTCGGCCCACGCCCTGACGTGCTCGATGAGCGCCTCGCCGGCTCCTGCGCCGCGGGCATCCGGCGAGACGAAGAGGTCTTCGAGGTAGCAGTAGTCGGACGTCGTCCACGTCGCCGGATGCGTCAGCCAGTGCACGATCCCGACGGCGCGGCCTTCGCCGTCGCGGGCGATGGCGCCGTGCAGCTCGGCATCCGTGGTCAGCCGGTCGAAGGTCGCGTCCGTCGTCGCCTGATCGAGCTCGGACTCGTAGAACGTCAGGTAGCCGTTCCACAGCGCGAGCCACTCGGCGCGGTCCTGCGGCTGAAGCGGGGTGATCTCGAGCATCCGCCCAGGTTATCGCTGGGTCGGGCAGGGGTCAGATCGGGTCGCCCTGCACCGGACCCTCGGTATTCGGCTTCCATCCGAGCGCCGGGGCGACGTGCTCGGCGAACGCCTGCAGGACATGCAGGTTGTAGTCCGGACCGAGCTGGTTCGGGATCGTGAGCATGAGGGTGTCCGCGGCCATCACTGCCTCGTCCTGCTTGAGCTGCGAGATCAGCACGTCCGGTTCGGCGGCGTATGTCTTGCCGAACGTCGAGCGCATCCCGTCGATGATGCCGATCTGGTCGTCGCCATCCTCGCTGCGCAGTCCGAAGTACGCCCGGTCCATGTCGCTGACCAGCGGGAAGACGCTGCGGCTCACCGACACCCGAGGAGCGCCGGTGTGACCGGCATCCTTGTAGGCGGCGCGGAAGAGATCGATCTGCTCGCGCTGCAGCTCGTGGAACGGCTGCCCCGTGGCCTCGGTGAGCAGGGTCGAGCTCATCATGTTGAGTCCCTTGCGCCCGGTGTCCTCCGCGGTCGCTCGCGACCCGGCTCCCCACCAGATGTGATCGCGCAGGGTCGGCGAGTGCGGTTCGACGTGCAGGTACTGTCCCGGTCCGACCATGCGCGGGTCGCCGGGGGCGATCCGCTCGCCGTCGACCGCCCGCAGGAACAGGTCGAACTTCTCCCGTGCCAGGATGCTGCCGCGCTCCGGGTCCTCGCCATCGACGTATCCGAAGGTCTCGTAGCCGCGCAGCGCGGTCTCGGGTGAACCGCGGCTCACACCGAGCGCGATGCGTCCGTCGGCGATGAAATCCAGGGCGGCGGCCTCCTCGGCGAACTGGAACGGGTTCTCGTAGCGCATGTCGATGACGCCGGTGCCGACCTCGATGCGCTTCGTGCGGGCGGCCATCGCGCTCAGCAGCGGCATGGGGGACGCGGCCTGCCGCGCCCAGTGGTGCACACGCACGTAGGCGCCGTTCACGCCGATCTCGTCAGCGCCCTCGGCGATCTCGATCGTCTGGCGCAGCATGTCGCCGGCCGTGCGCGTCGACGAACCGGGGACGTCGGCGTAGTGACCGAACGAAAGGAATCCGAAAGCCTTCATGATTCATTCGAACGCATGAACCGTGGCCAGTATTCCTGTGGGCGCCCGGTACACCTGCACGACTCGGGCACGCCTGCACGACCGATTCGGCGAATTCGTCGTGCAACTGTGCCCAGCCGACCGTGCCGGCGCCCGCGCCGGAGCAGGTCACGGCGCCGACGTCAGGAACCCGTCCAGGATCAACTGCCGGATGCGCGGCTCGAGGTCCGCCCAGAGGTCGGGCAGCGGCACCTCGAACAGATCGGCCAGCGCTGCGGCGATCTGAGCGACCGTGAGGTCGCCGTCGCACGCTCCGACGAAGGCCGCGAGCGCGGGGTCGACCGCGATCGTCCGGCCGAATCCGCCGCCCTGGCGCAGCTCGATGACGCTGGGGTCGTCGTTGCCGGGCAGGAGATGGCGCGCTTCCGTGACGTCGCCGGCGACGAACAGGGTCTGCGGGATGCCGTGGGCGAGCGCATCGTGCGCGACGAGGCCGGCCTGCAGCGCCCTGCCTGTCTGCGAGATCGGCTGCGCGACATGCTCGAAGCGGCGGAGCGCCTCGACATCAGGCGAACCGCGGCGGATCAGCACGTACCCGAACCCGATCGCCGTCACTTCGCGCGCAGCGAAGTCGTCCAGCCAGGCGTCGAGCAGCGGAGTGAATCCGGCATCCCTCGGCGTCGTCCCGCCATCACGGATCCACAGTTCGGCATAGGCGAGCGGCGAGAGCTCCTCGCGCTCGATGACCCAGGCGTCGAGCTCCGAAGGAATCCACGAACGCAGCCGATCGAGCCCTGCGGAACCGTCGCGAGACTCCCAGTTGCCGAGCAGCTGGGCGACACCGCCGGGGGTCAGGTGATCGGGAACCGTCCGCAGGAACTGCTCCACCAGGGCGTCGCCGATCAGCCCGCCGTCGCGGTACTCGTACTCCGGCACGCTGTCGACGCGGGGCGTGATGACGAAAGGAGGGTTCGAGACGACGAGATCGAATGCCTCGTCGGCGACGGGCTCGAACATGCTCCCGAGGCGGAACTCGATGTTGGAGACCCCGTTCAGCAGTGCGTTCAGGCGGCCGAACGCGAGCGCGCGCTCCGAGATGTCGGTCGCCACCACGGTCCCGGCGTGCCGCGAGACCAGCAGCGCCTGGATGCCGCAGCCCGTGCCGAGATCGAGCGCACGGCTCACCGGCTGAGGGATGACGAGCTCGGCGAGCGTCCGAGAGGCGCCTCCGACGCCGAGAACGTGGTCGGCCGGCAGCGCGGATCCCAACGCCACCTCGTCGAGGTCGCTCGCGATCCACCACTCCCCGATGCCGTCCGCATCGACGAACGACTGCGGACGCACGAGCGCGGTCGGCCGGATGACCGAGCCGTCGTCGCGCGCCAGGCCCAGAGCCACGAGTCCCGCGACACCGGTCCGCGGCAGAGCGTCCGCCACGGCATCCTCCGGCTGCGGGATGCCGAGCACGAGGAGCCGACCGAGGGTGGCCAGCGGTGAGGCATCCCCCTCGATGGCGCGGAGGATCGGCGTGCGCAGGCCACGGGCGAGCGCGTCGTCGTACTCCTCTCCCCACAGTCGCCGCAGCGGTTCCGAACGGAAGTCGGCGGCATCGAGATCGGTGGCGAGAGCCGAGGCGAGCAGGGGATCCGGGGTGATGGCGGGGGTGTCGGACACGGCCGTCACTCTACGCGCCTTCAGGCTTCGGATCGGCGCCACGCCTAGAATCACAGGGTCCGCACTCACGAACCGCTCGCCGTGTTCGAGGAAGACCCCGAAACCGTGATCATCCCCCGTACAGCTCCGCGCGCGCGCCGGCATCTCCTCGCCCGCGTCCTCGCTGTGCTCGTCGTCACCATGATGGCGGCGATCCTCGGCATTCTCGGCGGCGCCGCTCCGGCCATGGCCGAGCCGACTGACGAGCCCACCACCGACGGCACCGTGTCGCTGTCGCTGTCGCTCGGCGTGCACGGCGCGATTCCTGTCGGTTCGCCGATCTCGGGCACCGTCGCAGTCGTGAACGACACCGGTCAGGAGCTCGCCCCGGCCCGCGTCGCACTCGAGCTGGGCCCTGTTCCGCTCGCGGATTCCGCAGCCGTGACGGCATGGCTCGGCTCCGGCGCCGGAGGCGGCACCCTGACCTCGCTGTTCTCCGCGCCGACGACGGCTGTCGGCGGGGATGCGAACCTCGAGACGCCGATCCTGGCCAGTTCCGATCTGGTGCAGCAACTGGCTCCGGGCGTATATCCCGTGAACGCCTCGCTGTCCGGTGCGACCACGAGCGACGGGACCTCGTGGGATGCCACGGTGCGCTCCGTCCTCACCGTGCGCCCGGCAGCGGCCGCACAGGTGACCGTCATGGTCCCGATCACGGCCACCCCGGCATCCGGGACCCTGCTCAGCGCCGACGAGCTGTCGTCGCTGACGGCGGCCGACGGTGCGCTCACCGCCCAGCTCGACGCCGTGACCGGCACGATGGCGGTGCTCGCCGTCGACCCGGCCATCGCCGCCGCCATCCGGGTGCTCGGCGATGCTGCGCCGGCCTCGGCCGTGTCCTGGCTGGAGCGGCTCGAGGCGCTGGCGAACGAGACGTTCGCCCTGCAGTTCGGCGATGCCGACGTGGCCACACAGTCCCACGCCGGACTCGCCACCGCGCTCGCACCGACCACCCTCGAGCCGTTCATGAGTGCTGCGGATTTCCCTGAGGACGACGCGGCGACGCCGTCACCCACACCGTCGCCGTCCGCCAGCACCCCGACGACCTTGCCCGACATCGCCGAGCTCACTGCGCTCCGGGGTGAGATCGACGGCATCCTGTGGCCGCGCGGAGACGTCACCGCCGATGATCTCGCCGCCTTCGACACCTACGTCGGCTCACCGGCGACGACGATCCTGCCGTCCACCTCGGTCTCCGAAACGGATGCCGCCGGCAACGCCCGTGCGGGCGCATCCGCCGTCCTCGTGCACGACGCCGCGATCTCGGCCCTGATGTCCGCTGCGGCGGCCGAACCGGATGACGATCTCCGCGAAGCCCTGCTGGCCCAGGCGAACGCCGAGCTGGCATTCGCCGGGTCGCCGGCCTCCGGCATCCTCATCGGACTGGAGCGCGACGAGCAGCGGGCCGCCGCGGCGCTGCGCGATGTCGTCCTCGCGACCGGAACGGCTCCGCTGCGCACGCTGCAGGCAGCGGCGCCGACGACCGCGACGCCCACAGCAGAACCGGATGCGACGCGAGCCGCGAACCTGACGACCCTCCTCACCGATGAGGACGCTCTCGAAGCCTTCGGGACGATCCTCGAAGACCCGCAGGTGCTGCTCGCGCCGGAGCGGATCCGCATCCTGCGCCTGCTCGGCGTCGGACTGAGCGATGCGCAGTTCGAGACCGGATTCGTCGAGCACCGGGCGGCGACCGTGACGACCCTCGACTCGGTGGCCATCCAGGATCCCGCGCCGATCCAGCTCATCAGTGCGAACGTCGACCTGCCGGTCTGGATCCGCAACGATCTGCCCTGGCCGGTGAAGCTCAATCTCGAGGTGCGACCGTCCGATCCACGCGTCGTGATCGACCCGTACACGTCGGTCGAGGCGACGGCGCAGAGCAACACGCGAGTGTTGATCCCCGTTCAGTCGCGCGTCGCCAGCGGCGAGCTGCAGGTGCGCTTCACGCTCTCGAGTCCGAGCGGCGTGCCGATCGGCGACTCGAAGTCGGCCGATGTCACGGTGCGGGCCGAGTGGGAGAACATCGGTCTCGGCATCCTGGGCTCCGTGATCGTGCTGCTGCTGGTCTTCGGCGTCGTCCGCACCGTCCGCCGACGCCGGCGCGAACGGGCCGTGGTCGGTACGGATGGCGGCGACGGGGATGCCGAGTCGACTGCTACCCCGGACGGCACCGCCCCCGACGAAGGAGTTCGATGACCAGCCTCGGCCGCGCCAGCGCACTGCTCGGCGCAGGGACCCTCGTCTCCCGTCTGACCGGGTTGCTGCGCACGATCGTGCTCGTGGGCGTGATCGGCTCGAACGCGTCGGCCGCCGCCGACGCGTTCTCGGTCGCGAACCAACTACCCAACAGCGTCTTCAACCTCATCTCGGTCGGCGTGCTCACGGCCGTGATCGTGCCGCAGATCGTCCGGGCGAGTCGCGACGCCGACGGCGGCAACGCCTTCATCTCGAAGCTGTTCACCCTCGGAACCGTCGTCCTGGTCGCCGCCACCGCCGTGGCGATGATCGCCGCCCCCTGGCTGGTGGGCCTCCAGTTGAAGGCGGAGAACGTCGAGCAGCTCGCTCTGGCCACCGCTTTCGCCTACTGGTGCCTCCCGCAGATCCTGTTCTACGGCCTGTACGCGCTCGTCGGCGAGACGCTGAACGCCAAGCGCATCTTCGGCCCTTTCACCTGGGCGCCGATCGCGAACAACCTCATCTCGATCGCCGGGTTCCTCATCATCGGCGCCGTCTTCGGCAACGACCTCGTGAACATCGCGGACTGGACGCCCGACATGGTCGCGTGGCTGGGCGGGACGGCGACCGCCGGAATCGCCGTGCAGGCCGGCATCCTGCTGGTGTTCTGGCGCAAGACCGGACTCGCGCTCAAGGTCGACTTCCGCTGGCGCGGCGTCGGACTCGGCAACGTCGGCCGGGTCGCGGGCTGGACACTGCTCATGGCCCTGTCGAGCATGGCGGCCGGTTTCTATCAGAACTGGGTGGCGAACGAAGCCTCCGGCGAAGGCGCGGCCGTGACGGTGATGAACAACGCCTGGCTGATCTTCATGCTCCCGTACTCGATCATCGTGCACTCGATCGGCACCCCCTACTTCACGCAGCTGTCCGAGCACGCCGCGGCCGGTCGAGACGACGATGTGCGCGGCGACATCTCCCGCAGCATCCGGACCCTCGGTTTCTTCCTGATGGGCGCGCTGGCAGCGGTGGTCGCCGCGGCCGTTCCGGCCTCGCGCGTGTTCACCAACTCCTCGTCGGATGCCGTGGACGCCGCCGTCGTGCTCGTCTGCTATCTCGTGGGCCTGCTGCCACTCGCGGTGCTTTTCATCGTGCAGCGCACGTTCTACGCGTACGGAGACACGCGCACGCCGTTCTTCTTCACGCTGTTCCAGTGCGCGCTCGTGGCCATCACGGCGACGATCGCGTGGGGGCTGTCCGCGTCCGGTGCGCTGCCGATCACCCTGCTCGCGGCCGCCGTCGCGCTCGGCCAGTCGCTCGCCGGCACCGTGCAGACGATCGTCGCGACGGTGCTGCTGCGTCGCAGGCTCGGCTCGCTCGAGACCGGACGATGGATGCTGTCGCTCGGCCGATTCGCCCTCGCGGCGATTCCCGCCGCGGCAGCCGGCTGGGGCGTGTTCCTGCTGCTCGGGGGCGTCGACGGCTGGACCACCGCCGACAAGATCCTCGGCGTCCTGGGCGCCGGGGTGATCGCGGTCGCGGCCGCGGTCGTATACGTGGTGTTCCTATGGGTGCTGCGCGCGCCGGAGCTGCAGGTCGCCAGGAGCATCGTGAAGCGGATCCTTCCAGGGCGCTGATTCAGCCCGCACGGCGTTCCGGTCGCAGTTACTGTCGTTATCCTGCGGTGTCGCGCGTTCCGGTCGCAGTTGCTGTCGCTCTCGCCGAATCGAAGCGGCACGAACTGCGACAGGAAGGCGCACCCAGAACATCAGAACGACACGAACTGCGACCGGAACGATGCGTCGCGCATGCCGCGGGGGAATGCCCCACGGCTACCATGGGTTGAAGCAGTGGAACGAGGAGAGCACATGCGTCAGGTCATCATCATCGGCTCCGGCCCCGCCGGGTTCACGGCCGCCATCTACGCGGCGCGCGCGAACCTCGAGCCGCTGCTCATCGCGAGCTCGGTCGAGGTCGGCGGTGAGCTGATGAACACCACCGAGGTGGAGAACTTCCCGGGCTTCCCGGATGGCATCCAGGGCCCAGAGCTCATGGCCAAGCTGCAGCAGCAGGCCGAGAAGTTCGGCACGGAGGTCGTTTACGACGACGTCACGTCGCTCGAGCTGGACGGCGAGGTCAAGAAGGTCGTTCTCGGATCCGGCGCGACGCACGAGGCACGCACGGTGATCTACGCGACCGGATCCGCCTACCGCAAGCTCGGTGTGCAGGGCGAGGAGCGCCTCTCCGGGTACGGCGTCTCGTGGTGCGCGACGTGCGACGGCTTCTTCTTCCGCGAGAAGACGATCGCGGTCGTCGGCGGCGGCGACTCGGCGATGGAGGAGGCGACCTTCCTCACGCGCTTCGCCGAGAAGGTCTACATCATCCACCGCAAGGACAGCCTGCGCGCCTCGAAGATCATGCAGGAGCGCGCGTTCGCCAACGAGAAGATCGAGTTCATCTGGAACAGCGAAGTCGCCGAGATCCTGGGCGACTCGGCCGTCGCGGGCGTGCAGTTGCGTTCCACGACGGACGGCTCGCTGCGCGACCTGCCGCTGGACGGCCTGTTCGTCGCGATCGGCAACGACCCGCGCACGCACCTCGTGCACGGCAAGCTCGACCTCACGGCCGAAGGCACCATCTGGGTCGACGGCCGCACCTCCGTGACATCCAAGCCGGGCGTCTTCGCCGCCGGCGACGTCATCGACCCGCACTACCGTCAGGCCATCACGGCGGCCGGTTCCGGTACGGTCGCGGCTCTGGATGCTGAGCACTTCCTCGCGGATTTTGAGGATGCTTCCGTCGAAGTCCCGGCTGCGGAAGCCGCCGAGGTCATCGTCGGCTAGGGAACACTTTCCACCCGCCTGCTGTTGGTGCAGGTGAGACTTCGATCAAGGAGAAGACTGATGACTGCTAAGGCGACGAGCCAGGCGACGTGGGATCAGGACGTGCTGCAGGCCGAGGGCACCGTGCTGGTGGACTTCTGGGCGGAATGGTGCGGTCCCTGCCGCATGGTCGCGCCGGTTCTGGACCAGATCCAGTCCGAGCACCCCGAGAAGATCACGATCCTCAAGCTCAACGTGGACGAGAACCCCGAGCTGGCCATGAAGTACCAGATCACGTCGATTCCGGCGATGAAGGTCTTCGCCGCCGGCGAGGAGCGCAAGACGATCATCGGCGCCAAGCCGAAGTTCGCGCTCGAGCAGGACCTCGCCGAGTTCATCGGCTGAGCCCTCCCGACGCTTCGAAGGCCTGTTCCTCTCCCGAGGGACGGGCCTTCGGTCTATTTGTCGTACACCGGGACCGACGCGAGGCCGCGGGCAGCTCGCGCTCGATCGACGATCTCCTGGATGACAGCGGTCTTCCCCGCGTTGTAACGAGCACGCCCGGCGGCGGCTGCAGCCTCCTTCGCCGCCTGATAGCGAGCCGCATCCTCGGGATGAGACAGCAGCCAGTCCCGGAGGATTCGCTGATTCGCATCATCCCATTGCTCCGCCGGGAAGAAGTGCGCGATGCGCGTACGGATGCCGTCGGGTTCGAACACCAGCACAGGATGCGTCCGCACACCGCTGCCGATCCGCCAGCCGGCTTCCTCCAGCCGGACGAGGTGGACATCCAGGCCGTCCGCGTCGACGAGGCGCACCGCGACATCGATGATCGGCTTGGCCTTCAGCCCCGGTATCGCCGTCGATCCGATGTGCTCGATCTCCCAATCCGCATCCCCGAGGCTGCGCAGCTCTGCGGCGATCTCGCGGAACATCCGCGGCCATTCCGGGTCGTGGTCGACGAGCACACCCCCACCCTATCCACCCCTTCCCTTCTCCCCACCCTCATCGATGCAATAAGCCTCCCGTCCACACCTGAAAGGGCGCAGGGATGCTCCGAGAGCGAGCGTCGGGAGGGCCCCGCGAAGCGGGAGGGACCCTCGGCGAGGGATCGGAGCATCCCGGAGCCCGGCGTCAGATCACGTAGCGATGGCGAAGCCGAGCCCGTTCGTCCATCGGTCAAGCCTCAGCTGGCGTCAGCGATCGAAGCATCCCATCGCCGGTACTTCGGCCCGTCGCCCAGAAGCTTCCAGACCGCCGGAGTCAGCGGCGGATACTCCAGCGCGATCTGGCGCAGCACGCGATAGTGCCGCGCTGCGTTGGGACGGACCCCGTCGTTCGCGGCGATGTTGTCGGCGCGCAACAGGAAGACGACGAGCTCGTCGACGCTGGGCAGATCCTCCATGAAGTCCCACGGGTCCTCGCCGCTCAGCAGACGCTCCTGGACGAGCACCGCCAGCTCGTCAGCGGCTTCGGCGCGAAGAACTTCGAGGCTGGCTCTGCGAGGAATGGCGTCTGTCACCCGTCAAGCCTACGCGCGCTCCTTGTGACCTCGGCGTGTGATCTGCACGACGTCCGTCATGGTCTCCAGCTCGCGACCCTTCGTCTCCGGCACCTGGAAGTACACGAAGAAGAACGACAGCGCCGCGAAGAACGCGTAGAAGCCGTAGGCGAACGTGAGCCCGATCTCCGCGAAAGCCGGGAAAGTCGTCGAGATGAAGAAGTTCGCCATCCACTGCGCTGCCGCAGCGACTGCCAGGGCGCCGGCGCGGATCGAGTTCGGGAACATCTCGCCGAGGAGAACCCAGACCAGCGGGCCCCAGGTCGCCCCGAAGAACACCACGAAGCCGTTGGCGCAGACCAGCGCGATCAGCGACCACGGCTGTGGGAGGACCACGGCGCCGTCCTGCAGCGTGCCGAACGAGAACGCGACGGCCATCAGTCCGAGTGTGATCGTCATGCCGATCGAGCCGATCAGCAGCATCGGACGCCGGCCCACCTTGTCGACGAGCAGGATTGCGACGATCGTCACGACGATGTTGGTGACCGATGTGATCACGGACGTCATCAGTGCATTCGACTCGTCGAATCCGACGGACAGCCACAACGTCGTCGAGTAGTAGAAGATCACGTTGATTCCGACGAACTGCTGGAAGACGCTGAGCAGGATGCCGACCCAGACGATGGGCTTCAGTCCGAACCGGTTGCCGCGCAGGTCGCGCAGCGATTCCTTCTTCTCGGTGTTGATCGTCGCCTTGATCTCCTGGATCTTGAGATTGACGTCCGTCTCGCCCGTGAAGTCGTAGAGAACCTGGGACGCCTTGTCGTACTCGCCGCGCGCGACCAGGAATCGGGGAGATTCCGGGAGGCGAAGCGCCATCACGCCGTAGACGATGGCCGGAATGGCCTCTGCCATGAACATCCACCGCCAGGCATCCAGCCCGAACCAGAGCATGTTCGCTGCCCCGCCGGCGATGTTCGCGAGGATCGCGTTCGACACGAGTGCAGTGAAGATGCCGAGCACGATCGCGAGCTGCTGCAGCGACCCGAGTCTGCCGCGTATGCGCGCCGGAGACACCTCGGCGATGTAGGCAGGGGCGATGACGGATGCTGCGCCGACACCGAGCCCGCCGATGACACGCCAGACGATCAGATCGATGACGCCGAAGGCCAGGCCCGATCCGATCGAAGACGCGAGGAACATGACCGCGGCGATCACCATCACGGGGATGCGCCCCCATTTGTTCGCCAGAGACCCGGCGAACCATGCGCCGACCGCGCAACCGAGCAGCGCGGAGGAGACCGCGAACCCCTGCAGCGCCGGACCGAGCTCGAACGCGCCGGCGAGGGCGTCGACGGCACCGTTGATCACCGCCGTATCGAAGCCGAAGAGGAAGCCACCCAGGGCCGCCGCGATGCTGATTCCGATGACCCGGCCGCTGATGCGTGCCGGGAGACTCTGATCCGACATGTGTCACTCCCCCGCTCTGGGGCGAGCCTATCGGCTGGTCGCTTCGGGTGACAGCATCACATGGGCGCGGTCAGGAACCGTATCCTTCCTCGCCGAGCTCCGCGAGGATGCGATTGAGATCCTGGATCGATGCGAAATCGATGACGACCTGGCCTTTTCGGGAGCCGAGGTTCACCTTCACGCGAGTGTTCAGACGGTCGCCGAGCTTGCTGCCGACCTCATCGAGGTACGCGCGGCGTGCACCGGGCTGCGGCTTGGCAGCCTTGGTCCCTGCATCCCGCGGGGTCGCCTTCGCGGCCTCCTCGGCGGCGCGCACCGAGAGGTCCTCGTTGATGATCTTGTCGGCCAGGCGCTGCATGGCGTCCGCGTCATCGAGGCTCAGGATCGCACGCGCGTGCCCGGCGGAGAGGACGCCGGCCGCCACCCGCTGCTGCACAGGGACGGGCAGCTTCAACAGCCGGATCGTGTTGCTGATGCGCGGACGCGAGCGCCCGATGCGGGTGGCGAGCTCCTCCTGCGTGATCCCGAAGTCTTCGAGGAGCTGCTGATAGGCGGATGCTTCTTCCAGCGGGTTGAGCTCGGACCGGTGCAGGTTCTCCAGGAGCGCGTCGCGGAGCAGGTCCTCGTCGGTCGTGTCGCGGACGATCGCGGGGATCGTCTCGAGGCCGGCCTCGCGCGCGGCACGCGTACGGCGCTCGCCCATGATGAGCTCGAACGCGCCGTCCGCGTTGGTGCGGACGACGACCGGCTGCAGGACGCCGAACTCGCGGACGCTGTGCACGAGCTCGGCGAGATGATCGGCGTCGAAGTGCGTACGCGGCTGGCGCGGGTTCGGCACGATCGCGTTCGGATCCACGTGGACCAGCCGGACCCCCGGGATCGCTGCGAGTTCGGGTTCGGCGGAGATCTCGATCGTGGCTTCCGGCTTCAGCTTCGCACCGGGGAAGAACACATCGACGGGCCGTTCGGTCTGCTCGGTCGTGGGGATGAGGGCTCCTATCCCCCGCCCGAGTCCGGTTCGCTTGGCCATCAGTTCTCCTTGCTCTGTGTGCTGCTGGTGCGCGCCGCGGTGCGCTGCGCGATCTCGACGGCCGCTTCGCGATATGCGACGGCACCGGCCGAGTTCCCGTCGTACTCGATCACGGTCTGACCGAAGCTGGGAGCCTCGGAGACTCGGACCGACCGGGGAATGACGGTGTGGAGCACCTGCTCCGGGAAGTGCCCGCGGACCTCGTCGGCGACCTGCTGCGCGAGCCGCGTGCGGCCGTCGTACATCGTCAGAAGGATCGTCGACAGGTGCAGCTTGGGATTCAGGTGCTTCTGGATCATCTGGATGCTGCCGAGCAACTGGCTGAGGCCTTCCAGCGCGTAGTACTCGCACTGGATGGGGATGAAGACCTCGGATGCCGCGGTGAACGCATTGATCGTCAGCAGCCCCAGCGACGGCGGGCAGTCGATGATCACGAAATCGAGAGGGTGGTCGGCGATGTAGGCGTCGAGGGCTCGTCCGAGTCGGTGCTCGCGAGCCACCTGGGCGACGAGTTCGATCTCGGCGCCGGCGAGGTGGATGGTGCTCGGCGCGCAGAAGAGATTGTCGGACTCGGGGCTCGGCTGCACGATATCGACGAGGGCGACATCGTTGATCAGGACGTCATAGATGCTCGTCACATCAGCGCTGTGCGGGATGCCGAGGGCCGTCGAGGCGTTGCCCTGCGGGTCGAGATCGATGACCAGCACCTTGGCTCCGAGGTGCGCCAGGGCGGACGCGACATTCACTGCCGTCGTC
Organism: Microbacterium sp. ZKA21; assembly: GCF_050434165.1. Classification (NCBI taxonomy): domain Bacteria; kingdom Bacillati; phylum Actinomycetota; class Actinomycetes; order Micrococcales; family Microbacteriaceae; genus Microbacterium; species Microbacterium sp. ZKA21. The sequence continues at coordinate 179,189 of NZ_JBNPVV010000003.1, forward strand.
GTCTTTCCGACGCCGCCCTTCTGGTTCGAGATCGTCAGGATCCGCGGATGCGAGCGGTCGAAGTCGAGGTCGACCTCCTCCAGGGCCCGGCGGCGTGCGCTGAGATCAGCGAGTTCTCGAGCGAGTGGGGTATCCATGCCGAAGTTGTCGTTCGGTGGTGCCTTTTCGGGTTGTTTCACGTGAAACATCCACTCCTTTCGGGGCCGCGTTCCACTCTAATCGAGGCAGCCGACCTTGATCGCCAGACGGTCGGCTCGGCGTTCGGCCGGGGATTCCAGGACGCTTCCGTTTCACGTGAAGCGTCGCTTGCTCGCGGCGCATGACCCCGGGAACTGAAGGGAGCAACCGGTCAAGTGCCGCGTGCATCGACGATCGATTCGTCGCCGAGTCGCGGTTGGTTCGCCCGTGGTGCGCGGCATCGCACAGGCCGTGGTCGACGTCGCGACGGACCCGACGTCGGCCATGATGGCTCTCTCCACGCCGTCATTGGAGATACCCATCAAGCGCGCGATCGGCTGACATCCGCCGCTCACCTCCCCCTCCCCGCACGAACGTGGTCGATGTTCGGGCAGGTCGTCAAACGCGATCCACCCGCCGCCTACTGGTCGGTGAACCACCGTCGGCCGGTCGAAGCATGTTCGCGACAAGTCCGGATGCGCCCTTGAAGAACCGGATCGCCGCGACGCCGACGTGTTCCTCTCGGACCGTGCACGCTCCGAACAGCCGATCGCCGCAAGTTCGGGCGAGCATGGTCGTCACACCCTTCCTCAGCCTGGCGTATCCACGTCACCGTTCTCAGCGTACGTTTCACGTGAAACCCCCGGGCTGCGTCCCGGGGGGCGGAAGCCAGCGGACACCTTCAAGGTGCGCCCCTTCACGTCTGCACCTCGTCTGCCGAGCATCGACGTCACAGTCCTGCCAGTCGAATTCCGCTGCCCGAAGGCCGCATCATCGGCATCCCGTCGGTTCGTTGCGTGGATCGGCGACGCGATACGCTCGGACGCGCTCCCCCCGACCAGGTGGGGCGATCGAGGGTGATGGACCAGCGCGGAGTCCTTCGCACGGAGGGATGCCGATCCCCGATTTCACGCGGATCTGCGCCCTCTTTCCAGCTCTGCCATGGCTCAGATGATGCACCCGCCGCCGTCGTGCATCTGAACGGAGGCGCAAGGATCCTCGACCATCTCCCCCTACCTGCAGACACTGATCCTCCGACCTACGGATGCGTTCTTCGCATCCGTCTGCACAGTGCGACGACGTTTCAGCGATGTCTCCGATCGCGTGGTCGGCTGTTTCAGACACCGTCATCGACGCATCTACTGCCCACGCGACGATCAGAACCCGCGCGCCCTGCCACCAGGTCAGTCACGATCGAGGTGCGGCCAGCGAGGCCCGACCGAGCCGCGTGACGTGATCCGCGACTGTGCTCGGAGCAGCCAGGCCGCGAACGCACAATCTGTACCGGACGACGGGGACGTCCGCGAACTGAGCGAACGTGAATCCAGCCTGCAGGCAAGGATGTTTCACGTGAAACATCCTTGCCGTGGCCGTCTTCCACCGGATGGCCGAGCCACCTGTCTGCCGGGAAACGCGCGCACGGTGCTGCCCGTTCGAGGATCGGCCAGGAGCCTTCGGCTCGACGGAGCACCGCCGTTCGGCAATAGGATCAGCGTGTGGACACGGTGGTGTGGTGGGAAGTCGAGACGGCCGACCCTGAGCGGTTCCAGCAGTTTCACGCGAAGCTGTTCGGCGGGTCATTCGAGGCGGCGTTTGCGGACACCGATCTGGGGGCGGACTACTGGATCATCCAGGCCGCCGGCCGTGGCATCGGCGGGCTTCAGCGCGCCTCATCATCGGCGACCGTGCCTTCTGTGGGTTCTCGCCTGTACTTCGAAGTGGACGATCTGGAAACCGTGCTTGAGCAAGTCGTCGCACTCGGCGGTACCGTGGAGCGATCTCGGATCGCCCTGGGTAGCGACGACCGTTGGTTCGGAACCTTCCGCGATCCGACCGGCGTGTCATTCGGGCTGTGGACGCAGCATCCCGAGGCATCGATCGACGCCGATCGGGGCTCGGCCAGCCTCGAACAGTGAAGCGCCCCTCCAGGTCCCGACCCGGCGCCAGTGACAACCGCCGGTTCGCTGCCGATCGCGGCTCAGGATCCATCGCGCGATCACGCGCGATTGCAGTTCGAGGGTCCTGAATCGTCCTGCGTCTCGGTGTTCCACGTGAAACCCCCGATGAACCCGTCCGCGAGTTCGGATGGTCGACCTCCTCTGAGCGCGCCGGCTGGTGCGAATGACAGCACGCAGCCTTCGTGCTCCCACTGGGCGAGAACGCGAATGCCTGCAGCTCGGGATAGGCGCACTGGCGTCAGTCGTTCGCGTGGTCCGGCGCGAATGCGTGATTCCGACTGCGCGGGCGGTCCTTCAGGGCGGCGTGCAGCACACCGTCCAATCCGGAAGTTTGCATGGACGTAGGCGCATCCGCGCACGTCGGATCGCAATGGAAGTTGTCATGCAACGCGCACGCGTCGCGCACGATGGCCTCGCCAACCTGACCGGTATGGCGGGCGCGACCAGAAGGCCGTCGCAACCGTCCTCGCTAAGGCATCTCAGCGATTGATGCCACAGCTCACGTGAAGCACACACGTCCGAGCACGGGCGACGGGCGGCGGGCGGCGGGCGGCGGGCGGCGGGCGGCGGAAAGCGTGGCGCAGTGTGCACGCGTCTGACACCGTCATCCTGACCGGCGCAGCATCGTGGGGCCAGACAACCGGCCCACGCAGAGGCAACTGGCCCTTTGAGTCCATGTTTCACGTGAAACACAAGCATCCGAGCAGTTCTGACCGGCGACGGAAGGAGTGTGTCATTATCCTGACCGGGAACGGCGGTCGTGGGGCCGGACGACCGTCGCGACCGGCCACTCAGAGGCGACCGGCTTCTTGAGTCGGTGTTTCACGTGAAACGCTCGCATCGAGCCCCGCGATCCTGACGGAAGGGCAGGCGCAAACCGCGACGAACGTGGCGACCGTGCCCGATAGGGCGACCCAGGTCTTGATGCCGCGTTTCACGTGAAACGCCAGCATCGAGCACCGCGATCATGCCGGCCGCCAGGAGCTCTCGATCCTGACCGGAGGGGCAGGCGTAGACCGTGACGGACGTGGCGACCGTGCCGGACAAGGCGACCCAGGTCTTGATGCCGTGTTTCACGTGAAGCACGGTTTCGACCCGTCGTGAATCACACGACGTATACGCGGGCGACACTTCTTCCGCGGTGCCGGGTTAGACACGGGAGTGCTCGGGAGGGAGGCTCCCGTCACAGGGCGACGAGAGGTTCCTCCGGTTTCACGTGAATCGCTCGGCCACGAAGCGGCATCCCGCCGACTCCCCTCTCCTGGAGCAGGTTCCGGCGCGCGCGACGTCGCGACCATTACAGCGCCGGCTGTTGCGCGCGCATACCCGTCCCACTCCCAACGCTGCGTTTCACGTGAAACATCGGTCAGAAGGTCATTGCGGAACGCCGATTCATTAAGACATCGACCGGATCCTCGCGCTCCACGACAAAGCCGTGACGTTCATAGAGGCGGCGGGCAGAGCTTCCCCGCAGCACGTTCAGGCGATAAACACGCTCCGACACGCTCTCCGCGAGAACTCGAGCGAGCACTTGGCCACCGACACCGCGCCCCTGCATCGACGGCTCGAGATAGAAGTGCTCCACCCAGAGTGAGTCCCCATCGGGTCGGATTGCGATCGACCCGATATCCCGTCCTTCACTCACGATGACCCGCGTGAACGAGGGCGTAAAGGCGTCCAGGAACCGCTCCCGCACGCGTCTGGGGTCATATCGACCCAATCGCTCGAGATCCGACCGCAGAACGACGGCTCTGAGTTCGGCGATCCACTCGGCATCCGACAGTGAACCAGCACGGAAAGTCCATTCAATCGCCTGCTGCTCAGGACGATCGTCGTGTTTCACGTGAAACATCAGCGAACGAGCTCAGCGCACAGTCGCACGGACGACACGCGTCGTCTCCGGGAGAACGCCTTCTCCCAGCACCTCGACGCGCACATCCGAGAGTTTGAACTTCGTCAGCTGCTTCTGCGCAGCTTCGATCTCGTTGGCGGCATTGACACCCTTGAGAAGGGCCAATTCGCCCCCATCCCGCACCAGCGGGGCCGTCACGGGCACCAATGTGCGCAAGGCGCTGACCGCGCGTGCAGTGACCACATCGAAGGAACGCGGTCGGCTGACCTCTTCTGCCCGTGCGCGCAGCACCTCGACGTTCTCCAGCCCCAGCTCTGACACCTGCTCGTTCAGCCAGGTCACGCGGCGCTCCATCGGCTCGATGAGCGTGAACTGCGCATCCGGTCGCGCGATGGCGAGGACGATCCCCGGCAGACCGGCACCCGAACCGATGTCGGCGACTGACCCATGCATGAGAGGTGCGGCGATCGCCGAATTCAACACATGGCGCGTCCACAGGCGAGGCAGCTCCAGCGGGCCGATCAGCCCGCGCTCTTCGCCCTGCTCCGCAAGCGCGCCCGTGAACGCACGCGCCAGCTCAAGCCGGTCACCGAAGAGTTCGGCCGCCACGATCGGCTCGGATTCGACTTCACTCATCGACTTCTCCACGCCGTTTCACGTGAAACATCAGCGACGACGGATCACCGTGTGACGGTCTGCACCCTCGCCGTACGACTCGGAGATGAGTCCGCGATCCGCAACGACGTCGTGCACCAGCTTGCGCTCGTAGCTCGACATCGCGGGCAAAGATGCCTGCGAGGCTCCCTCGTCGAGTTTGATCACTGCGGCATCCACCAGCTTCTCGAGCTGCCGGCGACGCGCGTCGCGTGATCCGCCGATGTCGAGGATCAGTCGCGAGAACGAACCGGTCTTGCTCTGCACTGCCAGGCGCGTGAGCTCCTGCAGAGCCTGAACGGTGTCCGGAGCCGAGAGCAGCTCGATGCCATCCCCTTCGGCCTCGACCGAGACGTAGGCCCGACCCTGTCGTACGTCGAGGTTCAGGTCTCCGTCGATGTCGGCGATGTCGAGCAGCTCTTCGAGGAAGTCCGCGGCGACATCGCCCTCGGCCTCGAGGTCGGCGACAGTGGGAGCGGGGCGCTCGGTGACGTTCTCGACGCTCATCAGTTGGTGCCCTTCTTCTTCGCGCGCTTCTTGCCCACCGGCTGCTGGCGCTTCGGCGCTTCGGCCTTGGCCTTCTCGATCTCTTCCACCTTGCGCTGCTGCTCGGCTTCGTACGCCGCCATCGGGACGACCTTGCCGTCTGCGTTGATGGCCTTGCCCTTGCGAGCGAGTCGCTCCTCGCGTGCCTTGGCCGCTTCCGAACCGGGGGTCGGCATCTCACGGATGACGAGGAACTGCTGTCCCATGGTCCAGAGGTTCGACACGAACCAGTAGACGACCACGCCGAGGGGGAAGAAGACGCCGGAGAAGATGAATCCCAACGGCAGGACGTAGAGCATGATCTTCTGCATCTGATACGCCTGGCCGGTCTTGGCCTCGGGCGACAGGTTCTTCGAGATGATCTGCAGCTGCGTGAAGAACTGCGAGGCGATCATCAGCACGACCAGGATCACCAGCAGCACGATCGCAGGGGTGTTACCCTCTTCGACGGCCTGACCGAGGGTGCCGTGCAGCGAGACGGTTCCGAAGATGGTCGCGTCGTAGAACTCCTTGGTGAGCTCCGGGCTCAGCAGCCCGACGCCGCCGCTGCCGGCGACCGCGTGCTTGGTCACGTCGTTGAGGACGCTGAACAGGGCGAAGAAGATCGGCATCTGCACAAGCAGTGGCAGACAGCTCGACATCGGCGTCGTGCCGTGCTTCTTGTACAGTGCCATCGTCTCGCGGCTCATGGCCTCGCGAGACAGCTGATCCTTCTTACCCTTGTACTTCTCCTGAACTTTTCGCAGTTCAGGAGCAATTTCCATCATCTTGCGCTGGCTCTTGATCTGCCGCACGAACAGCGGGAAGACCGCTCCTCGCACGACGATCACCAGGCCGACGATCGACAGGATCCAGGTGATGCCGGCGGCAGCGGGGAGTCCGATCGTCGTGAACAGCCAGTGCCAGAAGACGAGTACGGCTTCGACCGCCCACTTCAGTGGCCACAGGATCGTTCCCAGCAGGTCGAACCCACTGTTGGTGGGAGCTGGTGTCGATGTCGCAGACGCGAGCAGAAGGTCAAGACCCACTGTTCAGTCCTTTCGAAGAGGAACGACGAAACCGTGTGAGGTCAGGTCGTAATGGAAATGCTTGTGCGGGTGAACGTCGTCGACGCCACCCTGAGTCCAGGGGTTGCAGCGCAGGATCCGCCATGCCGAGAGCATCGCTCCCTTCACCGCACCGTGCTGCTGCACCGCACCTACAGCGTAGGCGGAACAAGATGGGTAATAGGCGCACACGTCTCCGTAGAGCGGAGAGATCACCTTGCGATACGCGGTGAGGAATCCGAGCATCAGATTCCGGGGGAGCAGAGGGATGCCGCGCAGCAGGTCACCTGCGTGGAACTGCGCCTGTCCGAGGGCGTACGACGGCAGGGCACTCATGCGACCACCGGTTGGGCGAGGCGTCTGATGCAGCGCTGCACATCGACGCGCAGGTCGGCGAAGGATGCCGTGGCGGATGCAGGAAGGGCACGGATGACGACATCCGTGCCCTGAGGGACCTCTGAAAGCAACTCCGCGCAGACGGCTTTGAGCCGACGACGCACAGTGTTGCGGATCACAGCGTTACCCACCTGTTTGCTGATGATGAACCCGAATCGGGCTGCTCGCTCGGTGTCAGCGGTCGTGAGGACCGACGTGACGACGCGGCTTCCGCCGCACCGCGATCCGCGTCGAACCACCATTCGGTAGTCATCGCCGCGGGTCAGACGATGCGGGCGGGCGAGCACAGCGGGTTACGCCGAAAGCTCGGTGCGGCCCTTCGCACGACGGGCCGCCAGGATGCCGCGGCCGGCGCGAGTGCGCATACGGGCGCGGAAGCCGTGCTTCTTGGCGCGACGACGGTTGTTGGGCTGGAAAGTGCGCTTGCTCATGGATCACTCCGGGAAGTCAGTCACCGGATGCAGATCTACCGGGGACATGGGGGCTGCCCAATCGGGCATAAGTCAACCGATTTAGGGTACGTCAGTCTCGCACGCAGGGCAAATCCCCGCGCGACACCGCCGACTCCGGCATCCGATCCGCACAGCCATTATCCACAGCCGAACCGATCCGGCGAAGCGCAACACGCCCGCCGGATTTCCGCGGCAGGTTGCCGTTCACAGCTGTGATGACTACCGTGGCATCCGAAGTTATCCACAGGGGGGCCCGCCGACAAGGCGACTTTCCGATCCTCGTCCGCACGGAGCGCCATGTCCTCGCCTGCCCACCCCGACGTCCCGGTCTGGAACGAGGTGCTCGAGGTCCTGGCAGATGATGATCGCGTCACTCCGCAGCTGCAGGGCTTCCTCTCGCTGGCGGTGCCGGCCGGAGTGATGGGGGCGACCCTCTATCTCGACGTGCCGAACGACCTCACCGCGGCGCAGATCAACAAGCGCCTGCGCGTCCCGCTCATGGAAGGGCTCGCGCAGACCGGCGGCGAGGTCACCTCGTTCCGCGTCGTCGTGAACCACGAGCTCGCCGATCAGCCGACCGCCCCGATCGCCGTGTCAGATTTCGCGCGCATCGAGCCTGCCCGAGTCGAATCGCCCATGGAGCAGCCGAGCGCGGTGCGCCACGAGTCGCGACTGAACCCGAAGTACACGTTCGACAACTTCGTCATCGGCCAGTCCAACCGTTTCGCACACGCCGCAGCGGTCGCCGTCGCCGAAGCACCGGCCAAGGCATACAACCCGCTCTTCATCTACGGCGACTCTGGCCTCGGCAAGACCCACCTGCTCCACGCCATCGGCGACTACGCGCAGTCCCTCTACTCAGGGGTGAAGGTCCGGTACGTCTCGAGCGAGGAGTTCACCAACGACTTCATCAACTCGATCGCGAACAACCGCGGATCGGCTTTCCAGGCGCGGTATCGCGACGTCGACATCCTCCTCATCGACGACATCCAGTTCCTGCAGGGACGCGCGGAGACCCAGGAAGCCTTCTTCCACACCTTCAACACCCTGCACGACCACAACAAGCAGGTCGTCATCACGAGCGACGTCGCGCCGAAGCATCTGACCGGCTTCGAGGATCGGATGCGCAGCCGCTTCGAGTGGGGTCTGATCACCGACGTCCAGGCGCCCGACCTCGAGACGCGCATCGCGATCCTGCGCAAGAAGGCGCAGAGCGAGGCACTGCACATCCCCGACGAGGTGCTGGAGTACATCGCGACCGTGGTGTCGTCGAACATCCGCGAACTCGAAGGCGCCCTGATCCGCGTCTCGGCGTTCGCCAGCCTCAATCGCTCGTCGCTCGACATCGCGCTGGCGCAGACGGTGCTGCGCGACATCGTCGATACGGCGGAGGACAACATCATCTCGCCGACCGACATCATCACGGCCACCGCGGGCTACTTCAAGCTCACGGTCGACGACCTGTACGGATCCAGTCGCTCGCAGCAGATCGCCACGGCGCGTCAGATCGCCATGTATCTCTGCCGTGAGCGCACCAACCTCTCGCTGCCCAAGATCGGTCAGCTCTTCGGCAACCGCGATCACACCACGGTGATGTACGCATACAAGAAGATCAGCGAGCTCATGAAGGAGCGTCGCTCGATCTACAACCAGGTCACCGAGATCACGACGCAGCTCGGCCGTCGCTGACCCAAGACGACCAGGAGCTCTGCTCGCCAGTCTCCCGTTTCGTCTCATTCGTCTCCGCCTTCCTCGCTCAACGACCGATCGAAGCCCCAAGCGCACAATCGGGTGCCCGTCACGCGGCCAGACCGTCGTGCCCCGGCGCAGTCGTCGGCGAAGCCGACGCTGCCCCTCCTCCCTCTCCTCCATCCACCTCGGGACGGCGGAGGGATGCTCCGTGAGCGAGCATCGGGAGGGACCCGCGAAGCGGGAGGGACCCTCGGCGAACGAACGGTGCATCCCTCGGCCCGCCGCTCACCCACCACAGCGACGCCGAAAACCGGACACTCCCAGTACCTCATGTCCCCCAAACGGCCGACTTGACACGCCGACCCGCTCACCGATATGCCCGTTTGCACATGTGGATAACTTGTGGATGATTCCGATTGTTAACGGGACGAATCGATGCCGATCACGGCATCCTGTGGATAACTCAAGGCACCGCGGCGATCGCGCAGCATCCCGAAACCCGCGGTTTCCTCAGGGATTCCACAACTCACAGCTGTGTAGTTTCTTACTCTCGACTGATATCCACCGAGTTATCCACAGTATCCACAGCTGTTAACACCGTTAAGGAGTTAACCCGAATGGATGGCGATCCGATCACCTCGAAGGTGTGGAAACCGGGGCGTAGGGCTTCGTCGCACTGTGGGGCTACGATGGGAAGCCCTGCGGTGGGCCCGCCTGCGCAGGTCTTGTAATTACGACGAGGGAGCGCCCGTGAGGTTCCAGGTCAATCGCGATGTCTTCAGCGAAGCAGTGTCCTTCGTCGTCAAGCTCCTGCCCCAGCGCAACCCGCAGCCGATCCTCGCCGGTGTGCTGATCGAAGCCGGCGACACCGGTCTGACGCTCTCGGCATTCGACTACGAGGCCTCGGCACGCACCACCATCGAAGCGACGGTCGAGACACCGGGCACGATCCTGGTTCACGGTCGCCTGCTGTCCGACATCGCCAGCCGGCTCCCGAACGCACCGATCGAGATCGCCGTCGAGGACGACGGCGGAATCACGGTCACGTGCGGATCCGCACGATTCACCCTCGCGGCCATGCCGGTCGAGGAATATCCCTCGATCCCCGAGGTCTCCGGGTCGTCCGGTGTCGTTCCGGCCGAGGACTTCGGCACCGCGATCGCACAGGTCGGATTCGCCGCATCACGCGACGACGTCACTCCGGTCCTCACCGGTGTCCAGCTCGAGGTCTCCGGCCACAGCCTCAGCCTGGTCGCGACCGACCGCTACCGCGTCTCGCTGCGCGATGTCCCGTGGGACGGCACATCGGCCGACCAGATGGCACTGGTTCCCGCGCGCACCCTGCAGGAGGTCGGCAAGACCTTCGCGCACGCGGGCAACATCGAGATCGCCTTCTCCGGCGAGGGCGATCGCGAGATCATCGCGTTCACCGCTGGCAACAAGACCGTGACTTCTCTCCTGATCAAGGGCAATTTCCCGCCCGTGCGACGCTTGTTCCCCGAGCAGACGGATCATTATGCGGTCGTCAACACCGCGGATCTGATCGAGGCCGTTCGTCGCGTTTCGCTCGTCCTCGACCGCGCTGCTCCGCTGCGATTCACCTTCTCGAGCGACAGCGTCACGATGGATGCGTCGGGCAGTGAACAGGCCCGAGCATCCGAGTCCGTCGACGCGCACCTATCCGGTGGGGACGAGGTCACGCTCGGACTCAACCCGCAGTACCTTGTCGAGGCTCTCGGCGCGGTCAAGAGCGAGTTCGTGCGTGTCACGTTCACGTCGAGCGACAACGCCAACAAGCTCAGTCCGATCCTGGTGACGAGCCAGACCTCGGTCGATCAGGCCGGAAACGACTCGTACAAGTACCTGCTCCAGCCCAACCTGCTGCTGCGCTGACGGTGATCGAGCGGATCTCCCGGGAGACCGCGGCACGGATCATCGCGCGCGACGAGCAGGCCGGCGACGACTGGCATGTCGACTACCCGTTCGAGGACGAGTTCGTCCCGTTGCGGATGCTGGTGCAGCACGTCGATCCGCACCCGGTCTTCACGCTCTACATGATCCGCGATCAGGACGGCCTCGCCGTCGGAGGTCTCGGATTCTTCGGTCCACCCGACGAAACCGGAACCGTCGAGATCGGCTACGGTCTGATCCCCGCGGCTCGCGGCCGCGGCCTGGCATCGGATGCCGTCGCCCACGCCGCCCGGATCGCAGCGGCCCACGGCGCGACTCGCATCGTCGCCGACACGGACCTCGACAACCTGCCCTCGCAGCGCGTTCTCCTCACGGCAGGTTTCACCGAGACCCGTCGCGATCAGGACAAGGTCATATTCGAACGGCAACTAGGTCACCGCTCTGTCTGACCCGAAGTCGTCGACATCTGGTTGCTGCTCCGCCCGCCACCAACCAACGAATGCGATGGCGAAGCTGAGCACTCACCGCCCGCCACGAGTGTCAGTCGCCCCGGCTAGGCTGACTCCCGTGATTGTGGAGCACCTGAACCTGGTCGATTTCCGCAATTACGCGACCGCCGATCTCACCCTGCACCCAGGCCCCAACGTGCTCGTCGGCCGCAACGGTCAGGGCAAGACGAACCTCGCCGAGGCGATCGTGTTCCTCGCGACACTCGGTTCGCACCGGGTCTCATCCGATGCGCCGATGGTGCGCGACGGGCATGAGTTCGCGATCATCCGCGCTCGTCTCTCGGTCGGTGAACGCCGCGTGCTCATCGAGGTGCAGCTGAACAGGCAGGGGTCCAACAAGGCGCGCATCAATGGTTCGTCCGTGAAGACGAGCGAGCTCCCGCGCTACGCGCACGTCGTGCTGTTCGCCCCTGAGGACCTGCAGATCGTCCGCGGCGATCCGTCGTCCCGGCGCCGCTTCGCGGACCAGCTGCTCATCCAGCGCGCACCCCGCCTGTCGGGTGTGCTCGGCGACTACGACCGGGTGCTGAAGCAGCGCACCGCACTGCTGAAGTCCGCGCGAGCCCGCGGCATCCGCGGGGAAGCGCTGACCACGCTGGAAGTGTGGGACGAAAAGCTCGTCGCGCTCGGCAGCGAGATCATCGTCGCCCGGCAGCGACTCGCCGCCGATCTGCAGGCACCCCTGGCCGAGGCGTACGCGGCGATCGCCGGCGCCGACCATCAGCCCGAGCTCGACTGGGCGCTGTCGGTGCGCGGCGGCGACCCCGAGGAGGGGCAGCCGGCCGAGTCGGCGGCGGGCGAAAGGGCCGATATCGCCGAGGCGTTCCGTGCCGCGCTCCTGGCCAAGCGCACCCAGGAGCTCGACCGTGGGCTCACTCTCGTCGGACCGCACCGGGATGACCTGCTCATGCGCGTGCGCTCGCTTCCGGTGAAGGGCTATGCATCGCACGGCGAATCCTGGTCGATCGCCCTCGCCCTGCGGCTCGCGTCCGCCGAGCTCCTGCGCAGCGAATCACCGGCCGGCGACCCTGTGCTCATCCTCGACGACGTGTTCGCCGAACTCGACTCCGACCGACGCCGCCGCCTCGCGACTCTGACGAGCGGATACGAGCAGGTGGTGGTCACGGCCGCAGTCGAGGAGGATATCCCCGAGGTGCTGCACCGGCATGTGGTGCGCATCTCCGCGGGCACGATCAGCGATGACCGATCGGACGCGGCATCCGACGAGAGCGATGAAGGGAGCGACGCATGACCGAGCACATCACCCACACCGCTGCGGAGGTCCCCGAGACCGTCGCGACCTACCTGCGACTGCGCGGGCTCAAGCCGAGCGCCAAGAACTGGAAGCGCAAGCGCCGCATCGCGGACGATGATGAGAACGCACCGTTCACGCCAGGGCGCGACCCCGGTTCCCTCGGCGCCGTCCTCGACATCCTCACGAAGCAGGCCGGCTGGGAGTCGACGATGGCCCGCGAGGATCTGGTCCGGCAGTGGGCGGATCTCGCCGGCGAGAACACGGCGAAGCACTCGGATCCGGTGTCGTTGGAGAACGGGATGCTGACGGTGAAGTGCGACTCGACGGCGTGGGCGAAGAACCTGCAGTACATGCGCGGGACCATCCTCACGGAGATCGGCAGAAGGTATCCGGCGGCGGGTGTGGAGAACCTCCGTTTCATCGGACCGGACGTCCCCTCGTGGAAATGGGGCCCGAGAGCCGTCCCAGGGCGGGGTCCGCGCGATACCTACGGGTAGGACACCATGGGAGGCATCCCGATCGATTTGAGGGCCATACACGGCCTTTCAGCGCGATGAACCGCTTCAGGTACGGGTAGACTGGACTTCACAAGATCGATGTGGAGACTGCCCTCTGATGACGCCTGAATCCCCCGCTGACGAGACGGAATCGACGACCGGGGGCACCCCCGACGCCCAGGCGCGCACTGCCGGCGACTCCGCGAAGATCGAAACCGAGTACGGTGCGGACTCCATCCAGATCCTCGAGGGTCTCGAGGCGGTGCGCAAGCGACCAGGCATGTACATCGGGTCCACGGGCCCCCGCGGCCTGCATCACCTGGTGCAGGAGATCGTCGACAACTCCGTCGACGAGGCAATGGCCGGCCACGCCGACACAATCGTCGTGACGCTGCTCGCCGATGGCGGTGTCCGCGTCGTGGACAACGGCCGCGGCATCCCCGTCGACCCGCACTCGTCCGACCCGACCAAGTCGACCGTCGAGGTCGTGCTGACCATCCTGCACGCCGGCGGCAAGTTCGGCGGCGGCGCCTACGCCGTCTCCGGTGGTCTGCACGGCGTTGGCTCGTCCGTCGTGAACGCGCTCTCGACCCGGTTCGACGTCGAGGTCAAGCAGAAGGGCTTCGTCTGGCGGCACAGCTTCGCCGACGGCGGCGTCCCGCAGCAGCAGCTCGAGAAGGGCGAGGCGACGTCCGAGACCGGAACGAGCATCACGTTCTGGCCGGATGCCGAGATCTTCACCGAGGGCATCGAGTTCGAGTACGAGACGCTGCGCACCCGGTTCCAGCAGATGGCGTTCCTGAACAAGGGCCTGCGCATCGAGCTGAGCGACGAGCGCGAAGGCGCGACGTACGAGACCGAGGAGGACGGGAAGCCGGTCACGAAGCAGCGGGCCGATGTCTTCTACTACGAGCGCGGTCTCGTCGACTACGTCGAATACCTGAACAAGGTGCGCCACGCCGACGTCGTCAACGAGGAGATCATCGATTTCTCCGCGGAGGACACCGTCCGCAAGATCTCGGTCGAGATCGCGATGCAGTGGACGACCTCGTACACCGAGAACGTGTTCACCTACGCCAACGTGATCAACACGCACGAGGGCGGCACGCACGAGGAGGGCTTCCGTGCGGCGCTGACGACGCTCGTCAACAAGTACGCGCGGGCGAACAACCTCCTCAAGGAGAAGGACGACAACCTCTCCGGTGACGACGTCCGCGAAGGCCTCACCGCGGTGATCTCGGTCAAGCTCTCGGAGCCGCAGTTCGAGGGTCAGACGAAGACCAAGCTCGGCAACACCGAGGCGAAGGCATTCGTGCAGAAGGTCGTCGGCGACCAGCTCGGCGACTGGTTCGATCGCAACCCGGTGCAGGCGAAGAACGTCATCCGCAAGGCGATCGACGCCGCGACCGCACGCCTGGCGGCTCGCAAGGCCCGCGAGACCGCGCGTCGCAAGAGCGTGTTCGAATCGGCTGCGATGCCGGACAAGCTCAAGGACTGCACGAGCAAGGACCCCTCGATCAGCGAGATCTTCCTCGTGGAGGGCGACTCGGCCGGCGGTTCCGCGGTGCAGGGTCGCGACCCGCACACCCAGGCGATCCTGGCGCTGCGAGGCAAGATCCTCAACGTCGAGCGAGCCCGCCTGGACAAGGCGCTCGCCAACCGTGAGGTGCAGGCGATGATCCAGGCCTTCGGCACGGGGATCGGCGAGGACTTCGACATCGAGAAGGCCCGGTACCACAAGATCGTGCTCATGGCGGATGCCGATGTCGACGGTCAGCACATCACGACGCTGCTGCTGACTCTGCTGTTCCGCTACATGCGCGGACTGATCGAGGCCGGTTTCGTCTACCTCGCGATGCCGCCGCTGTACCGGCTCAAGTGGTCGAACCAGCCGCATGAGTACGTGTACTCGGATGCCGAGCGCGACGCACTGCTCAAGGACGGGCTCGCCAACGGCAAGCGCATCCCCAAGGAGGGCATCCAGCGCTACAAGGGTCTCGGCGAGATGAACGCCAAGGAGCTGTGGGAGACCACGATGGATCACACCACGCGGACCCTGCAGCAGGTGACGATCGACGACGCGGCCGCGGCCGACGAGATCTTCAGCGTGCTGATGGGGGAGGACGTCGAGTCCCGGCGCAACTTCATCCAGCGCAACGCCAAGGACGTCCGCTTCCTCGACATCTGATGCATTGGACTCGCTTCGCACTTCAACGAGCTCAGTGAGCTGTACGACCGGAACTGAAAGACACACATGACTGACGAAGAACGTCCCGACTCCAGTGCCGCGCACGAGCACGGCAAGATCGACCAGGTCGACCTCCAGTCGGAGATGCAGCGCAGCTACCTCGACTACGCGATGGCCGTCATCGTCGGCCGTGCACTGCCCGACGTCCGCGATGGACTCAAGCCGGTGCACCGCCGTGTGATCTACGGCATGTACGACGGCGGCTTCCGCCCCGACAAGTCGTACTCGAAGTGCGCGCGCGTCGTCGGCGAGGTCATGGGTCAGTACCACCCGCACGGCGACACCGCGATCTACGACACCCTCGTGCGTCTCGTGCAGCCTTGGGCGCTGCGCTACCCGCTCGCCCTCGGCCAGGGCAACTTCGGGTCCCCGGGCAACATGGGCGCCGCCGCTCCCCGTTACACCGAGACGAAGATGGCTCCGCTCGCGCTCGAGATGGTGCGCGACATCGAAGAGGAGACCGTCGACTTCCAGCCGAACTACGACGGCCAGACCCAGGAGCCGACGGTTCTGCCCGCTCGGTTCCCTAACCTCCTCGTCAACGGGTCGGTCGGCATCGCGGTCGGCATGGCGACCAACATCCCGCCGCACAACCTCCGCGAGGTCGCCGACGCCGCGCTGTGGGCGATGGACAACCCCGATGTCTCGCGCGAAGAGCTGCTCGACGGACTCATCCAGCGCATCCCGGGTCCGGACTTTCCGACCGGCGCGCAGATCCTGGGCACCAAGGGCATCCATGAGGCGTATCGCACGGGTCGTGGATCGATCACGATGCGAGCGGTCGTCAACGTCGAGGAGATCCAGGGCCGTACGTGCCTGGTGATCACCGAGCTGCCGTACCAGGTCAACCCCGACAACCTCGCCGTCAAGATCGGCGACCTCGTCCGCGAGGGCAAGATCACCGGCATCGCCGACATCCGCGACGAGACCAGCGACCGCACGGGGCAGCGCCTCGTCGTCGTTCTCAAGCGGGATGCCGTCGCCAAGGTCGTGCTGAACAACCTGTACAAGCACACGCAGCTGCAGGACAACTTCGGTGCGAACATGCTCGCGATCGTCGACGGCGTGCCGCGCACGCTCGCACTCGACGGCTTCGTGACGCACTGGATCGACCACCAGATCGACGTCATCGTGCGCCGCACGATCTTCCGCCTGCGCAAGGCCGAGGCGCGGATGCACATCCTGCGCGCCTACCTCAAGGCGCTCGATGCGCTCGACGAGGTGATCGCGTTGATCCGCCGGTCCCCCAGTGCCGATGAGGCGCGTTCCGGACTGAAGGCGCTCCTCGACATCGACGACGAACAGGCGCAGGCGATCCTCGATATGCAGCTGCGTCGCCTGGCGGCGCTCGAGCGGCAGAAGATCATCGACGAGGCCACCGAGATCGAAGCCAGGATCAAGGACTACAACGAGATCCTCGCCGATCCGATGCGTCAGCGGGCGATCATCCGCGAGGAGCTCGTCGGCATCGTCGAGCGCTTCGGCGACGAGCGCCGCACGCACATCCTGCACGGCTTCGACGGCGACGTGTCCATGGAGGACCTCATCGCCGAAGAGGAGATGGTGGTCACCGTCACCCGCGACGGCTACATCAAGCGCACGCGCAGCGACAACTACCGTTCGCAGCACCGCGGCGGCAAGGGGATCAAGGGCGCCCAGCTGCGGGCGGACGACATCGTCGAGCACTTCTTCGTGACGACCACGCACCACTGGCTGCTGTTCTTCACCGACAAGGGCCGCGTCTACCGCACCAAGACCTACGAGGTGCCGGAAGCCGGTCGCGACGCGAAGGGCACGCACGTCGCGAACCTGCTCGCGCTGCAGCCGGATGAGGGGATCGCGCAGATCCTCGACATCCGCGACTACGAGGTCTCCGACTACCTGGTCCTGGCGACGCGGGACGGCCTGGTGAAGAAGACGACCCTGTCGGCCTACGACACCAACCGTCAGGGCGGTGTGATCGCGATCCGCCTGAACGAGGAGGACGAACTCGTCGGCGCTCTGCTCGTGGACAGTGCGGACGACATCCTGCTCATCAGCCGCCGTGGCATGTCGGTGCGATTCAGCGCGACCGACGAGGCGCTGCGTCCCATGGGTCGTGCGACCGCCGGCGTGAAGGGCATGAAGTTCCGCGAGGGAGACAGTCTGCTCTCGGCATCCGTCGCCGCCCCCGGGCAGTTCGTCTTCGTCGTGACCGACGGCGGCTACGCCAAGCGCACGGCGATCGACGAGTACCGCGTCCAGGGACGCGGTGGTTTTGGCATCAAGGTCGCGAAGCTGAACGACGATCGGGGCACGCTCGCCGGCGGTCTGATGGTCGCGGACGACGACGAGGTCCTGGTGGTTCTGTCCAGCGGCAAGGTGGTACGCTCTGCCGTGGCCGAGGTCCCGGCGAAGGGCCGCGACACCATGGGTGTGGTGTTCGCGAGGACGTCTGCGGACGATCGCATCCTGGCCATCGCCCGCAACGGAGAGCGGGGGCTCGCTGAGGAAGATGCCGAAGCGGATGCCGAATCACCCGACTCCGACAACACACAGACTCCTGAGGAAAACTAAGACGCATGAGCACAGTAGCCGACAAGCTCGCGAAGAAATCGACGCGCAAGTCCGGGGGCAAGCAGGTCCGCCTGCGCCTGGTCTACGTCGACTTCTGGTCCGCGGTGAAGCTGGCGTTCCTCGGCGCGATCGCGTTCGCGGTCGTCACCATGGTCTCGTTCTTCCTGGTGTACATGGTGCTGCAGGCGACGGGCGTCATCTCTCAGGTCGATGAGATCCTCGGCAGCTTCACCGACGGCGCGTTCTCGCTGTCGGAGACGATCGGCCTGCCGCAGGTGATGGCCTTCGCCGCGGTCGTGTCGATCCTGAACCTCATCGTGTTCACCGTGCTCGGTGCCGTCGTCGCGGGCATCTACAACCTCGCGGTCAAGGTCACCGGCGGCCTGCTGGTCGGCTTCACCTCGAACTGACGACATCGGCTCACGGAGCCGGTGAGGATCGGAAGGCGGATGCTTCGGCATCCGCCTTCCGTCGTCCCGGAGTAGGGATAACCCGAAGCGAGCCGTCTGGCTGCCTCGGTATCCGGCGACAGCCCGGAACCGTAGCGTTATGGGCATGACGAATCAGACTGCTCATCCCGCAGCGCCGGTCGCGGAGCGGCCGCCGGTGCGGTTGCTCCTCACGATCCTGCAGCTCACCGCACTCGGAGTGCTGGGATCCATCGCCTTCGGCGTCCTCAGCGGACTGTTCGCAGCGAGCATCGCGCTCGTGTTCGTGTTCGGCATCGGGCTCATCTTCTTCGTCGGGCTCGTCTACGCGATGTTCGGCGTCGCCTGGTTCGAGGTCGCTCGCGTGAGCAGCCTCTACGACCTCGGGCTGCCGACCCTGCGTCCGCGACCGCGCACCCGCCCGGGGTTCGGCGGCTGGGTCCGCTCGCTCGGCCGGCAGGCGATCGACGGCTCGATGTGGCGCGCGCTGGCGAACTTCGTGCTCGCTTGCATCGCGGGCTTCCTGATCCTGCGCCTGTTCTGGGGCATGGTGTGGTCGGCGATCACCGCCTTCGCACCGCTCACGCGCGAAGGCATCGTCGACGGTCCGTACGGCAGCGAGATCCTCGTCGCGTGGGCGCCGCTGGTCGGCATCCTGGGCGTCGTGATTTCCGCAGCCGCGATCGTCGGGCTCGCGCTGCTGCACCGCGTGATCACCCGCGCGCTGATCGTGCCGAGCCGCGAGGCCGAGCTCACCGAGCAGGTGCGCACCACGAGCGCTCAGCGCGAGGGCGCCGTCCGGGCCGCCGACGTCGAGCGCACCCGCATCGAGCGGGACCTCCACGACGGCGTCCAGCCGCGGCTCGTATCGGTCGGCATGACCCTCGGACTCGCCCAGCAGAAGATCGACGACGACCCGGCGAAGGCCAAGGAGCTCATCTCCGAGGCGCATACGTCGACCAAAGCGGCCATCACCGAGCTGCGCCAGCTGGCCCGCGGGATCCACGCGTCCGTCCTGGACGATCGCGGTCTCGATGCCGCGCTCTCGGCCCTCGCCGGCCGGTCGCACATCCCCGTGCACCTCGACGTCCGCATGGAGGGGCGGTGCAGCCGGGACGCCGAGGCCGCCGTGTACTTCGCGATCGCCGAATCTCTCACGAACGCGGCCAAGCACTCGCGGGCCAGCGACTGCCGGGTGATCGTGCGCCGACGCGAGAACGGCGTGCTGTGGGCTCGTGTCGAGGACAACGGCATGGGCGGGGCGCAGATCCAGCCCGGCGGTGGCCTCGACGGCATCTCGAACCGCGTGCTCGCCGCCGGTGGGACGTTCCGACTCGACAGCCCGCAGGGCGGTCCGACCAGCCTGGAGGTGAGTGTGCCATGCGCATCCTGATCTGCGAGGATTCCGTCCTTCTCCGCGAGGGGCTCGTCCGGCTCCTCGAGGACGCCGGCCACGAGGTGGTCGCCGCCCTTCCCGATACTCATGGACTGCACGATGCGGTCACCGAGCACACGCCCGATCTCTGCATCCTGGACGTCCGGCTTCCGCCGACCTTCACGGATGAGGGGATCCGTGCGGCGCTCGAGATCCGCGCCCGCCAGCCGCAGCTGCCGATCCTCGTGCTCTCGCAGTACGTCGAGGAGCGCTACGCCAGCGATCTGATCGCCGCCCAGGGCGGGCCGCTCGGCTACCTGCTGAAGGACCGGGTCGCCGATGTGTCGGAGTTCGTCGTCTCGGTCGAGCGGATCGCGGACGGGGCGACTGTGCTCGACCCCGAGGTGGTCGCGCAGCTGCTGACCCGGCGCAACAAGGACGACCGGATGCTCCGGCTCACGGAACGCGAACGCACGGTCCTCGCGCTGATCGCCGAGGGGAAGTCGAATCAGGCGATCGCGGGTCTCCTCTTCCTCTCCGAGGCGAGCGTCGAGAAGCACATCACTTCCATCTTCCAGAAGCTCGGTTTCGAGCAGGACGAATCGGGCAACCGGCGGGTGCTGGCAGCGCTCGCCCACATCGAGAACAACGGCGGCCCGGCCGCCGGACAGACAGGAGCGGCACGATGAGCACGAACGACAACGGCGGGCACGAGATCCCGCTGACTCCTCCTCCGGCCGGGCCCTCGGTTCCGGATGCCGCGGCGAACGCTGCCCCGGCATCCCCTCCCCAGGCGGCAGGATCGGTTCCTCCGGCTGGACCGGCGCGACCTGCGTCGGGACCGGGACGTCCGATCGGCATCGTCCTCGCCGTGATCGGCGGTGTGGCGCTGCTCGGGTCGGGTGCGACAGCGGCCTTCGCCGCCAGCGGTCAGTTGAACGAGCACTCGTTCGCGACGGCGGCGGATGTCGACGGCATCCGGGGTCTGTCGATGGAGGTCGGAGCGAGTGATGTGAGCGTCCAGTTCGGCGACGTCGACGAGGCGGAGCTGCGGGTCGACGGAGGCCGTGGCGGGGCGTGGACGGTCGAGCGCGATGACGACGAGCTCGTCGTCCGCAGCCCGAACCGCTCGTTCGGCTGGTGGTTCGGCGGCTGGTGGGGGGACGACGAGCGCGTCGTTCTGATGCTTCCCGAGAGTCTCAGGACGGCTGGGCTGGACCTGGATCTCGATCTGGGGGCCGGGAGCCTGGATGCCGCCGGCGAGTTCGGCGAGGTCGACCTGCACGTCGGTGCCGGCGCGTTGACGATCGAAGGCTCCGCCGTATCGGTGGATGCCGACATCAGCGCCGGTCGCGCCGAGATCGAGCTCGCGGACGTCCAGGAGGCGGACCTCGGCATCTCGGCGGGCCGCCTGACCGCCGAGTTCACCGGCAGCACGCCGGACGCGATCACGTTCGAGGTGAGCGCCGGTTCACTCGAGCTGACGGTGCCGGATGACGTGTACAACGTCACTCAGGAGGTCAGCGCAGGATCGTTCGACAACCACGTGGAAACGTCCACCACCGCATCCAGCACGATCGACGCACGGGTCTCCGCCGGATCGGCCACGCTGCGGGCGGGGGACTGACCGGCTCGATTCGGTTTTTTCGTCAATCTCGGGTAATCTCTTGGAGGTTGACGGGGCTATAGCTCAGGCGGTTAGAGCGCTTCACTGATAATGAAGAGGTCCCAGGTTCAAGTCCTGGTAGCCCCACTCCACACTCCAACTGAACACCCTCACGGGGCCTTAGCTCAGTTGGTAGAGCGCCTGCTTTGCAAGCAGGATGTCAGGAGTTCGAATCTCCTAGGCTCCACATCCAGAACCGGTCGGACTCAGTCCGGCCGGTTTCTTCGTTTCCGGCTTTGCAGGACCGCCGCCACGGCATATTTCTTTCGGTGGATGTCGATTCGGCCGTTGCCCGTTCGACGCCTTGGTGAGAGGGTCGCACGAGGTGGCCCACGATGAAGGGAACGAAGCCATGACCCAGTACTTCCTGACCGTGCCGCACGACACGGCGACCGAGCCGACGATGGAGTCCATGCAGGAGTTCGACCCCGCGGAGCTCGCCGCCGTCATGGCCGCGGTTGATGAGTTCAACACCGCGCTGAAGGATGCCGGAGCACTGCTGTTCGCCGGCGGACTCACACCGCCGTCGACGGCCAAGACCGTCGATGTCTCGTCGGGCGAGACCCGCGTGCTCGATGAGCCGTTCGTCGAGGCCGAGTCGTACGTCGGCGGCTTCTGGGTGATCGAGGCGTCCGACGAGGGCAAGGCGCTTGAGTGGGCGACCAGAGCGTCGATCGCGCTCCAGTGCCGCATCGAGGTCCGCGCGCTGCAGGAGGAGCCCGCGGAATAGCACCGGGATCAGTCGGCATCCCATTCGGCGAAGTACCAGAGCACCGGCTCGTCGACGCCGGGGATGCTGTTGCGGAAGCCATGTCGTTCGTAGAAGCGGCGCGCATCGATGTCGCTGGAATCGACGTTGATGTGCATCTCGCCGGCATCCCTCCGGCGGGATTCGTCCACTGCCTGCGCGAGCAGCGCACCGCCGATCCCCTGGGACCGGTGCTGCGGACGCACGTAGAGTTCGTCGAGAGTGGCGACGTGCCCGCCGTCGTTGTAGATCGCCGGGCGCAGCGCGACGACGGCGTAACCGACGATCCGGTCATGTCTCCGGGCGAGCAGGGCGAACCCGGCCGGATCGGCCAGGAAGCGCCGGAACCGCGGAAGCAGCACCTCGAACGGCGCCTCCGGCTCGTCGAACTCGTCGCCGAAGTCGATCTGCAGCCGCGTGAGCGTCTCGGCATCCTGCGCGGTGGCGAAGACGATCTCGATCTCGGATCCCGGCATGCCGCTCTCCTCTCGGATGCGCCCAGTCTGCCGCGTCGCCGGAGCCGGCGCCATGCACCTCCTAAGATCTAAGGGTGCTGATCGGTCTCATGCGTCCCGTGGAAACCCGCTCCGTCGCGGTCGAAGCCGCCGACCTGGCCGATGTCCAGGTGCAACTGGCCGCGCAGCGGCCCGAGGGGTTCGACCTCGTCTCCTCTCCGGTCGAGATGATCAAGGGCGCGGCGATCCTGAAGGCCGTCGGCACGTTCGCCCGCCGCGACCAGGTCACGGAGATCTCCGCGGACGACATGGCCGGTCTCGAGGCGAAGGTCCCCGAGGGCTGGCAGCTGCTGAACGTCCGCGTGGCCTGACGCGCCCGCGAACGCCGGGTTCCGGTCGCAGTTGCTGCCGTCACGACCCGAGCGCGCCGGGTTCCGGTCGCAGTTGCTGTCGCTCAGACTGAGGCGACGCGGCACAGACTGCGACCGGAATGATGCGGTCGAGCGCTGAAGCGGCACGAACTGCGACCGGAAGACCGTGATGACGCGACCGTCAGCCGCGCCTCGCACGCGCCGCGGCGGCCAGACCGGTGAGAGCGTCGACGGTCGTGTCCCATCCCATGCAGGCATCCGTCACGCTCTGGCCGCGCACCAGCGCCGCCGGGCCCTGCGTCACGTCGAGCTTCTGCGCCCCGGCGACCAGATTGCTCTCCAGCATGATGCCCGCGATCCCCGCCCCCTCGGTCGAGATCTGCGCCGCGAGCTCACGGGCGACGTCGGCCTGACGCACGTGGTCCTTGCCGCTGTTCCCGTGACTGGCGTCGATGATCAGACGTGCCACGAGTCCCGCGGCAGCCAGTCGCGATGACGCCTGAGCGACGTGCTCCGTGCCGTAGTTCGGCCCATCCGCCCCGCCGCGCAGGATCACCGACGTGTCCGGGTTGCCCGTCGTGGTGACCAGGCTCGCCCGTCCGTCGGCACCGATCCCGAGGAACGCCTGCGGAGAGGATGCCGCGGCCGCAGCATCCAGAGCGACCTGGAGTCCGCCGTCCGTGCCGTTCTTGAAGCCGATCGGCATGGACAGGCCCGACGCGAGCTGGCGGTGGATCTGGCTCTCGGTCGTTCGCGCACCGATCGCTCCCCAGCTCACGAGGTCAGCGGTGTACTGCGGGCTGATCGGCTCGAGGAACTCGGTGGCGCACGGCATCCCGAGCGCCGTGACGTCCCGCAGGAAGGAGCGGGCCATCCGCAGCCCGGTCTCGATGTCGTGGCTGCCGTCCAGGTGCGGGTCGTTGATCAGCCCCTTCCAACCGACGGTCGTGCGGGGCTTCTCGAAGTACGTCCGCATGACGATCAGCAGGTCGTCGCGGTGCCGCTCGGCCTCGAGCGTCAGGCGGGCGGCGTAGTCCAGCCCGGCTTCGGGGTCATGAATGGAGCACGGCCCCGCGACGACGAGCAGGCGGTCGTCCTCGCCCGCCATGATGGCGCGGATCTCGTCGCGGGTGCGCGAGACGAGAGCTGCTCGCTCGTCACCGACGGGCAGCTCGGCGGCGATCTCCGCGGGTGTCGGGATCGTGGTGAAGGCCGCGACGTGGAGATCCGCGGTGGCGTCGATCGTGGCTGCGTCGTTCATGTGCAGGGGGTCCTGTCTTGGTGAGGGCGGACCCGATGCAGAGCCCGCCGAAACGGCGAAAGCCAGAGCGAATGCTCTGGCTTGTCGGCTCTGAAGGTGTCGGTATGCGCTAGATCAGCGCCGGCCCCTCCAGAGCCGACTCGAAATACGCATACCAACGGGATGTCATGGACAAGACCCTACCGCATGAATCGGATGCCCTGTCCGTGCCGAATCCCGGATGCCTCGGCATCCGTCCGGAGTATCGGATCCGAGTGATGGTCCCACGTGCCGGTGGGATTCAGCACGGCGCGGGGCGGTCAGGCCCGATCGATGGTCGCCGCAGCGAAGAAGTCTTCCGTCGCCTGCCGGAACAACCCGTCGGAGAGCTCCTCGATGGGACCCTCCAGGTGGCCGGAACCCCGCACGGTCAGCCGCTTCGGCCCAGCCAGCGCGTGGTACACGGCGAACTGTCCGCGAGGATCGACGGACGGGTCCTTGACTGCGGCACCGACGTGCACCGGGATGCGGATCCGCGACGCCGCGATCGCCGCATCGAAATAGTCCAGGACAGGGCGCACTTCCGGATGCTGCCGCAGATGCTGCCGGACGGACTCGCCGCTCCCGGTGCAGCGGCGGCTGAGCCGGATCGGGAAATGCCCGAAACTGGGCACGTCGAGGGATGCTCGGCGGAACCGCTCATCCCACGGCAGTGCGAGCGCACCCATCCCGCCGCCGAAGCTGCCGCCCTGATAGTCGAGCGCCGCCGCGGCATCCGGAGCGGCATCCAGCAGGACGGTGGCCGCGCGCCACAGGTCGGCGGCCGAGTACCGGTGCGAATACGTCTCGCGGTGCTGGATGCCGGCGAGCACGTGCCGCGCCGAGAGCGCGGGGAAGCGTCCGGGTGGATTCGCCTCCTGACCAGGGGCCACCGGGAAGATCGCCGCCGTGTCGGCGGGGAGATCGGCGAGATCGGGTTCGGTGCGCCCGCCGTAGCCGTGGCCGATGACCCGCCCTCGAGTGACCGGTCCGTGCGGCAGCGCGAGCCAGGCGACGACCTGTTCGCCCGTCGAAGAGGCGAACAGGATCCGCTGGACGCGATGCGTCGGGGTCGGCTCGAGCGGCTCTGTGACCTCCCAGTCGACGGGGCCGGAGCCGAACTCGACGAAGGTGTTCTGCCAGAACGCGTCGAAGTCGACGGGTGCGGCCGGCGGATCAGGCGGAGTCAGCAGAACCGAGAGCGGATACTCTGTGAGCTCTTCCGGGACGGCGGTGGTCACGCGGCCGCCTCAGCCGCCGCCCCGAAGAGCTCGTCCAAGAACTCGAGGTGCCGACGCCACTGCGTCCACTGTCCGCCCTCGTGCCCGTTGTACGGGTACACCTCGATGGTCTTGTCCTCGGTCGCGTAGTGATTGAACTGAGCGAAGACAGTCGACGGCGGGCACACGGCGTCGTAGAGACCGACCGAGTACAGCGCGGGAGCCGTGGCGCGGGCGGCGAAGTTGACCCCGTCGAAGTAGCTGAGCACGCGGAAGACGTCCTCTTCGTCGCCGCGACGGGTCTGCATGTAGCGTGCCAGCTCGTTGTACGGGTTGGCATCGGTGATGCGCAGCGCACGGCGGTAATGGCTGAGGAACGGCACGTCGATCATCGCTCCGGCGAGCCCGTCGCTGAGCCCGGCCGCCGCGACCGCGATGCCGCCGCCCTGGCTGCCGCCGGCGACGACCACCTTCGAGGGGTCGACGTCGGGGTGACTGCGGGCCGCATCGACGGCGAGTGCGGCATCCGTGAACAGGCGGCGGTAGTAGTACTCGTGCGGGTCCTCGATGCCGCTGGACATCTGGCCGTGGATGCGGGGGCCGGTGCCGACCGGGTCGGGTGTGGCGGCTGCGTGCCCGCCGCTGCCCTGCCCGCGGCTGTCCATGACGAAGACGGCGTATCCCGCGCTGGGCAGCAGGGTCCACTGCTCGGGGACTCCGCGGCCACCGCTGTAGCCGATGAACTGCACCACGGTGCCGCGGATCTCGCCGACCGGTCGGACGAACCACGCCTTGATCGGGTGTCCGGCGAACCCGGGGAACGTCACGTCGTCGACGATGAGGTTGCGCAGGGCGGTGTCCACGCGGGTGAACACGGGCTCGCCGCGTCCGCGGGAGAACGCCAGCGTCTCCTCCCAGAAGGCGTCGAAGTCGGTGGGCTCCTCACGTTCGGGTCGGTATTCGCGGAGCTGGTCGATGGGCATGTCGAACTGGGCCATGTCTCGATTCTCTCGGGATTCGGCTGCGGGTCGGGTGATTCGGTCAGGAGCGGTCGTCGATCAGCGCGATCCCTCAGGCATCGGGAGTCGGTCGAAGCCGTGCATCGAGAGGCCGAGGCCCCGTGCCTCGCGCAGGATGACCGCCAGGCGGTCGGGGTCGATGTGATTGAACGCGCTCCTGGCTGCGATGTCGTGGGCGAGCACGACGAGCACTCCGTCTCGTTCCGCCGTCTCGCGCAGCAGGAAGCTCATCGTCTCGGCATCCGCGGGGTGGGATTCCCCACCCCGGCCGGTGTCGGAGCCCCTGGCAGGGAGCACCCGCGGGATCGCGTCGGCCGGGACGATCGTGCGAGCGGTGATCGCCCGATCCGCAGTGCGCGGGCTGCCGCCGCGGAGGTACTCGAATCGGCTCAGGAGCACCGCGTCGGACGCGTCGTCGCGGCGGGTGTTCGGGTAGGCGAAGGAGCGCACCGAGGCGCCGATCTCCTGCAGGGCATGGATGCTGGGGTCGATCTCGATCGCGACATACTCATCCGCGCCCTGATCGCGGATGGTCTCGTCGGCGTTGCGGTGCCTGGCGCCGTGCGAGCCCACCGTGTGCCCGTCGGCGAGCAGGACCTGAAGACCCGCGCGTTCGTCGTCGTCGAGCAGATCCGCCTCCATGACGAAGAAGGTCACCTCGGCCTCCACTTCGTCGAACAGCGGCCGAGCGGCGAGCCACGAGTCCACGTGACGATCGTCGAAGGTGAGCAGCAGTCGTCCGGTCATCGGGGAAACCTCCTGGGGCGCGACACCGCGGCGGCATCGCCTCGCTTCGTGTGCTCGGCATCGGTGACATCCACGCCGCATCAATTTAGCGGTGGGCATGCTACGCTCGACAAAACCGACTGGACGGTATGCAATGCGCAAGGAGGCGCCCATGCCCGCAGCACGCTTCGACGGCACGGTCTCGCTCATCACCGGGGCCAGCCGCGGCATCGGCTTCGCCATCGCCCGGCGCCTCGTCGCGGAGGGCGGCTCGGTCGTGATCACCGGCCGCAGGCAGGATGCTCTGGATGCCGCGGTCGCCGAACTCGGGCCCGCGGCCTCCGCCGTGGCCGGCCACGCCGATGACCCGGAACACCGGGGCGACGTCTACGCGCACATCACCCAGCGCCACGGCCGGCTCGACCACCTGGTCAACAACACCGGCATCAACCCCGTCTACGGGCCGATCGTGGACGTCGACGTCGATGCCGCGCGCAAGATCCTCGAAGTGAACGTCGTCGCAGCGCTGGAATGGACCAGGTCGGCGATCGGCGCAGGCCTGCGGAGCAGCGTGGTCAACATCGCCTCGGCCGCGGGCCAGAGCGCGAGTCCCGGCATCGCCTTCTACGGAATCTCGAAGGCCGCGCTCATCAACCTCACCGCGCAACTCGCGTTCGAGCTCGCTCCGTCGATCCGAGTGAATGCGGTCGCGCCGGCGGTCATCAAGACCGCGTTCGCCCGCGCTCTCTACGAAGGTCACGAGGCCGAGGCATCCGCCGCGTACCCGCTCGCGCGGCTCGGCGAGCCGGATGACGTCGCCGGTCCGGTCGCCTTCCTCCTGTCGAAGGATGCCGCGTGGATCACCGGGCAGACACTGTCGATCGACGGCGGCGCCGGCATCCGTCCGATCCTGTGATCAACGCCGGAGCAGGATTCGCGGAAAGATGAAGGCATGAAGGATTCCCACGTCGCAGAGGACGTCACCCGTGCGGCCGTCGAGCTGTTCGCCACCCAGGGCTATGCCAACACCAGCGTGCAGCAGATCGTGGCGGCAGCCGGCGTCACCAAGGGCGCGATGTACCACTACTTCGAGTCGAAGGACGATCTGCTCTTCGGCATCTACGACACGCTGCTGTCGCTGCAGAGGGCGCACCTCGAGGAGATCATCGCCCGCGGCGGCGAGACGGATGCCGTGCTGCGCGCCGTGTGCGTCGACGTGCTCGAGACCTCGATCGATCACATCGCCGAGGGGGCGGTGTTCTTTCGCAGCATGAACATGCTGTCCGCTCCTCGTCAGCAGGAGGTCACCCGGCGGCGGCGCGCCTATCACGACGAGTTCGCCGCCCTCATCGAGCGCGGGCAGCGCGATGGGGTGTACCGCGCGGACATCCCGACGGCGGTGCTCATCGCGCACTTCTTCAGCGACGTGCACTACCTCTCGCACTGGTACTCGGCCGAAGGGCCGGAGGGCAAGACGCTCGTCGCCGAGCAGATCACAGACCTGTTCCTGTCCAGCCTGAGGAGAACGGATGCCGAACACTGACGTTCCGCACACCATGCGCGCCTGGCGAGTCACGACGCTCGGCGAGCCGGCCGACGCGCTGACGCTCGACGAGGTGGAGTCGCCCGCACCGGCCGACGGGGAGGTGCTCATCCGGGTCGCCGCCGTCGCCGCCAACTTCCCCGATGTGCTGCTGGCGCGCGGGCAGTACCAGGTGAAGCCGGAGCTGCCTTTCATTCCCGGAGTGGAATGCAGCGGAACCGTGGTCGGCATCGGCGCGGGCGTCGCGGACTTCTCCGTCGGTGACAGGGTGGTCGCCGGTCGGATCGGCGTGCTCGCGGAGTACGTCACCGTGGAGGCGGCATCCGTGCACGCCATCCCGGATGACTTCGGCTTCGTCGCGGCGTCGGGCCTCAGCATCGCCTATCAGACGGCGTGGTTCGCCCTGCACCGGCGGGCGCGACTGCGCGCCGGCGAGTGGCTGCTCGTGCATGCTGCGGCCGGCGGCGTGGGCGCGGCCGCCGTCCAACTCGGGGTCGCTGCCGGCGCCCGAGTGATCGGGGTCGTCGGTTCCGAAGCGAAGGCCGCTGTCGCGCGCGGTGCGGGGGCTGAGCACGTCATCCTGCGCAGCGACGACATCGTCGGCGAGGTCAAGCGCATCACCGGCGGGCACGGCGCCGATGTGGTCTTCGATCCCGTGGGCGGACCGGCGTTCGCCGCATCCACGCGGTCGGTCGCGTTCGAGGGGCGGATCGTCGTGATCGGATTCGCGAGCGGCGAGATCCCGCAGCTCGCCGTCAACCACGCGCTCGTGAAGAACTACGCCGTGCTCGGGCTCTACTGGGGTCTGTACCAGGAGCGCCTGCCGAAACTCGTGGACGAAGCGCATGATGCACTCATCGGTCTCTTCGAGGAAGGCCGGATCGACCCCGTCGTCGATCACGTCGTCCCGTTCGAGCGCGCCCCCGATGCGATCACGGCGCTCGCGACCGGCGCGACCGTCGGCCGCGTGGTCATCGAGGTGGCCGCGTGACCGATCTCGACGGGCGCGTGGCGCTCGTCACCGGTGGGGCCAGGGGGATCGGCGAGGCCTACGTCCGCGCACTGCACGCCGCGGGCGGCCGCGTGGTCATCGCCGACATCCTCGCCATCGAGGGCGAGGCTCTTGCGGCAGAGCTGGGAGAGCGTGCCCGGTTCGTCCCGCTGGACGTCACGGACGAGGCGGCCTGGGATGCCGCGGTGGATGCCGCCCTCGCCGGTTTCGGCGCCATCGATGTGCTGGTGAACAACGCCGGCATCGCCAACGCCGCCCCGATCGAGCACCTGACCACCGAGAAGTGGAACTCCGTGATCGCGGTGAACCTCACCGGAACCTTCTTCGGATGCCGTGCCGTCGTGCCGACGATGAAGCGGCAAGGCCGCGGTTCGATCATCAACATCTCGTCCGTGGAGGGCATGCGCGGCAGCCCTGGATTGCACGGCTACACGGCGGCGAAGTACGGTGTGCGCGGCTTGTCCGCCTCGCTGGCCGTCGAACTCGGTCCCTCCGGAATCCGGGTGAACTCGGTGCACCCCGGCTTCATCACGACGTCCATGACGACGCGGATCGATCCGGCGCACCTCGACATCCCCCTGGGCCGCCCCGGAGTGCCGCAGGATCTCACGGGCACCATCGTCTTCCTCGCGAGCGACGCGTCGTCGTTCACGAGCGGCGCGGAGTTCGTCGTCGACGGCGGAATGATCGCCGGAATCCCGCACCGCTGAGGCGTCCCGCCTCGAATGCGCTTCCGTCTGCAACATGAACATACCGCCCGGTCGGTTTCTGATGTACAGTGATCGGACCAACGACACGAAGAGGTGCCGATGAATCCGCAATCCCCGCACGAACCTCCACCCCTGCTCGAGGTGGACCGGCTGACCGTGACCTTCGGCGGTCTGACCGCCGTCGATGACGTGTCGTTCGACGTCCGTCCGGGCGAGGTCGTCGCCCTCATCGGCCCCAACGGCGCCGGGAAGACGACGATCTTCAATGCGATCTGCGCTCTGGTGCGCCGCCGGGGGGAGGTCAGGATCGACGGCGTGCGTGCGCCGCGCCGGACATCGGCGCTGACGGCCCGCGGTGTGTCCCGCACCCTGCAGGGTCTTGGCCTGTTCCCGACGCTGTCGGTGCGCGACAACATCCGCATCCCGCTGGCCGGGTCGAAGGATGCCGACAGCGCCGTCGCGGCACAGCTCGCCGACCTCGACCTCGTCGCTATGGCCGACCGTCCGGTCGCCGCGCTCGCGTATCCCGATCGCAAGCGGGTCGCACTCGCCCGCGCCCTGGTCACCGCACCGACGCTGCTCCTGTTGGACGAACCGGCCGGTGGTCTGGGAGCCGAGGACATCGCCGGGCTCACCGGCATCGTGCGAGGCGTCGCGGATGCCGGATGCGCGGTGCTGCTCGTCGAGCACCACGTCGATTTCGTGATGCGCCTCGCCGACCGCATCGTGGTGCTCGACTTCGGACGCGTCATCGCGCACGGCGAACCGGAGCAGATCCGCACCGACCCCCGCGTGCAGGAGGCCTACCTGGGAGTGGCCGCCGGCACCGAAGCCACGTTCGGCGCACACGGGGACGAGGACGTCAGGGCAGAGGAACCCGCCGCATGAGCGCTCCATCGACTCGGACCGCGACCGGAGCATCCCTCACGATCCGCGAGCTGACCGTCGGGTACGGCGGCGCGCCGGTGCTGCACGACGTGAGCATCGGCATCCGTCCCGGCGAGATCGTCGCGCTCCTGGGTGCCAACGGTGCGGGCAAGACCACCCTGCTGCGTGCGCTCCTGGGACTCGTCCCGACGACCGGCGGTGCTCTCGCGCTGGACGGCACCGATCTGTCGCCGCTGCGCACCGAGGAGCGCGCCCGTCGCGGACTCGCCCTCGTCCCCGACGGACAGAGCGTCGTGGCCGAACTCACGGTCGACGAGAACCTGCGTCTCGGCGCACTCTGGCGTCATCGCGGTGCGGCGCGTGAGCATGCCATCCGAGGCATATACGAGCTGTTCGAGCCTCTCGCCCGTCGCCGCGGCGCCGAGGGTCACCAGCTCTCCGGCGGCGAGCGGCAGATGCTCGCGCTGGGGCGCGCGCTGGTCGCAGAGCCGCGCGTGATCGCGCTGGACGAGCCGTCGCTGGGTCTGGCCCCGCTCGTCGTGGCGCAGATCATGGCGACGCTGCGCATCACGGCCGAGCGGCGCGGACTGACGGTGCTGCTCGCTGAGCAGAACGCCAAATCCGCCCTCTCCATCGCTGACCGCGGCGTGGTGCTCGATCTCGGTCGCGTGGTGGCGGATGCTCCGGCATCCGATCTCGCCGACGACTCCGCCCTCCGACACGCCTACCTGGGGTTCTGATGGATCGACTCGCCTTCCTCCTCGCCACCGGGCTCGCGCGCGGCGCGATCTTCGCCCTGTTCGCTCTATCGCTCGTGCTGATCTGGCGCGCAGCGCGCATCATCAACTTCGCCCAGGGGGCGATGGCGCTCGTCGCCACGTACGCGGCGTTCGCGGTGAGCGGGCTGACCGGCGACTACTTCGCCGGGCTCGCGGCCGGCCTCATCACGGGAGCAGTGACGGGACTCGTCGTCGAACGCGGCGTCATGCGCTTCGCCCCGCACTCGGCTCCACTGACCGGCGTGATCGTCGCGATCGGGCTCGTGATGGTGCTGCAGTCGCTGCTCGGCATCCTCTTCGGCCCGCAATACCGCCCGATGTCCGCGCCGTTCGACGACCGTCCCCTCATGGTCTCCGGGGTTCCGCTGCTCTCGCCCAACGACGTGTTCATCCTGGCGGTCGCACTCGCGGTGATGGGCGGTCTTGCCCTGCTCTTCACTCGCACCTCGCTCGGGCTGCAGCTGCGCGCATCGGCCTTCGCCCCCGAAGTCTCCCGGATCCTCGGCGTGCGGGTGAATCGGATGGTGACGATCGGCTGGATGCTGTCGAGCGCGCTCGCCGCGCTCGCCGCGATCCTCCTCGTCCCCACCGAGCTGGGACTGAACCCGCACGCCACGGACATGCTCTTCGTCTACGCCTTCGCCGTCGCGGTCGTCGGCGGTCTCGATTCGCCCGCCGGCGCCCTTCTCGGCGGTCTCGTGGTCGGCGTCGTCATGAGCCTCGTCACCGGATACCTCGGAGCCACGGTCGCACCGATCGGCGTGCTCGTGCTGCTCGTCGCGGTCCTGCTGCTGAAACCGGACGGCGTGTTCTCCATCAACCGGGCGCGCAGCGCATGACCGGCATCCTTTCGGCCCTGCGCGGCCCGCGTCGCACGATCGCCCTGGGCGCCGTGCTGACCATCCTCGCCATCGGCGGCACGTTCCTGCTCGATCCGTACCGCAACTTCCAGCTCGCGACGATCGCCGCCACGTTCTGCGTCGCCGCCGGCCTCACCCTGCTCATCGGGCACAGCGGGCAGCTCTCGCTCGGACACGCCGCGCTCATGGCGACGGGCGGCTACGGTTACGCGCTCACCGTGAACGCGCTCACCGAGGCCGGCGTCGGCTCGGTCCTACGGTTCGTGATCGGGATGCTGGCAGGCATCGCCGCCGCCGGCATGCTCGGTCTCCTCCTCGGACTCGCGGCGGCCCGACTGCAGGGCCCCTATCTCGCCGGCGTCACCCTGGCGCTGGTGATCGCGGTTCCGGCAGCGGCCACGGTGTTCTCGAGCATCCTCCGCGGCGACCAGGGGATCCAGATCCCCTACGACGGCGTCCCCGAGCCGTTGCGCGATCTCATCGCCGTGGAGCAGTGGCAGGCCTGGGTCGCCGTGCTCGTGGCCGGCGTCGTCGTCACCTGGCTCGCGGTGCTGGGCGGCGGATCGTTCGGACTGCGGATGCGCGCCGTCCGCGATGACGAGACCGCGGCACGGCTGAACGGCGTCGCAGCGGCACGGGTGAAGGTGACCGCGTTCGTCGTCAGCGCGTCCGCGGCCGGGGCCGGCGGCGCGGTGATCTGCTTCGTGACGCAGTCCGTCAGCCCCGGCGCCTACACGCTCGCGTTCTCGCTGCTCCTCGTCGTGGCCGTCGTGCTCGGCGGCCTCGGCAGCATCGGCGGCGCGGCGATCGGGTCAGCGCTCGTCGTGCTGTTGCCCTGGGCGATCGGCGCCGCGACGGCCGCACTCCCCGTACCCGCCGACCTCGCCCAGCGCCTCGCCGGCAACCTTCCCGTCCTCGTCTTCGGCGCCCTGCTCATCGTGACGATGCTCGTCCGGCCGGGTGGCCTGGCGAGCCTGCGGCGCCGCATCCGGCGATCATCGGATGCCGCGGCATCCGAACCCGAACCCGTTCTGCCCACCACCACACGAAAGAGGTGACTCATGTCACAGCACTCCCCTGGCCGCGTGCTCGCCGTCGTCGCGGCATCCGCACTCGCCGTCGTCCTCGCCGGCTGCAGCACCCCGACGACCGCGGACCCCGCCGCCGATGCACCCGGCGTCACCGACGACACCGTCACGATCGGCACGCACACGCCCCTGACCGGGCCTGCCGCCGCCGGCTACTCGTCGATCTCGGCAGCCGCCACCGCCTACTTCGCCTATCTGAACGATCAGGGCGGCGTGCACGGCCGTGAGATCGAGTACATCGTCAAGGACGACGGCTACAACCCCGCCACCACCCAGACCGTGGTGCGCGAACTGGTGCAGGAGGACGAGGTGTTCGCGATCGTGAACGGCCTGGGCACCGCCCCGCACACCGCCGTGCTCGACTACCTGAACCAGAACGAGGTGCCAGACCTGTTCGTCGCCTCCGGCTCCACCAACTGGAACCAGCCGGAGAAGTATCCGTTCACGTTCGGGTTCAACGCCGACTACGTCGTGGAGGGCGCCGCGCTCGCGCAGTACGCCGCCGACGAGTACCCGGACAAGAAGGTGTGCCTGCTCGGCCAGGACGACGACTTCGGCGACGAGATGGTCGAGGGCGCCGAACTGGCTCTCGGCGCGGACGGATTGACGCACGTCGAGCGCTACTCGGTCTCGAACCAGGACGTCACCGCGCAGATCGGCGCGCTCAAGGCGGCCGGCTGCGAGATCAACATCCTCGGCACGATCAACGGATTCACCGCCCTCGCGCTGGGCACCGCCGCACAGCTGAACTGGTTCCCGCAGTGGTTCTCGTCGTCTTCCGGCGCCGACTACCCGACCCTGATCGGATACCTGGGCGAGGATGTCGGCCCGCAGCTGCTGCAGGGGTTCGTGGGGACGAACTACCTGCCCTCGCTCGGCGGCGACAGCGACTGGGTGGCGCTGTTCCAGAAGGTCAACGACGAGTACAACGACGCGGCGCCCTTCGACGGCAACACGATCTACGGCATGAGCGTCGCGTACCTCTTCGCCGAGACGCTCGAGGCCGCCGGGGAGAATCCGACGCGCGAGTCGCTCGTCGACGCACTGCGCTCCGGGGAGCTCGCGGGCAACGGCATCCTGCCGCTCTCGTTCAATGAGGACAGCC
Organism: Microbacterium sp. ZKA21; assembly: GCF_050434165.1. NCBI lineage: Bacteria > Bacillati > Actinomycetota > Actinomycetes > Micrococcales > Microbacteriaceae > Microbacterium > Microbacterium sp. ZKA21. The sequence goes on from NZ_JBNPVV010000003.1 coordinate 214,210, forward strand.
ACGCCGCCTACCTCGGCGTCGGCATCACGGCCGTCGACCAGGGCGTGCAGGACTACGTCGGCGCGACCTACGCCGTCGACGGCGGCGAGGTCAGCGCGGTCGAGCCCGCACCCGTCGAACTCACGGCGGAGGGCGTGCCGGGTTCCTGAATCCCCCGCAGGAACAGGAGCGGCCCCGGATCCACGAGATCCGGGGCCGCTTCGTCGGGTGGGCTACGCCGTCGTGAACTGCGTCACCAGCTCGCGCTTGAGGACCTTGCCGCTGCCGCCGAGCGGCAGCGCGTCGACGACGTGCACGACACGCGGATACTTGTACGCCGCGATGCGGTCCCGGACGAAGGCGGTCACCTCGTCCGGATCGAGCTCGGCGCCCTCGCGCGCGACGACGGCCGCGTGCACCTCCTGACCGCGGACGTCGTCGGCGACGCCGAACACGGCGGCGACCGCGATCCCCGGATGCCGGGCGAGCACGGCCTCGACCTCGGTGGGGTACACGTTGTAGCCGGATCGGACGATCATGTCCTTCTTGCGGTCGACGATCGTGAGCACCCCGTCGACGTACGTGCCGAGGTCGCCGGTGCGGAACCAGCCGCCCACCACGGCGCTCGCCGAAGCATCCGGGCGCCCGAGGTAGCCCTTGAACAGGTTGTGGCCGCGCACCACGATCTCGCCCAGTGCGCCGGGTTCCTCGTCGAGCAGGATCCGATCGTCGATCTCCGGGTCGGCGATCGCGACGTCGACGCCCCAGAGGGCACGGCCGACCGTGCCGGGGCGGATCGGCTCGCCGAGCGGATTGGACGACACGGTCGGCGCGGTCTCGGTGAGCCCGTACCCCTCGTGCACATCGGCGTCGTAAGCATCGTGGAACGCCTCGAGCACCGCGACCGGCAGCGCGGCACCGCCGGAGACGGCGTAGCGCAGCGGCGGACGCTCGGGCGAGCGCCTGGCCGCCTCCAGCATCCCGACGTACATCGTCGGCACGGCGGTGAACACGCTCGCACGATGCGAGGCCATCAGGCTCAGCGCCTCGTCCGGATCGAAGCGCGGCAGCAGGATGACCGAGGCGCCGACACGGAACGCGATGTTCATCACGGCGGTCTGGCCGAAGGTATGGAACAGCGGCAGCCCTCCGAACACGACGTCGTCAGCGCGCAGATCGAAGGCGTCGATGAGCGTGCAGTGCACCTGCTCGACGATCGAGAGGTGGCTGCCGACCGCACCCTTGGGTGTTCCGGTCGTGCCGCTCGTGTAGAGGATGGTCGCGGCATCGAGCGGCCCGGTCGCCGTGTGACGCGGGATCGGCTCGGCTGCCGCGGCTTCGGCCTCCAGATGCGGGAGGTCGACCCCGGCATCCATCGGAAGCAGCACGGTCGTGAGCGGGACCCCTGCGGATGCCGCGGCCGGCACCGCCTCGGTGAGCAGGGGAGCTGCGACCACGAGCAGATCCGCCTCGGCATCCCGCAGCACGTAGGCGATCTCGTCCGCCTTGAACAGCAGATGCACGGGAACGGCGACCGCGCCCAGCGACAGCACCGCGTAGTAGACGCGGGCGAAATCCGGGACGTTCGGGATGAGCAGGGCGACGCGGTCGCCGCGGCCGATGCCCCGGTCCCGCAGGGCGCCGGCGTAGGCGCGGGTCTGATCCCACAGTTCCCGATACGTCGTGGTCGTGCCGGCGAAGTGCACCGCGGGACGATCCGCATGGCGGACGGCGGATTCGGCGAGGATGCTCGCGACGGACAGGGTCGGGAATCCCGGCCCGTCGACGGCCGGATCGGGGTGGTGGGTCATCGGTGTCTCCTTCGACTTCGACATGACGGCTTTCGGGGGATGCTCAGATGCGCAACTGCGCGCGCCCGAGGCTCGACAGGTGGACCTCGTCCGGGCCGTCGGCGATGCGCAGTGATCGGATGCCGGCGTAGAGCTCGGCCAGCGGGGTGTCGCCGGAGACGCCGGCGCCGCCGTGCACCTGGATGGCGCGGTCGATGATCGTCTGCACGGCGCGGGGCACGGCGATCTTGATCGCCTGGATCTCGGTCATGGCCTCGCGGTTGCCGACGGTGTCCATGAGCCACGCGGTCTTCAGCACGAGCAGCCGCAGCGCCTCGAGCTGGATGCGGGCTTCAGCCGCCCACTCCCGGATGACGCCCTGTTCGGCCAGGCTGCGCCCGAACGCATGCCGCTCGTTGGCTCTCGCCGTCAGCAGGGCGAGCGCCCGCTCACCCATGCCGAGCGCGCGCATGCAGTGATGGATGCGGCCCGGTCCGAGCCTGGCCTGCGCGATCGCGAACCCGTCGCCTTCCGCTGCGATGAGGTTCGCCGCCGGAACGCGCACGTCGTCGAAGGCGATCTCGGCGTGCCCGCCGTGGTCGCGGTCGTCGTAGCCGAAGACGGTCAGCGGGCGGATGATCCGCACGCCCGGGGTGTCACGGGGGACGAGGATCATGGACTGCTGGCGGTGTCGCGCGGCATCCGGATCGGTCTTGCCCATGACGATGAAGATCGCCGCATCCGGATTCATCGCTCCTGTCGACCACCACTTGCGCCCGGTGATGACGTAGGCGTCGCCGTCGCGGCGGATGCGGGTGCCGATGTTCGTGGCATCGCTGGATGCGGCATCCGGCTCCGTCATGCAGAAGGCGGAGCGGATCTCGGCCCGCAGCAGCGGAGCCAGCCAGCGCTCCTTCTGCGCCGGGGTGCCGAACTCGTTCAGGACCTCCATGTTGCCGGTGTCCGGCGCCGCGCAGTTGAAGGCCGCCGGGGCCAGGCGCGGACTCCAGCCGGTGAGCTCGGCCACCGGGGCGTACTGCAGGTTCGTCAGCCCCGCAGCTCCCGTGACGGCGGGGTCGCCGGGGAGGAAGAGATTCCACAGGCCCTCGGCGCGCGCCCTCTCCTGCAGGTCGCGCACGATCGGGCGGACGTCCCATCGGTCCGGAGTCGCGGCGAGCTGCTCGTCCAGGACGGGCTCGGCCGGCAGCACCTCCTCGTCGACGAAGCGGCGCGCCTGCGCCGTGATCTCGGTTGTCCTGGCATCCGGGGCGAAGTCCATCAGCGCACCTGCAGTCCCTTCTGAGCGAGCGGCTCCACGAGCGCGCCCATCCGATCGAAGCCCTCGCCGACGGTATCGCCGGCCTGGTAGCGGTAGTGGATCCCTTCGAGGATCACGGCGAGCTTGTAGGCGGCGAAGGCGCGGTACCAGTGCAGCTCGGGCAGCACGATGCCGGCGTGAGCGGCGTAGACGTCGGCGAGATCGTCGAAGCTCGGGTAGCCCGCGGCCGGATCGACGGCGCTGGGCACGGCGCCGACGCCGGCGGGGAGCGCCGCGATGTCCCAGTACAGGGCGAAGATGCCGAGATCGACCAGCGGGTCGCCGAGCGTGGCCATCTCCCAGTCCAGGATCGCGGAGATGTGCGGATGCTCGGCTGGGCCGGCGACCAGTGCGTTGTCCAGGCGGTAGTCGCCGTGCACGATGCCGGTGCGGCCGGTCTCGGGCACCCCCTGCACGAGGCCGTCCTGAAGCCGATCGAGGATCGGTGTGGACCGGGAGCGCGAGGCGTCGAGCTGCCGGCGCCACGTGGTCAGCTGGCGGGCGAGATAGCCGTCCGGCCGGCCGAAGTCGCCGAGGCCGACCGTGGACGGATCCACCGCGTGCAGATCGGCGAGATGCTGGATCAGTTCGATGCTCAGCGCGCGCAGCGCGGCCGGCGGATGGGCGGCGTTCTGGGAACGGGAGGACAGCACTCGCCCCGGCGCGCGCTCCATGAGGAAGAACGGCGTGCCGGTGATCGCGGCCTGCTCGGTGTCGTCGACGAGATCGATCGCCGTGGGGACGGGGATCGGCGTCGGCGCCAGGGCCGAGATGACGCGGTGCTCGCGCCCCATGTCGTGCGCGCTGGAGAGCACATGTCCGAGCGGGGGCCGGCGCAGGATCAGCGGGATCGCGGCACCCGAGACGGCGTACGTGAGGTTGCTGCGTCCGCCGGCGATGACCTCGGCCTGCAGTTGGCCGGCGGCGAGTTCGGGATGCGCGGTGGACAGCCAGGCGGTCAGCGCCGCCACATCCAGCCCGGGGACCTCAGGCATCAGCGCCCGCCTTTCCACCGTTCGTCGATGAGCGGTGCGATCAGCATACCGGATGGTCGGTTTGTTGGCGAGTCGTCTCTCCGACGGGTGTTCGCGCGCGGGGTCAGATCAGCTGCGCCTCGATCGCCGAGCGGATGCCGGTCGGGATCGCCACGGGACGGCGGGTTCCGGCGTCCACGAACACGTGCACGAAACGGCCGTGCGCGATCTGCTCGCCGGCGCGATGGATGCCGAGATCCCACGTGACGCTCGTGGAGCCGAGACGCTCGATGCCGATGGCGACCTCGAGAACATCCGGGAACGACGCCGAGGCGTGAAACTCGCAGGACGACGCTGCGCAGAGCGCGATCGCGTCGCCGGTCGGATCCAGTCCGCCCTCGCGGATCATCCAGGCGTTGATCGCGGTGTCCATGGCGAGGTAGTAGACGCTGTTGTTCAGGTGGCCGTACTGGTCGTTGTCGTTCCAGCGCGTGGCGAAGGGGTCGCGGACAGTCATGGGCGGCTCAGCCGTCGACTCGCAGCAGCAGGCGGAACGCGACGCGGGCGCGCTCCGCGCTGGGCTGATCGCCGGAGATGAGGTCGGCGTAGGTGAACGACTCCGACATGCGTACCAGCAGATAGGCGAGCCCCGCCGGATCGATCGCGCCGCCGAGCGGCTGCTCGCCGAGCTCGCGCCGGACGAGCCACTCGGCCGTCGCGACGTAGCGGCGCTGGATCGGGCTCTCCTTCGTGGTGAGCAGGCGCAGTGCCCGCGCGGGCTCCCGGCGGAGGAACTGGCGGAAGTAGTCCGCGGTGATCAGATCGTCGACGAAATGGGTGAGGATGCCAGCGATGCGCTCGCCCCCGGTGCTGGCGGCTGTGGCGTGCTCGGCCTGCACGAGCGTCGGCACGGCGAGCGACCACAGCACCTCGCTCAGCAGGGCATCCCGATTGCCGACCCAGCGGAAAAGCGACGTGCGGTCGACGCCGAGCGTCGTCGCGAGGGCTCCCATGTCGATGCGGCGTCCGGAGATGAAGGTCTCACGCGCCGCCTCGAACGCGCGGACGGCGTCGGCGTGGTCGTCGAGCCGCTCGGACAACCAGGATGGAGCGGCGTCCGTCCCGGCCGTGGCGATCGTGGCGGAGGCGGTGACGGAGGTCATGCGTGCACTCTACCTGCGGGGTCGGGCCTGGACGCAACGTTTCCGGAGATGTTGTGCAACATTCTCAAATATGATGCATACTCGGGTTGATCACCGACGATCGGAGAAACGATGACGTTCACGCTGACCCCGCCCGTGTCGACCGGAACCGAGCCCGCCGCGCTGCTCGACGCCGACTTCTACGCGTTCCAGCACCTGCTCACGGATGCCGAGCAGCGCGCGCTCACCGGCATCCGGGAGTTCCTCGATCTCGAGGTGCGTCCCTACGCGGACGACCATTGGGAGCGCGCGGAGAGCCCGCGACACCTCGTGCCGCGCATCGCCGAGCTCGGTCTGTACGGCAATGCCTTCCCGGAGACGCGGCAGTTCGAGAACTCCGCCGTGTTCCGCGGCTGGGTGGCGATGGAGATCTCCCGCGCCGATCCGTCTACCGCGACGTTCATCGGCGTGCACAGCGGGCTCGCGATGACCGCGATCCAAGTCGGCGGTTCGGAGGAGCAGAAGGCGCAATGGCTACCGGTGCTCGCCGCCGGTCAGCAGGTCGCGGCGTTCGGGCTGACCGAGCCGGGGCACGGATCCGACACCGCGAAGGGACTCGAGACGACGGCCGAGCGACGCGGCGACGAATGGGTGCTGAACGGCGCGAAGCGCTGGATCGGCAACGGCGCGTTCGCCGATCTCGTCGTGATCTGGGCGCGGGACGTCGCGGACGACCAGGTCAAGGGGTTCCTCGTGCGCACGCCGGCGGTCGGGTTCACCGCCACCAAGATCGAGCGGAAGCAGTCGCTGCGCGCGGTCGAGAACGCCGACATCGTGCTCGAGGACGTCGTCGTCCCGGAGAGCGATCGCCTGCAGCGGATCCACGGCTTCCGGGACCTCGCCGTCGTGCTGCGCCTGACCAGGGCGGATGTCGCGTGGCAGGCGCTCGGCGTCGGGGTCGGCGCCTACGAGGCCGCGCTCGAGTACGCGAAGACGCGCATCCAGTTCGGCAAGCCCATCGCGTCCTTCCAGCTCGTGCAGCAGAAGCTCGCCGACTGCCTCGCCGACATCACGGCATCCACGGCCCTGTGCATGCGGGTGTCGCAGATGCAGGACGAGGGCATCCAGCGCGATCACCATTCCGCCATGGCGAAGGCGTTCGTCAGTGCTCGCATGCGCGAGACCGTCGCGCGCTGCCGGGAGATCTGCGGCGGCAACGGCATCCAGCTCGACCACGGCGTCGCCCGCTACTTCGCCGATGCCGAGGCCGTGTATACGTTCGAGGGCACCTACGACATGAACTCGCTCATCGTCGGCCGGGCCATCACCGGCATCGCCGCGTTCGTCTGATCCCGAGGAGAGAACCATGCCAGAGGCCTATATCGTCGCCACCGCCCGCTCGCCGATCGGCCGCGCCAGGAAGGGGTCGCTCGCCACCATGCGCCCGGACGACCTCGCCGCCCGCATGGTGCGTGCGGCGCTCGACAGCGTTCCGCAACTCGATCCGTCGCGGATCGACGACCTCATGCTGGGTTGCGGACAGCCCGCGGGCGAGCAGGGGTTCAACATCGCACGGATCGTCTCGGTGCTGCTCGGCCTCGACACCGTGCCCGGCACGACCGTGAACCGCTACTGCTCCTCTTCCCTGCAGACGACGCGGATGGCGTTCCATGCGATCAAGGCCGGTGAGGGCGACGTGTTCGTCTCGGCCGGCGTCGAGGCGGTGAGCCGGTACACCCAGGGGATGAGCGACGTGATGCCCGGCATCGCGATCGAGAACCCGGTGTTCTCGGATGCCGTGACGATCACTGCTCGTCGGGCGGAGCTCGGCGCGCCGCCCTGGACGGATCCCCGGTCGTACAGCGCCCTGCCCGATCCGTACATCGCGATGGGGCAGACGGCGGAGAACGTCGCCCAGGTGCACGGGATCACGCGGGACGAGCAGGATGCCTTCGCCGCCCGATCGCAGCAGCGCGCCGAGGCGGCGATCGCGTCAGGTTTCTGGGCGCAGGACATCACCCCGGTCACGCTCGACGACGGCACGGTGGTCGCAGCCGATGATGGACCCCGAGCGGGTGTGACCGTGGAGGCGCTCGCCGGGCTCGATCCGGTGTTCCGTCCGGACGGCACGATCACAGCGGGCAACTGCTGTCCGCTGAACGACGGTGCGGCGGCACTCGTCGTCGTCTCTGACCGGGTGGTGGACGAACTGGGCCTCGAGCCGCTCGCGCGGATCGTGTCGACCGGGGTGAGCGGGCTGTCGCCGGAGATCATGGGGCTCGGGCCCGTGGACGCTTCGCGGCAGGCGCTCTCCCGCGCGGGGCTGGCGATCGCGGACATCGACCTCGTCGAGATCAACGAGGCCTTCGCCGCGCAGGTGATTCCGTCCGCGCGTGAACTCGGCATCGACGAGGAGCGGCTGAACGTGCACGGCGGGGCGATCGCGGTCGGGCATCCGTTCGGGATGACCGGCGCCCGGATCACCTCCACGCTGATCAACGGTCTCGCCGCGACCGGCGGACGGTACGGCCTGGAGACGATGTGCGTCGGCGGCGGCCAGGGGATGGCACTGGTCCTCGAGCGCGTCTGAAAAACGCCGAAGGGCGCCCGCCCGATCGGCGGGCGTTCTTCGCCGTGCTCACCCCGCGACGAAAAGGGCGAGCGTGTCCGCCACGAGCGCGGGCCGCTCCGATCCCTCGATCTCGACGGTCGTGCGGGACGAGAGCCGCCACCCCTGCGGGCCCTCCTCGGCGCCGGTGACCTCCGTCACCGCACGCACGCGCGAGCCCGCCGTGACCGGCTGCAGGAAGCGCACGCGATCGAGCCCGTAGTTCACGACCATCGTCGCGCCGTCGACCAGCACGAGGCCGGCGACCAGGCGCGGCAGCAGCGAGAGGGTGAGATAGCCGTGCGCGATCGTCGCGCCGAACGGTCCGGAGGTCGCACGCTCGGCATCCAGATGGATCCACTGCCAGTCCTCCGTCGCATCGGCGAAGGCCTGGATCCGCGGCTGATCGATCGTGAACCAGTCGCCGGTCGCGGTGCGACCGACGGCGTCCGGCAGGGCGGACGGATGCTCGATGAGGATGCTCATGCGCGCGGGCCTCCCGCGACGTAGAGCACCTGCCCGGAGATGAACCCCGCCTCCTCCGAGCAGAAGAAGGATGCCGCGGCCGCGATGTCGTCGGGCTCTCCCGCGCGTCCGACGGGGATCTCCTTCGCGGCGTGCGCGACGAAGTCGTCGAAGCCGACGCCGATGCGCTCGGCCGTGGCTCGCGTCATGTCGGTGACGATGAAGCCCGGCGCGATCGCGTTCGCCGTCACGCCGTACCGGCCCAGTTCGAGGGCCAGCGTCTTCGTGAAGCCCTGCATGCCGGCCTTGGCCGCGGCGTAGTTCGCCTGGCCGCGATTGCCCAGTGCCGAGGTGCTGGACAGATTGACCACGCGACCCCATCCTGCGTCGACCTGATGCTTCTGCACGGCACGGCACATGAGGAACGCTCCGCGCAGGTGCACGGTGAGCACGGCATCCCAGTCGTCCTCGGTCATCTTGAACAGCAGGTTGTCGCGGATGATGCCGGCGTTGTTGACGAGGATCGTCGGTGCACCGAGTTCCGCGGCGATGCGATCGACGGCGCTCTGCACGGCGGCGGCATCGGCGACGTCCGCGCCGACGGCGATCGCGCGACCACCGGCGTCTTCGATGGCGGCGACGGTGTCCGCGCAGGACGCCTCGTCGAGGTCGAGGACGGCCACGGCATGGCCGTCGGAGGCGAGACGTTTCGCGGTGGCAGCGCCGATGCCGCGCGCGGCGCCGGTGACGATGGCGGTACGGGTCATGAATGTTCCTTTCGGAGGGGGAGCGGATCAGAAGACGATGAGCTGGCGCAGTTCCGTCCCGGCGGCGAGGCGATCCATGGCCTCCGGCAGGTTGTCCAGACGGATGCGGGAGGACACGAGCCGTTCGAGCGGCAGCCGTCCTGATCGCCAGAGGTCGACGTACCTGGGGATGTCGCGCTCCGGGACCGCCGAGCCCAGGTAGCTGCCGATCACGGTGCGCGCCTCGGCGGTCAGCCGGAGCGGGGAGACGTGGGCCACGGCATCCGGAGCCGGGAGGCCGACCGTGACCGTCGTCCCTCCCGGTGCGGTGAGTGCGAGGGCTGTCTCGAAGGCGCGCGCGGATCCGGCGGCCTCGATCACGACGGGAGCACGCAGGTCGCCCACGTCCGAAGGAGTGCAGGATGCCGGGGCGCCGAGCGCACGGGCGGCCTCGACCTTCGCGGGTACGGCGTCCACACCGACGACCTCGTGGCCGAGGGCGGCGGCGACGAGCAGCGCCGCCATGCCGACACCTCCGAGTCCGACCACGATGACGCGTTCTGCGGGTGCGGGGCGGCCGGCGTTGATCACCGCACCGCCCCCGGTGAGCACCGCGCAGCCGAGGAGCGCGGCGATCTCGGGCGGCACGTCCGCGTCGACGGCGACGACGGATGCCCGATCGACCACCGCATGGGTGGCGAACGCGCTCACGCCGAGGTGGTGATGCACCGTCTCTCCGTCGCGGTGCAGACGGGACCCGCCGGCCAGGAGCGTCCCGGCGGCGTTGGCGGCCGAGCCTGGCACGCAGGGCAGCCGGCCGTTCGTGCGGCATCCGTCGCAGTCGCCGCATCGCGGCAGGAAGGTCATGACGACGCGCGAGCCGACCACGATGTCGTCGACGCCGTCGCCGACCTGTTCCACGATCCCCGCGGCTTCGTGCCCGAGCAGCATGGGCACAGGGCGCACACGGTTGCCGTCCACGACGCTCAGATCGGAGTGGCAGACGCCGGCGGCCTCGATGCGCACCAGCAGCTCCCCGTGCCGCGGCGGTTCGAGATCGAGCTCGCCGATCGTGAACGGCTGGGACTCATGGAACGGGGAGGGGGCGCCCGACTGTTCGAGCACGGCTCCGCGGATCAGCATCCGGACCTCCCTGACGCGCCCGCTCCGGCGCGGGACTTCCCGTCAGCATACCGACCAGCCGGTATGCGCGCTAGTTCCGCCTCGGAGTCGAAAGGGCGAGAGCGGGGCGCTGCGTGTCAGACGGAGGACGACGTCACACGCGCGACCAGAGCAGCGCGCGAGTCGTCCTCGCTGGCGAGCACTCCGCCGTTGGCGACGAAGTCCGCGGCCACCTCTTCGAACATGATCCGCACATCCTGGCGCCGGGCACCGAGGGCGTCGACCGCGGCATCCGTCACGGCCTCGGCGAAGGCGCGACGCTGGTCGACGGTGCGACCGGGGAGAAGTTCCACTCTGATGTTCGGCATGGCCAGAGCCTAGGACATCCCGAGCGGGCGGCAGACCTTCGAGGGCTAATGTGAGTCCATGGACCTGAGAGTCGCCGCGTACGCGGTCGTCACCGATGACGACGATCGGATCCTGCTCGCCCGGTGGACCGAGGGCCGTCGCGTCGCGTGGACGATGCCGGGCGGCGGACTCGAGCCCGGCGAGGACCCCGAGGATGCCGTGCGCCGAGAACTCCGGGAGGAGACCGGATATTCGGTGAAGGTCGGCGAACTGCTCGGCATCCACTCCCGGGTGATCCCTGCCGGCCGACGCGTGCAGAAGTCCGACACGGCGCTGCACACGCTGCGGATCCTGTACCGCGCCGAGGTCACCGGTGGACGCCTGCGTTTCGAGCAGGACGGGTCGACCGATATGGCCGGCTGGTTCAGCGTCGCGGCCGCGAAAGAGCTGCACCGCGTCAAGCTCGTCGACATCGCCCTCCGCATGGCCGGCATCCTCTGACCCGGCGCACCCCGGATGCGAGGATGGGGCGATGAGCATCATCCCCGTCTCCGCCCTCCGCAACGTCCGGCCGTGGGGGCGCGACGCCGTCGACATCGTCATCGACGACGACGTCATCTCGGCGATCCGTCCGGCATCTGACGCCCCGGTCCAGCAGGGTGAGATCGACGGACGAGGGATGCTGGCACTGCCCGGCCTCGTCAACACCCACGCCCACGTGGACAAGTCGTGGTGGGGACTGCCGTGGCAGTCCTACGGCGGAGAGGGCGGCACGGACGGCCGCATCCGGCACGAGCGCGCACGCCGCGATGAGCTCGGCATCCCGAGCGTCGGCATCACCGCCGCCGTACTGGCCGAATTCGTCCGTCACGGCACGACCGCGGTCCGCACGCACGTCGATGTGGATCTCGGGATCGGGATGCGCGGGATCGAAGCGGTCCGCGAGGCGTTCGCCGCCTACGACGGCGCGCTCACGAGTGAGATCGTCGCCTTCCCGCAGGACGGCGTGCTGCGCCGCCCCGGCGTGCTGGAACTGCTCGCGGATGCCGCGGCCGCGGGCGTCGAGCACATCGGCGGGCTAGATCCGGCGGGAATCGATCGCGATCCGGTCGGGCAGCTCGACGGCCTGTTCGCGATCGCGGTCGAGCACGGTTGCGGCCTCGACATCCATCTGCACGACGGCGACGAGCTCGGGCTGTTCCAGTTCGAGCTGATCCTGGACCGGGTCGAGCGTCTCGGCCTCGTCGGAAAGGTCAACATCGCGCACGGCTTCGCGATCGGCTCGGCCGCGCCGTCACGGCGGCGCGACCTGCTGCAGCGCATGGCCGGGCTGGGGGTGACGATGACGACCGTCGCGCCTCTGGGGCTGCCGCAGCTGAGCCTGCACGCGTTCGACGCGGAGGGCGTGCGGTTCGGGCTCGGCACCGACGGCATCCGGGACCTGTGGAGCCCCTACGGAACCGGAGATCTGCTCGGGATCGCGCGGCAGTACAGCCGGGCGTCCGGTCTCGTTCGCGACGAGGACCTCACGCGCGTGATGGAGATCGCGACGGGCGCGAGCATGCCGTTCGTGGGTCGGGAGGCGACGGACCTCGCCGTCGGCGCGCGGGCCGACATCGTGGTTCTGGATGCCGAGAACCCGATGGATGCCCTCGTCCGCACGCCCGATCGCGAGCATACGATCGCGGGCGGCCGGCGGGTGTTCTCCCGCTGACAGAACCTCGCGGTGGTTAGGGCTCAGGAACCGAGATGTCGGCCACCGTCGCGCCGTAGGCGGCGATGAGGTCGTCGGCCTCGACGAAGAGGCTGTAGCCGTGCGCACCCGCACCCATGGCGACCCGCTGGCCGACGATCGACTCGTCGGCATAGACCGGCCAGTCCGTGGTGCTGCCGATCGGCACGATGGTTCCGCGCTCGTAGCCGGTCGCAGCGAGGGCGAGCTCGGGCTCCGGCAGACGCAGCTTGTTCACTCCGACGACGGCGCGCAGCTTCGGCCACGAGATGGACCGGCCGCCGGGGATCAGCGCGAACAGGTATTCGCCGTTCCCTGAGCTTGTCGAGCGCTTGACGACGAGCGTCTTCACAATGCCCGACGGTTGGATGCCGAGCAGCTCGGCGGCCTCGTGGAGACTGCGTGCCTGCGGCCGCTCGCGGATCTCGATCTCGAGACCACGGGCGGCCGCCGCATCCTTGACCCTGGAGTGGGGATCGGTCACGCGTTCGGCGCGGACAGCGGGTCGTCCGCGACCCAGAGCTCGTCATCGGCGCGCAGAGCCTGCCACGCGGCGTAGAGCACGCCGACGGCGGCAGCGGCACCGAGGATGATCGCGACGACCGAACCGATGCCGGGGCCCTTCTTCGACGGCGCCGGGGCTGCGACGAGGCCGTGGCGCTTCGCGTTCGCGACGTCCCAGGCCGAGAGCGCCGAACCGACGACACCGCCGACGATCGGAACGACCTTGTCATCGACGACGTGCTTGCCGAAGCGCACGCTCTGGTCGACGACCGGTGCCACCCTGCGGTTGTACGCGTCCTGAACGACAGGAACGACCTGCTCGCTGTTGATCTTGCCGAGCTGGCGGCCGGCCTCGCGCGCGACAGTCGCGGCCTGGCCGACGAGCACCTGCTGGGACTCCCACAGCTTGTTCGCGTCGTTCTGCAGACGACGCAGTTCCTTCTTCCGCTTTCGGCTGAGGCTCACGATGCTCTCCTGTCCATTGGAGTACGGGTTCCCCATCATGCCAGACGCGGCTGGATGCGGGCAGAGTTTGTGGGCACCCTTGCCAGGGATCTCCGATCGCGCTAAGCGATCACGCGCGGCATCCAGGCCATCCCGGGGCGCGCTCTGCGAGAATAGGTGCATGCCTCACGCTTCTCACGTCGCAACTCTGCACACCAACCACGGCGACATCGTCGTCAACCTCTTCGGCGACCACGCCCCGAAGACGGTCGCGAACTTCGTCGGCCTCGCCGACGGATCGAAGGACTGGACGCACCCCGCCACCGGCAAGCCCGGTGAGGGACCCCTCTACAAGGACGTCATCTTCCACCGCATCATCCCGAACTTCATGATCCAGGGCGGCGACCCGCTCGGTCAGGGCGTCGGCGGCCCCGGCTACAACTTCGACGACGAGATCAACATGGAGCTCGACTTCAACGAGCCCTACATCCTCGCGATGGCCAACGCAGGTCTGCGTCGCAACGCGATCACGGGCAAGGCCGAGGGCACCAACGGCTCGCAGTTCTTCATCACCACGGACCCGACCCCGTGGCTGCAGGGCAAGCACACCATCTTCGGCGAGGTCGCCGACGACGCGTCCCGCGCGGTCGTCGACGCGATCGCCGCCGTCCCGACGGCTCCCGGCGACCGCCCGATCGAGCCCGTCGTGCTGCAGTCGATCGACATCGTCGCGGCCTGACCGACCTCCTCTGCCGATCCGGATGACGAACACCGAATTCGCGAGCAATCGCGACAACTTCTGCTATCGGCATCCGGATCGGCAGAGCTTCGTGCTCTGCCAGCGCTGCATGCGCACGATCTGCCCCGAATGCCAGACGCAGGCCGCCGTCGGCGTCATCTGCCCGGAGTGCCTGAAGGACCAGAAGAAGAACCGCACCCCGGCCCAGAAGAAGGCGGATCGCCGCTGGAACGGCGGGCGGTCGATCCTCGCCCCCGCCACCGGCAGGCCGGTCGTCACGTACGCGATCATCGCGCTGACGGCGTTCGTCTGGCTGCTGACCCTGATCCCCGGCATCGGCGACAGCATCAAGGGCGCTCTGCTCTTCAACGCCGTCTATCTGTATCCGGACCTCAACGGCGGTGTCTTCGAGCCGTGGCGCGTACTCACCGCTGCCCTCGTGCACAGCGGGATCTGGCACATCGGCTTCAACATGCTCTCGCTGTGGATCATCGGCAGGACCCTGGAACCGATGCTCGGGCGCTGGCGCTTCCTCACGCTCTACGTGCTCAGTGCGGTCGGCGGCTCCGTCGCGGTCGCCTGCATCGAGCCGCTGCAGTCGGTGCTCGGAGCCTCCGGTGCCGTCTTCGGTCTCTTCGGGGCGCTGATCATCATCGGCCGCCACATGGGAGCGAACGTCACCGGCATTCTCGTGATCATCGGGCTGAACCTCGTGATCGGGTTCGTACCCGGCTTCAACATCGCCTGGCAGGCGCACATCGGCGGTGCGGTCGTCGGCCTGCTCGTCGCCCTGATCTTCACGCGCACCAAGCGGAGGGATCAGCGGCTCTGGCAGATCCTCTGGCTCGTGGCGCTCGGGCTGGGGCTCGTCGCGCTGCTGGCCTTCGTTCCGCCGGCCGTCATGCTGGCCTGACCAGAGCGTGCACACCGTGTGAATAACACCGGTGTAATTCTCCCCAGCCTGTGGATGAGCTTGTGGATAACTCGTCCCCGGTGCGAAACGGAAGAACCCCCTCACCGTTGCGGTGAGGGGGTTCTTCTGCAGAGATCGCGGGCGTCAGCGCCAGCGCGTGGTCATGAGGAAGCCGATCAGCGCGATGCCGAGGCCGATGGCGAGGTTCCAGGACTGGATGCCGGGGATCGGGTACTGCATCCCCGAGATGTAGAACACGAGGATCCACGCGAGCCCGAGCAGCATGAAGCCGACCATGACGGGCTTGAACCAGACGGCGTTGGGCGCCTGCTCGCCTTCCGCGCGCTCGACGACGGGTTCTTCGCTCTTGCGGTCTCGTGCCATGGGGACATTCTACCCATGAGGCCCGGGAACACCCGCGTCCTCCCGGCTGACGTTCACGCGGAACGGATAGGATCGCGCCTGTGACTGCAACCGCCGTGCCCGAGACCCGTCGCGCGCGACGTCGACGTCAGCGTCCTCGCGCGACGTTCACGAGCGTGCTGGGCGAGCTGTTGCTCACGGCAGGTGTTCTGGTCATGCTGTTCGTCGCCTGGCAGATGTGGATCGGCGACATCATCATCAGCGCGCAGCACAACGCCGAAGGCGCAGCCGTGTCGCAGGAATGGGCGAGTCAGCCCGCGCCGGAGCCACCCCCCGTCGTCACGGATGACGAGACCGGCGAGACGTACTACGAGCCGCCGATCCTCGCCCACCCCGGCGACGGCGAAGAGTTCGCGCGGATGCTCATCCCGCGTTTCGGCGGCGACTACAACGTCGCGGTGGCCGGCGGAACCAGCCGGGCGGTGACGCTGGACAAGATCGGGATCGGCGTCTACGACCAGTCGAAGATGCCGGGCGAGGTAGGGAACTTCTCGGTGGCCGGACACCGGACGACCTGGGGCAAGCCGCTCAACAAGATCGACAAGCTCCGTACCGGCGACGCGATCGTCGTCGAGACGCCCGAGGGCTGGTACACCTATCGGTTCCGCACGCTCGAGTACGTCACCCCTGCGCAGGTCGACGTGCTGCTCGACGTCCCGCAGATGCCCGGCGTCGAGACCGGCGAGCGGTACATCACCCTGACGGCCTGCTCGCCGCTGTACTCGCTCGCCGAGCGCATCGTCGCCTACGGTGTCTTCGAGGGCTTCCAGCCCCGCGCCGAGGGTCCGCCCGATTCCCTCGCCCCCGTCGAAGTCGCCCCGCCGTCCATCTAAGGAGCCCCACGATGTACGCAGCTCTCTGGCGCATCCTCCCCGGCCCCTGGTGGCTGCGGGTGTTCATCCTGCTCGTACTCGTCGCGGCGGTCCTGTACGGACTCTTCTTCTACGTCTTCCCCTGGATCGCGCCGATCATCACCCCGGGCGAGGTCGACCTGGAATGACCGTGCGGGTGCTCGTGGTCGACAACCACGACAGCTTCGTGCACACCGTCGTCGGCTATCTGCACGAGCTCGGCGCCTCGACGACGGTCGTCGAAGCGGATGCCGTGGATGCACGCGGCATCGACGCGCTGTTCGCCGACGCCGACGCCGTGATGCTGTCGCCCGGTCCTGGTCGGCCCCGCGATGCCGGCGCCTCGGTCGAGGTCGTCTCGCTCGCGGCCGAGCGACGGATGCCGGTGCTCGGCGTGTGCCTCGGCCATCAGGCGATCGGGGCGGCCTTCGGCGTCGAGGTCTCCGAAGCGCCGGAGCTGATGCACGGCATGGTCTCCCGGATCGCTCACGACTCGTCAGCGCTGTTCGACGGCATCCCGTCTCCCTTCGCCGCCGGACGCTACCACTCGCTCGCTCTCGCCGAACCCGACCTGCCGGACGAGCTCGTCGTCACCGCACGTGCCGAGCACGGCACGGTCATGGCGATCGCGCACCGAGAGCTGCCGATCCTCGGGGTGCAGTTCCACCCGGAGAGCGTCCTGACCGAGGGCGGCTACCGCCTGCTCGCGAACTGGCTCGCCCTGATCGGCGATCCGGATGCTGTGGCCCGCGCCGCCGAGCTCAGCCCGCTGTCCCTTTCCGACCCGGGGTCGAAGAAGCCCATCTAGAGGCGGCGAAGGTCGTCTTCAGCGACCCGGGGTCGAGAAGGGCCGGGTGGGTCGGGCTATTCGCCGCTGCAGTAGCGCAGCTCGACGGGCGAGTGCACCGGCACATCACCCGGGGCGAGCGACATCGACATCACCGTCGGCGGGTCCACCGCAGGGCAGCTCGTGTCGGGCGTCGGAACCGCCTGGAGTCCCACGCTCTCGAGTTCTGCGGTGGCGGCGTCCACCGTGAAGCCTTCGAGGTTCTTCAGCGCGACCATGCCGCTCGCGACGACGAGGTCGACGGTCGTACCAGGGGGCAGCTCGTCGCCGTCCTCGATCTGCTCGTCGGCCACGCTGGCCTCGAGCACGACACCGGCGGGTTGATCGGAGCTGCTGGCCGGCCGGATCGTGCCGAGCTGAAGGCCGGCCTCGCTCAGCGCCTTCTCGGCGTCGGCCTGCGACATGCCGACGAGCCGCGGAACCTCGACCGTCTCCGCGCCGCTGGACACGTAGACGGTGATCTCGGTCTCCTGCTCGACGGTGGTGCCGGCTTCCGGGTCAGTGCGCGTGACGTTGCCCTCGGCGATGTCGGAGCTCGGCTCCATGACGAGGGTGGAGGTGAGGTTGAGCTCCTCGAGCGCCTCCTGAGCGCGCTCGGAACTGACGTCCACGAGATCGGGGACGGAGCGCGACGAGGACTGCACGCTCGGGCCCTGCACGGTGACGACCCAGAACAGCACCGAGGCCAGCAGCACGGCGAGCAGGGCGACGCCCGCCCAGATCCATGCCACCGGCGGACCGGACTGCGTCCGAGCCATGGTCGTGTCGGTCGAGAGCTGGCGCAGGGTGCGTGCGGTCTCCTGCGCGGCCCGGGGGCTCGGCCCGTAGAGCTCGCTGGTGAGAGCGCCGATCTGCTTCTTGCTCGGCGCCTTGCCGCCGAAGGCGGTGTCGAGCGCGGCACGGAAGCTCGCGGCATCCGGATACCGCTGGTACGGATCCTTCGCGAGCGCACGGAGAACGATCGGGTCGAGCGCGCCGGGGGAGAGCTCGTTCACCTCGGTCGGCGGCACCGGCGTCTCGCTGACGTGCTGGTACGCGACCGCCACCGGCGAATCGCCGCGGAACGGCTGGCGCCCGGTGAGCAGCTCGTAGAGGACCACGCCCGTGGAATACAGGTCGGTCCGGCCGTCGACGGGCTCGCCCTTGGCCTGCTCGGGCGAGAAGTAAGCGGCGGTGCCGATGATCTGGGTCGTCTCCGCGACGGTGGACGACGAGTCCGAAACGGCGCGGGCGATGCCGAAGTCCATCACCTTGACCTGGCCCTTGGGCGTCACCATGACGTTGCCTGGCTTGATGTCGCGGTGGATGACGCCGGCCTTGTGCGAGTACTCCAGGGCCTCGAGGATGCCGTCGACGTAGCGCACGGCATCCGCAGCCGGGACGGGGCCGTCGGCGATGATCGCCTTCAGCAGCGTCCCTTCGACGAGCTCCATCACGATGTACGGGACCGGCTGCGCCCCCGAGACGTCCTCGCCGGCGTCGAAGACGCGGACGATGGACGGGTGCGACATCCGGGACGCGGCCTGCGCCTCGAGACGGAACCGGGTGCGGAATGCCGTGTCGCGCGCGAGGTCGGGGTCGAGGATCTTGATCGCGACGTCGCGACCGAGGGTCAGGTCGTAACCGCGGTAGACCTTCGCCATTCCGCCGTGGCCGATGAGCTGGTCGACGCGGTAGCGGTCCGCGAGGACGCGTTGCTCTGTGGACACGTAGGACCCCCTTGCGTTGACGACTGCTGACTGCCTACCAAGGCTACCCTTCGGCGTCTGCGCCCGCGTCTGCCTCGCCGCCCGCATCCGCCTCGCCCTCGGCCGGCGGAGTGGTCGGCTTCGGGGACGACGGAGCCTGGATGGCGACCGTCATCTGCGGGGATGCGCCGGAGGGGCGGTCACCGCCGCAGAACGCCTGGTAGGTCGCCGTGACGTTCTGCCCGGCGGTGTCGGCGTCGATCGTGATCTCGGCGCTGCGCTCGGCCGGCGTGAAGCTGCGGGTGGTCGTGCCGTCGGCGAACGTCGCGTTCGTGATGGTGACCTCGTAGGAGCTCAGCGCGGGCACACCGGACGGGCAGGTGTAGTTCGTCCAGTTCAGCGTGGCCGTCTTGCCGGCGATCGCATCGCCGGAGAGCGTCGGAGCGGACTCCGGCGCACTGACGGCGACGACCTCGGCGAACAGCGTGAGCGTGAGGGGAGTGCCCGGCTCGACCATGCCGGTCGGCTCGACGCTCTGCACGGTGCCGACCTGCTCGGCCGTGGCGGCCGGCGTCGAACCCGTGACGCAACTGGCGTCGAGGTCGACCGCGGCGGCGGCGGCGACCGCCGCGTCGCAGGTCATTCCGGCAAGGCCCAGCTCGCCGACGTTGATCCGCGGATCCTCGCTCGGCGTCGGGTCGGGCGTCGGAGTCTGCGACTGCGTGGTCGGCGGAGGCGTCGTGGGCTTCTCCTCCGGGTCGCCGGACAGCAGCGCGATGATCGTGCCGCCGACCGCGAGCAGCAGGATGACGATGAGGGCGATCAGCGGCCACGTCCACGGGCTGCGCTTCTTCTTCTTCGTCTCGTCGACCGCATCGTCGGTCTCGAGGGCGGCCGTCGTGGTGAGGATGCGGGTGGCATCGTCACCGGCGGTGTCCATCATGCGCGTCGCCTCGTCGGCGACGCCGCCGGTGGCGATGGCGGGAACGGCGATGGCGGCCGAGTTCAGGTCGCCGCGACGCAGCGCCTGAGCGGCGCGCGCGACGGTCGCCGACGAGCTCGGCCGGTCCCCCGGCTTCTTGGCGATCATCGCCATGACGAGGTTCTGCACGGGGATCGGCACGGTCGGCGGCAGCGGCGGAGGCTGCTCGTTGATCTGCGCCATCGCGATCGCGACCTGCGACTCACCCGTGAACGGGCGCTTGCCGGCCAGCGACTCGTACGCGACGATGCCGAGCGAGTAAGTGTCCGTCGCAGGGGACGCCGGGTGACCCGACGCCTGCTCGGGCGACAGGTACTGCACCGTGCCCATCACCTGACCGGTGGCTGTCAGCGGCACCTGGTCGGCGATGCGGGCGATGCCGAAGTCGGTGATCTTCACACGACCGTCCGGCGTGATCAGCAGGTTCCCCGGCTTGATGTCGCGATGCACGAGGCCGGCGGCGTGCGCGGCCTGCAGTGCGGCGGCGGTCTGCGCGACGATGTCGAGCGTCTTGTCGGCGCTGAGGGCCCCGTCCCGCTCGAGGACCGTCGAGAGCGCCTCTCCGGGCACGAGCTCCATGACGAGGTAGGCGCTGCCGTTCTCCTCGCCGTAGTCGAACACGCTCGCGATGCCCTCATGGTTGACGAGTGCGGCGTGCCGGGCCTCGGCGCGGAAGCGCTCGAGGAACCCGGGGTCCCCCATGTACTCGTCCTTGAGGATCTTGATGGCGACCGTACGACCGATCACATGATCGGTGGCCTCCCAGACCTCGCCCATGCCGCCGATCGCGATCCGCGACTGGAGCTCGTAGCGTCCACCGAACGACACACCCTGCGTCGGCCTCATTTGTTCAGCACCGCCTCAATGACCTTCTTCGCAATCGGAGCGGCAATCGAATTGCCGGATCCGGACTGACCCTTACCACCGCCGTCTTCGACGACGACTGCCACCGCCACCTGCGGATCATCCGCGGGGGCGAAACCTGTGAACCACAACGTGTACGGCTCGGTGTCACCGTTCTCTGCCGTACCCGTCTTACCGGCGACGTCGACCCCGTCTATTCTCGCATTAGACGCGGCTCCGGAAGCGACACTCGCGACCATGGCGTTCGTGACGTCCTGCGCGACCGACTCGTCGACGGCGCGGCCGAACTCGGTGTTCTCGAACGCCCTCTGTGTCGACAGGTCGTCGCCGATCACGGCATCCACCATCCGCGGGTTCATCACGACGCCGTCGTTGGCGAGTCCTGCCGACACCATGGCCATCTGCAGCGGGGTCGCCCGGACGTCGCCCTGGCCGAAACCGGTGAGGGCGACCTGATCGTCGCTGAGGCCCTGGGGGTACGTCGACGCGGTCGAGGGCGTCGGGGTGTCGAACGAGAGGTCGAAGCCGTACGCCTCGGCGGTCTCGCGCATCGCGTCTTCGCCGACCGCGACGGCCAGCTGTGCCATCGGGATGTTGCAGCTGAGCCGGATCGCGTCGGCGATCGAGACGGTCTCGCCAGGGCCGCACGTTCCGCCGCCGGAGTTCGAGATCTGCTGGCTGGTGCCGGGGAGCGTGTACCGCGCCGGGTTCGGCAGCGTCGACTGGGGCGTCCATTCCCCGGTCGAGAACGCGGCGGAGGCGGTGACGAGCTTGAACGTCGATCCCGGTGGGTTGAGGCTGCCCGCGATGGCCCGGTTGTAGAGCGGGTTGTCGGCCGCGGCCTCCAGCTCGTCGTGCGTGGTGCTGACGGCTGCGACGTCGTGCGAGGCCAGCAGGTTGGTGTCGTAGCTCGGCGAGGAGGCGAGGGCGAGGATGCGGCCGGTGGACGGCTCGATCGCGACTACGGCGCCCTCGAGCCCGTTCAACGCCTCGTAGGCGACGCGCTGAACCTCGGCATCCAAGGACAGGGAGATGCTCGAACCGGTCTGCGGCTGGCCGGAGACGATGCGCTCGATCTCGGCGAAGAATGCGCCGGCGCCGGTGCCGGAGAGCTCGGCGTTCATCGCCTTCTCGAGACCGGTCGAAGACTGCAGTGCCGGGTTGAAGTAGCCCGTGACGGGCGCCCACATCGCAGCATCCGTGTAGACGCGCTGGAAGGCGTAGGTGTCGTCGGCCGGGATCGAGGTCGCGATCGGCGTGCCGGAGGCGATGATCGACCCGCGCTGGATCTCGTAGCTGTCGAGCAGAGTGCGCTTGTTGTTCGTGTTCTGGGCCAGGGCGTCGGCTTCGACGACTTGGATCCAGCTGGTCGCGATGAACAGCGACAGGAACATCGCGAGCATGATGATGCTGAGGCGGCGCAGTTCCTTCGTCATCCGATCACCACCCTCGGCTGGCGGCGCACGCCGTCGGAGATCCGCAGCAGCAGCGCGACGATGAGCCAGTTCGCGACCAGCGACGAGCCGCCGGCGGCGAGGAACGGGGTCGTGAGGCCGGTCAGCGGGATGAGCCGCGTGACGCCGCCGACCATGATGAACACCTGCAGGGCGATCGTGAACGACAAGCCGGTCGCGAGCAGCTTTCCGAAATCGTCCTGCCCGGCCATCCCGATCCGGATGCCGCGGCTGATGAACACCATGTAGAGACTGAGGATCGCGAATATGCCCACGAGTCCGAGCTCTTCGCCGAGGCTCGGGATGATGTAGTCGCTGTGCGCGAGCGGGGTGACCTGCGGGCGGCCGAGGCCGAGGCCTGTGCCGATGAGGCCGCCGTGTGCCAGGCCGAAGATGCCCTGCTGGAGCTGGAAACCCGCGCCCTGGGGGTCGACGACGCTCGGATCGAACGCGTAGAGCCAGTTCGTGAAGCGTCCGCGCACGTAGCTGAGGATCTGCGTCGCGAGGAACACGCCCACCGCGACGAGGGCGAGGCCGATGACGACCCAGCTGGTCTTCCCGGTGGCGACGTAGAGCATGGCGATGAACATGCCGAAGATCAGGACACCGGTGCCGAGGTCGCGCTGGAACACGATGATGCCGAGCGAGATCAGCCAGACGACGATGACGGGGCCGAGCTCGCGGGCGCGCGGCCACGTGATCCCGAGGAAGCGGGTGCCGACCGAGGTCAGGCTCTCGCGGGTGCGGACGAGGTAGCCGGCGAAGAAGATCGCCAGGCACAGCTTCGCCAGCTCGCCCGGCTGGAAGGAGATGAATCCGCCCAGCGACACCCACACGTCGGCGTTCGCGTCGGTGACGCGGAGTCCTGGGACGAATGGGAGCAGCAGCAGGATGATACCGGCCAGGCCGAAGATGTACGTGTAGCGGAACAGCACGCGGTAGTTGCGCAGGGCGATCACGAGGGCGATGGCCAGCGCGATCGAGATCGCGGTCCACGCGAGCTGCTTGGAGGAGTAGGCGCCCCAGCCTGTGAGGCTCTTCGCGATGTCGATGCGGTAGATCATCGCGATGCCGAGTCCGGTCAGCAGCGTGGCGATCGGGACGACGAACGGGTCGGCGTCGCTGGCGACGATCCGCAGCACGATGTGCAGGGCGAACACCAGCACGGCCAGGGCGCCGGCGATGAACAGGATCATCGGGTCGATCGCTCCGAGGGCGCCGAGCTGGACGAGCGCGAGGGCGCCGCCGCTGAGCAGGCAGGCGAAGAGCAGCAGCCAGAACTCGCGGTTGCGCTGCGTCTGCGGCAGCCGCATCTTCTTGAGGGCCTTGATGACCGCGGTATCGGCGGCGACGTCGGTGCTCACGGTGTCCCCCCGTCCGTGGTGGGCGCGGGGGTCGGCGTCGGAGTGGCGGTCTGCTGCGCCTCGTCGGCCTTGACGGCATCCGCTCCGGCCTGCAGACGCTCGACGATGGCCTCGGCATCCGAGAGGGAGCGGGCGTTGATCGTGCGCTCGACGGACGCGCGCTGGTACGGCGGCAGGTCGGCGAGGAGGATGTCGGTGTCCTCGATGGGCGTCGACAGCGTGATCGGACCGATGTTCTGCTGGACGCCCTGGAAGATCACGACACTGTCTTCATCGGCGCCGACGAAGTAGCGCGTCTGGGTCCAGTTGTAGGCGAGCAGACCGGCGCCGGCGAGGGCGAGGAGGGCGACGAGGAGGGCGCTGATCCAGCCGACGCGCCGGCGCTTCGCGCGGCGCTTGTCCTCTTCGATGAGCTCTTCGAGGTAGTCGGCGGCCGGTTCGAAGTGCGTCGGCTCGTTGGCGGCCTGCCGTACCGGGTGCAGCCAGCTGCTGCGGCCGGCTCGGGCCGCAGGGACCAGGATGCCGGACGGATTGGATGCCGAGCCGACGATGGTCGCGGTGCCGGAGGAGAGCGGATGCTGCCCGCCCACGTCGACCAGCACGATCGTGACGTTGTCGGGTGCGCCGCCGTCGAGGGCCTGCTTGAGCAGGGTGTCGGCGGTGCGGCCGGGGGCGAGGCCCTGGCGCATGACCTTGGCGACGTGCAGTTCGTCGACCACGCCGGACAGGCCGTCGGAGCAGAGCAGCCAGCGGTCGCCCGGGAGCGTGGGCATGACGAACATGTCCAGCTCCGGGTCGTTGTCCATGTCGCTGAGCACGCGCATGAGCACCGAGCGGCGCGGGTGGTAGCGCGCCTCCTCCGGCGTGATGCGGCCGGAGTCGACGAGGCGCTGGACGAACGTGTGGTCCGCGGTGATCTGCGTCAGCTCGTCGTCGCGGAAGAGGTAGATGCGCGAGTCGCCGATGTGGCCGATGACGGCGTACTCGTCGACCATGATGATCGCGCTGACGGTGGTGCCCAGGCCGGCGAGTTCCGGGCGGTCCTTGGCGGCGCGGATCAGATCACCGGCGGCCGTGGTGACGGCGGCCTGGAGAGAGGCCTGCGCGTCATCGGTCGTGGCGTAGCCGGTGTCGAGCGGGGCGAGGCGCTGGATCGCGACGCTCGAGGCGACATCGCCGCCGGCGTGACCGCCCATGCCGTCGGCGACGGCGAACAGGTTCGCTCCGGCGTAACCGGAGTCCTGGTTGTTGGAGCGGACCTTCCCGGTGTGGGAGATCGCGGCGCTCGAGCCCTCGAAGACCATGCCGCGCTCAGGCTCGCAGTTCGAAGGTTGTGGCGCCCACCTTGACGGGGATGCCGATGCCGATCGCGGCCGGACCACCGGTGAGGCGCTTGCCGTCGAGATAGGTGCCGTTCGTCGAGTCGAGGTCCTGGACGGTCCAGGTGCCGCCGCGCAGCATCAGGCGCGCATGGTGGCTGGAGGTGTAATCGTCGCGGATGACGAGACCGGATTCGCTGGAGCGCCCGATCGTCATCGGCTCGCTGCCGAGCGGGATCTCCAGCCCTGCCTTCGGGCCGGACGTGATGACGATGCGCATGGCGCTGCTGGCGGTCGCCGGGGCGCCGGTCTTGGCAACGGGTGCCGGTGCCTTGGCTGCGATGCCGGAGGCCGGGGTCGTGGCCGGCGTGGAGACGGCCGCCGCCGGGGCGGGAGCGGGGGTCGCAGCCGCGGCTTCGGCGGGGAGCTTTCGTGCACGGACGCCGAAGAGATCGGCACGCAGCGAATAGACGACGCCGAATACGAAGAACCACAGCAGCAGGAGGAACCCGATGCGCAGAAGGAGGAGGACCAGTTCGCTGGGAGTGCTCACGGGCTCACCCCGAAGGCGCGCGTCGCGTCGTCGTCCCGGCGCTGCGGCGAGGCGACCGGGACGATCCGGAACACGAGGTCCGTGCGGCCGATGGTGATCGTGGTGTCGGATTCCAGGCGCGCTTCGCGCACCTTCTCCCCGTTGACCTTGGTGCCGTTGGTCGAACCGAGGTCGCGCATCATGGCGCGCTCGCCGTCCCAGAGGATCTCCGCATGGCGTCGGCTCGACCCGGCATCCGAGATGGTGATGTCGGCGTCGCTGCCGCGCCCGATGACGGTGCGTGAGCGGGAGACGGAGTGGCGACGGCCGTCGACGTCGACGACGGCCTGCCAGGTGACGCGTCCTTCGACCGTCGTCGAATTGACGCGCACGGTGCCCGTGGCGACCTTCTCGTCGGCCTCGAGGGCGACGCTGAGCGGGCCGGCGAAGCTGTACCCCTGGGTCTTGCCGTGCTTCGTGAGGAGGGCGAGGAGCTCGTCGATGAGGGGGCGACCGACGGACTGCATCCGCTCGGCATCGTCGGGGCTGAGGCGTACGAGGTAGCTGTTGGGCGCGATGATGCGATCGCGGCTGACGATCGCGGCCTTGGTGTCGGCCTCGCGCCGCAGGGCGGAGGCGATCTCCACCGGCTGGATGCCGCTGCGGAAGGTCTTCGCGAACGCGCTGTTGACCGCGCGCTCGAGACCCTTCTCAAAGCTGTCAAGTAGTCCCACGGGGCTCCTCTGGCATGCCGACTGGTACGGCCATCGTAGTCAGGTGTCCTGAGTGAACGCCCTCCGGGCGCGCGATTGCGGGGATGCGGGGGTGATGGGCCGCGCGAGCCGGCCGTCGAGTGGGCCGCGAGGGGAATGCGTGTGGGCCGTGCGGGGGATGCGTGTGGGCCGTGAGACTTGGTTTGCGGGGTGACACTTGGCTGGGCAACGGAAGCCTCGCCCCGCAAAGTACGTTTCGCGGCTCCGGTTGGCGGCGACGGTGCCGGTTTCACCGACCGTCTGAACGCGTGATATCCTCGGGAAGTTGAGTTCTTCGGAACGAGACGCTCGCGCGAGTGGCGGAATAGGTAGACGCGCTGGCTTCAGGTGCCAGTGTTCGCAAGGACGTGGGGGTTCAAGTCCCCCCTCGCGCACCGGATGGCCCCGGATCTTCGGATTCGGGGCCTTTGTCGTTTCCGGGTGCAGGTTAGCCGCCCGCGATGCCCCGACACCGCCCTCCTCCAGGAGCCGTGCCGCGCCGTATTCCCGCCTTGACCGGAATACCCCCCATGGGTATATGGTTGGATCAATCACATACCCCTCCTGGGTACTCTGAACGAGACGAGAGGAAACGCCATGAGCACCACCGAATACCAGGTCACCGGAATGACATGCGGCCACTGCGAGATGTCCGTCCGCGGCGAGGTCGGTCAGGTCGCCGGCGTCACCGGCATCCAGGTCAGCGCCTCCGACGGCAGGCTCGTCGTCACCAGCGACGCTCCGGTGGACGACGCGGCCATCCTCGCCGCCGTCGACGAGGCCGGGTACGCAGCGGTGCGCGCCTGATGAACACCGCGGGCCGCCTGGGTCTCTACGGCGCGGGCCTCGTGATCGCGTTCGGCGCCGCCTACCTGGCCGCCGGCGCGATCGTGCCGGAGAGCACGGTCGCCGCGTGGAGCCAGGCGAGCCACGCGGACGACCAATCGCACAGTACCGAACCGGCGCAGCAGAACACGCAGGAGAAGAAGGAGCAGGACGTGAGCGGTACGACCATCTCGGCATCCGGATTCACCCTCGGACCCATCGGCGCCCCGCCGGCGGCAGGCGCCGACGGTGAACTGTCCTTCCGCATCCTCACCGCCGCCGGCGAGCCCGCCACGACCTACGACACGGCCCACGGCAAGCAGCTGCACCTGATCGTGGTCCGAAACGACGGCACGCAGTACCGCCACGTCCACCCCGAGCTGGATACCGCCACCGGTGTCTGGTCGCTCCCGTGGACCTGGGATGCCGCGGGCACCTACCGCATCTACACCGACTTCGTCTCCGACGGCACGGCCGCGACGCTGTCGCGCACGATCGATGTCGCCGGCACCCTGACCCCGGCCCCGGCGACCGAGGTCATCCGGACCGCATCCGTCGACGGCTTCGACGTCGCCATCTCCGGCGATCTGGTCGCGGGAGCCGACAGCGAGCTCACCGTCGAGGTGACCCGCGACGGAGAACCCGTCACCGCCCTCGAACCGTACTTGGGCGCGTTCGGCCACCTCGTCGCCCTCCGCGACGGCGACCTCGCCTACCTGCACGTCCACGCGCACGGCGACGAACCGCAGCCGGGCGACACCGCCGGCCCCGCGGTCGACTTCACCGCCGGCGTCCCGTCCGCCGGGCGCTACCTGCTCTACCTGGACTTCCAGGTCGACGGGCAGGTCCACACCGCGCAGTTCGTCCTGGATGCGGCGGCATCCGATGCCGCTCCCGACCACGGGTCCGACGGCGGCGGCGACCACGGCGGACACTGACACCGAGAAACCACGAACGAGACGAGAAACCACCGCTGGAGTGGTTTCTCGCGCGGGGAGTGATTTCTCGCGAACCGACCCTGAGGAGACACACATGAGCGACACGACAAGCGACGTCGCCAGCGTCGAGCTGGAGATCGGCGGCATGACGTGCGCTTCCTGCGCCATGCGCATCGAGAAGAAGCTCAATCGCCTGGACGGCGTGACGGCCACCGTGAACTACGCGACTGAGAAGGCCAAGGTCACTGCCCCCGCCGGTTTCGACCCCGCGCTGCTCATCGCCGAGGTCGAGAAGACCGGCTACACCGCCGAGCTCCCCGCCCCGCCCTCCGACACCCGCGCGGCCGACGACGAGGACGCTCCGGATGCCGAGCTCACCGGCCTCCGCAACCGCCTGATCGTGTCCGCCGTGCTGACCGTGCCCGTCATCGCGATGGCGATGATGCCCGCGCTGCAGTTCCCGTACTGGCAGTGGCTGTCTCTCACGCTCGCCGCCCCCGTCATCGTGTGGGGCGCGTGGCCGTTCCACAAGGCGGCCTGGACCAACCTCCGCCACGGCGCCGCCACGATGGACACGCTCATCTCGATGGGCACGATCGCGGCGTTCGCGTGGTCGCTGTACGCGCTGTTCTTCGGAACCGCCGGCGTTCCCGGCATGACCCACGCGTTCGAGCTGACCGTCGCCCCGAGCGACGGTGCCGCCAACATCTACCTCGAGGTCGGCGCCGGAGTGACGACGTTCATCCTCGCCGGCCGCTACTTCGAGAAGCGCTCGAAGCGCCAGGCCGGTGCGGCGCTGCGCGCGCTGCTCGAACTCGGTGCGAAGGACGTCGCCGTGCTGCGGAATGGCGTCGAGACCCGCATCCCGATCGCCGATCTGACCGTGGGCGACGAGTTCATTGTGCGCCCCGGCGAGAAGATCGCCACGGACGGCGTCGTCGTCTCTGGAACCTCCGCGGTAGACGCCTCGATGCTGACCGGCGAATCCGTCCCGGTCGAAGTGGGCCCAGGGGATGCCGTCACCGGCGCGACCGTGAACGCCGGCGGCCGCCTCGTCGTCCGCACCACCCGCGTCGGCGCCGACACCCAGCTCGCGCAGATGGCCAAGCTCGTCGAGGACGCGCAGTCCGGCAAGGCCGACGTGCAGCGTCTCGCCGACAAGGTGTCCGGAATCTTCGTGCCGATCGTCATCGCGATCGCCGTGGTGACGCTCGGCGCGTGGCTGGGTGCAGGATTCCCCGCGTCCGCCGCCTTCACCGCCGCCGTCGCGGTCCTCATCATCGCGTGCCCCTGCGCGCTCGGCCTCGCCACGCCGACCGCCCTGCTGGTCGGCACCGGGCGCGGCGCGCAGATGGGCATCCTCATCAAGGGCCCCGAGGTGCTCGAGTCGACCCGCAACGTCGACACGATCGTGCTCGACAAGACCGGGACGGTCACGACGGGACGCATGACGCTCGTCGACGTGCACACCGCGGACGGCGTGGATCGCGCCGACCTGCTGCGTCTCGCCGGCGCCCTCGAAGATGCCTCGGAACACCCCATCGCGCAGGCCATCGCCAAGGCGGCCACCCAGGAGTTCGGCGCGCTCCCGGCGTCGGAGGGCTTCACCAACATCGAGGGCAAGGGCGTGCAGGGCATCGTCGATGGGCACGCCGTGCTCGTCGGGCGCGAATCCCTGCTGGCCGATTGGGCGCAGCCCCTCCCCGCCGACCTCGCCGCCGCGAAGAGCGAGGCCGAGCGGCAGGGTCGCACGGCCATCGCCGTCGGCTGGGATGGTCTGGCCCGCGGCATCCTGGTGGTGTCGGATGCCGTGAAGCCCACGAGTGCTCAGGCGATCGCCCAGCTGAAGGCCCTCGGCCTGACGCCGATCCTGCTCACCGGAGACAACCGCGCCGCCGCCGAGCAGATCGCGGCCGAGGTCGGCATCGACACCGTGATCGCCGAGGTGCTGCCCGCCGACAAGGTCGACGTCGTCACCCGACTGCAGGCCGAGGGGAAGGTGGTCGCGATGGTCGGCGACGGCGT
Source organism: Microbacterium sp. ZKA21 (assembly GCF_050434165.1). Lineage (NCBI taxonomy): Bacteria > Bacillati > Actinomycetota > Actinomycetes > Micrococcales > Microbacteriaceae > Microbacterium > Microbacterium sp. ZKA21. Next base: position 243,898 of record NZ_JBNPVV010000003.1, read on the forward strand.
CAACGACGCAGCCGCCCTCGCGCAGGCCGACCTGGGCCTCGCGATGGGCACCGGCACCGACGTCGCGATCGAAGCGAGCGACATCACGCTGGTGCGCGGCGATCTGCGCAGCGCCGCCGATGCGATCCGGCTCTCGCGCCGGACGCTCGGCACGATCAAGGGCAACCTGTTCTGGGCGTTCGCCTACAACGTCGCGGCGATCCCGCTCGCGGCGCTCGGCCTGCTCAACCCCATGCTCGCCGGAGCCGCCATGGCGTTCTCCAGCGTGTTCGTCGTCGGCAACAGCCTGCGCCTGCGGTCCTTCCGCAGCCAGGCGACGGATGCCTGACTCGCCGGCGATCACCTTCGCCGGAATCCACCACCGAGAGGAACACCCCATGTCCGAGACATCAGCCGGATCCTGCTGCAGCGTCGGCGGAAACGCCACCGTAGACGCGGCGGGCCGCAAGGATCTGCTCGCCCCGAGCGCGACCGACGTCGCCGTCTGCGTCGTCATGGGCGGCAGCATCGCGAAGTCGGATGCCGAAGCCGCCGGCCTCTATCGAGACCATGAAGGCGAGCGGTACTACTTCTGCTGCGCCGGATGCGCGCCGAAGTTCGACGCGGATCCTGGGAAATACGTCACGGCGGCGTGAGCTGAGCGGATCGTGCAGGGCTCTTCGGAGTCCGCACGATCTCGTCGTCGGAGGAGCACGAGAACCGGAAGGGATGCATCATGCAGAACGCGCACGATCATGAGGGGCACGGCGGGCATGTGGAGCACGGTGCGCCCGACGGGCACACCGGGCATGACGAGCACCACGAGATGAGCAGCCACGGCGAGCATGCTGGACACGGCGGCCACGCCGGGCACGCAGACCACGTCGCCCAGTTCCGGAAGCTGTTCTGGATCATGCTCGTCCTGGCGGTCCCGACCGTCGCGCTGTCCGGCATGTTCGCGATGATCCTGGGCTACACGCTCCCCCACGTCCCAGGGCTCACGTGGGTCTCGCCGATCCTCGGCACGGTGATGTACGTGTGGGGCGGCCGCCCGTTCCTCACCGGCGCCGTCAGCGAACTGCGCGCCCGCACCCCTGGCATGATGCTCCTGATCGGACTCGCGATCACCGTGGCGTTCCTCGCCTCCTGGGGCGCGACCCTCGGCATCCTGCATCACGAGCTCGACTTCTGGTGGGAGCTCGCCCTGCTGATCGTCATCATGCTCCTCGGCCACTGGATCGAGATGCGCTCACTGGCACAGACGACCTCGGCGCTCGACTCGCTCGCTGCCCTCCTTCCCGACGAGGCCGAGCGCCTGGAAGGCGGCGAGGTCGTGACGGTCTCCCCGACCGATCTCGCGATCGGCGACGTCGTCGTGGTGCGCCCGGGCGGAAGCATCCCGGCGGACGGCCGCATCGTCGACGGCCGGGCCGCGATGGACGAGTCGATGATCACCGGCGAATCCCGCAGCGTGACCCGCGGCATCGGCGACGACGTGACCGCCGGCACGGTGGCCACCGACTCCGGTCTGCGCGTCGAGGTGACGGCGACGGGCGACGACACGGCCCTCGCCGGCATCCGGCGCCTCGTGACCGAGGCGCAGAACTCGTCCTCCCGGGCGCAGCGCCTCGCCGATACCGCCGCGGGCTGGCTGTTCTGGTTCGCGCTCGGCGCCGGCATCCTCACGGCTGTGATCTGGACGCTGGTCGGGATGCCGGACGAGGCCGTGATCCGTACGATCACGGTCCTCGTGATCGCCTGCCCGCACGCGCTCGGACTCGCCATCCCGCTGGTCGTTTCCATCGCGACCGAGCGCGCCGCACGCGGCGGGGTGCTCGTGAAAGACCGCCTGGCGCTGGAGAGCATGCGCACGGTCGACACGGTCCTGTTCGACAAGACCGGGACCCTGACGAAGGGCGAGCCGGTGGTCAGCGAGGTCTCCGTCGTCGACGGCGAGGACGCGGATGAGGTGCTGGCCCTCGCCGCCGCCGCCGAGGCCGACAGCGAGCATCCGCTCGCGAAGGCGATCGTGCGCAGCGGCGCCGACCGGGGACTCGCCGTTCCCGCGAGCGCGGATTTCGCCTCCTCCCCCGCGGTCGGCGTGACCGCGACCGTCGAGGGGGCGACGGTGCGCGTCGGCGGACCGCACCTGCTCGCCGAGGAGGACGCCGTCGAACTGCCTGTCGTCGACGCCTGGCGCGCGGACGGCGCGATCATCCTGCACGTCCTGCGGGGCGGTGTCGTGATCGGCGCGCTCAAGCTCGCGGACGAGGTGCGTCCCGAGTCGCAGGACGCGGTCGACGCGCTGCATGCGCTCGGCATCCAGGTCGTCATGATCACTGGGGATGCCGAGGCCGTCGCCCGCTCGGTCGCCGACGAGCTCGGAGTCGACCGGTTCTTCGCGGGTGTCCGTCCAGAGGACAAGGCAGCGACCGTGCAGGGCCTGCAGCGCGAGGGACGCAGGGTCGCGATGGTCGGCGACGGCGTGAACGACGCACCGGCGCTGGCGCAGGCCGACGTCGGCCTCGCGATCGGCGCCGGCACCGATGTCGCCATCGCCTCGGCCGGCGTGATCCTCGCCAGCGACGATCCGCGGTCCGTGCTGTCGGTCATCGAGCTCTCCCGCGCCGCGTACCGCAAGATGACGCAGAACCTGTGGTGGGCGGCGGGATACAACCTCATCTCGGTTCCGCTGGCCGCCGGAGTGCTCGCGCCGATCGGGTTCGTGCTGCCGATGTCGGTCGGGGCGATTCTGATGTCGCTGTCGACGATCGTCGTGGCGCTGAACGCGCAGCTGCTGCGCCGCCTGGATCTGCGACCAGAGGCATCCACCAGGGCGATCCTGGACGGCTGATCGCGCCGGTCCCGAAATCGGGCCGGGAGTGCGACACAATCGGGCGGGACGGACGGAGGCGGATATGAACAGGGAGTCGCCCGGTGCGCACCCGGACGAGCCGCACGCGCCCGGACTCGCCCAGCGGCTGAACTGGCTGCGCGCCGGTGTCCTGGGTGCCAACGACGGCATCGTCTCGACGGCCGCCGTCGTGGTCGGCGTCGCCGGTGCAACGGCCGAGGTCGGACCGGTCTTCATCGCGGGAGCCGCGGCCCTCGTCGGAGGCGCGATCTCGATGGCGCTCGGGGAGTACGTGTCGGTCTCGAGCCAGCGCGATTCCGAGCGTGCGCTGATCGCGAAGGAGCGTCGCGAACTCGCGGACGAACCGGATGCCGAGTTCGCCGAGCTCATCGGCCTCTACGAGGCCAAGGGGCTCAGCCATGAGACGGCCACGCAGGTCGCTACCGAGCTCACCGCGCACGATCCGCTCGCCGCCCACCTCTCGGCCGAGCTCAACATCGACCCCGACGACGTCGTGAGCCCCTGGCACGCGGCGTTCGCTTCGGCGATCGCGTTCTTCCTCGGCGCGCTGCTGCCGATGGCGACGATCCTGCTCGCGCCGCACCCGCTGCGCATCGGGTTGACCTTCGTCACGGTGCTGATCGCGCTCGCCGTCACCGGCTACGTGGCGGCGTGGCTCGGCGGAGCGAACCGCGGACGAGCGGTCGTGCGCACGATGATCGGCGGTGCGCTGGCGCTCGTGGCCACCTATCTCGTCGGGAGCCTGTTCGGCACCACCGTGCTGTGACGACGGCACGTCGACCGATGGGACAGATGTCGGGACGATGCCCGGATGTCAGGGGATCGGCGGGCTTCTGCGCTGACATCTGGGAATCGTCCATGCATCCGTCCCCATCGGGCCGCGTCAGATCCAGCCGCGCTCCTCGGCGAGCAGCACCGCCTGCTGGCGCGTGGCGACGTGGAGCTTGCCGAGCACGGCCGAGACGTGGTTCCGCACCGTCCCGGGCGCGAGCGACAGGGCCTTGGCGATCTGCCCCGTCGTCTCGCCGCGTCGCCCCGCACGCAGCACATCCAGCTCGCGCTCGGTGAGCGGGGACCGTTCGTCGCTGAGCGCGTCCGCCGCCACCTCAGGGTCGACGTAGCGCCCGCCGGCCGCGACCCGTCGGATCACCTCGGCGACCTCGTCCGCCCCGCGGGACTTCGGCAGGAAGCCGGCGACTCCGGAGGCCAGCGCTCGCCGAAGGACGCCGGGCCGCGCATGGCGCGTCACGACGATGCACCGCGTCGCGACGAGTCGGGTGAGACGCTCGGCGACTTCGACGCCGTCGAGACCCGGCATCTCCAGGTCGAGCAGGCAGATGTCGGGGGCCACGCGGACGGCCTGGTCGACCGCCTCCGTCCCGCTCGCGCATTCCGCCACGACCTCGATGTCGTCCTCGAGGTTCAGCAGTGCGGCGATCGCCGACCGGATCATCGCCTCGTCGTCGGCTACGAGCACGCGGATCATCGCGCCACCGCCGGAACGCTCACGACGACGGAGAACTCCGTGCGCCCTCGATCGATCTCCACGGTGCCGCCAGCCTCGGCCGCGCGACGCGCGATGCCCTCCAGACCCGATCCGTCGGCGCTCTCGGCCGTCGATGCCGCGGCGTCGTTCGCGATCTCGTACCGCCACGCGTCGCCGGCGCGCGTCAGGCTCAGCCGCGCCCATCTCCCGCCGCCGTGCCGCAGGACGTTCGTGGTCGTCTCGCGGATCACAGGGCCGAGGACGGATGCCGGGGCGGCATCGGCTGCGGCATCCACCGACGACTCCGCCGAGGTGCCGGCGGCCCGAAGTAGATCCACGGCGTTCGCGATCTCGTCGCGCAGCGGCACGGACCGGAACCGCAAGGCGAGGTCGCGTGTGCCCTGCCGGGCTTCATCCACGCTGGTGCGTGCGAGCCTGATCTGCGCGAGCGCGGCATCCGGATCCTTCGCCATCAGGCGCTCGGCGAGTTCGAGCTGCAGGGCGATGACCTGCAGATGGTGCCCCTGCAGATCGTGCACGTCGGTCGCGACCCGCAGGCGCTCCTGCGTGGCGCCGAGGCGGGACTCGGCGGCGCGGGCGCGGTCGAGGGTGATCAGGACATCCCACCACCACAGCGACATGACCGACATGGCCGGGAGCAGGATCGAGAAGATGCCCAGCATCCATGCGGTGGAGTTCTCGACCGCGTCCAGCGAACCGGCATTCCGATCGATGATCCACAGGGCGATCAGCACGGCGGTGGCCGCGACGACCAGACGGAGTCGCACGCCGCGCGGCCAGTTGAGCAGCACCAGAGATTGAAGAACGACGAAACCGCTCGCCACCCACAACCCGGTCGTGGAGCCGACCACCGCCGCGAAGATCACGGCGATCGTCAGCGGAAGCAGGATGCGCTGCCAGGGCCCGGTTCCCGCCGTGTCGTCACGGTGCCGGTACTGGAAAAGCTGCACGAGCGTCGCTCCCCACCACACCAGCCCGCCCAGACCGACGACGATGGCCGCTGTGGAACCCGCATCACCCTCGACGACGGCGGCCATCATGAGAAGCACGAGGATCAGTTCGAGGAAGATGACCGCGGATGCCGTGTACCACCACGTCGCGGTGATGCCGCGTGCGAGCCGACGGGCGCCATCTGCTCCGGCATCCGCGCCGGGCGTGCTGAGAGTCGACATGTCCCCCACATTACGGGCATGACAGTTGTCACCCACTGGCCGTGAAGCTCGCAGGGGAACTGGTGACGGACCGGCACTTATCGCCATCGGCGGGCCACGATTCACTGGTTTCATGCCGAGCGGAACCGCCGCTCGGAGCCCCACACAGGAGCACACCATGAACCTCATCGAAACCTTCCAGGACCTCGTCGCCCAGGTGCCGGAGTTCATTCAGCCTCTGATCGTCGCGGCGGCCGGAGCCATTCCGTTCATCGAAGGCGAGGGGGCCGCGGCGATCGGCATCATCGGCGGCATTGCGCCCCTGGTGGCGGCGATCGCCGCCATCGTCGGCAACTTCGTGTGCGTCGCGATCCTCGTCTTCGTCAGTGCGGGGGCGCGTAACGCGGTCGTGACCAGGCACCGCGCGAGGGTCCAGGCGCGCGAGACGCTCGCGGTCGCGGCTTCGGCTGCTCCGGCATCCGTCGCGGTCGAGCCGGAGGAGGAGAGCGAGCGCAAGGCCGCACGTCGCGCGAAGTTCCAGCGCTCGCTGGAGCGCTACGGCGTTCCCGGAGTCAGCCTGCTGGGACCGCTGCTGCTGCCCACTCAGTTCACCGCGACCATGCTCGCAGCCGCCGGTGTCGGACGCGCGCGCATCCTCATCTGGCAGGGCGTCGCGATCATCGGCTGGACGACGCTGGTCACTCTGATTCTCACCGGAGTGATCCACGCCGTCGCGTGATCAGGCCGCGTGCGACGAGTGCCCGACCCGTTCGCCCAGCAGGGCGGCGAGGCCGGGCACTCCGCCTGCATGCAGCGCCGCCAGCTGCCGATCGGCGCCGGTGCCGTCTGAGCGGATGAAGGCCATGCGATCGCGGACGAACGCATCGTCGCCGGCGTCTTGCAGGTAGGGCTGGATGAGGAGCATCAGGTCCTGGATCAGCATCCGGGCGCTGGACGCCTCTCCCGTGATCGGGTCGATCAGCGCCGCGTTCAATCCCTCTCTGGCCGCCATCCAGAGCGTGGCGTCGATGAGGTCCGTGTCGAGGGGCAGGACGGCGAGATCGTCCGCGACCAGGATCGCGCGCACCAGTGCCGCCAGCAGCAGCGCGTCGTCCGGGTCGAGCTGCGTGTCGAACACGCGGACCTCGACCGTCGGGAAGCGATCCGACAGCCGTGCCGCCCAGGCCAGGGATGCCGCGTCCGGCGACGCGCGGAGCCGGATGAGCTGGTCGAGGTGATGGCGGTAGTGCGCGTGGTCGCGGAACAGCGGAGGGCAGCCCATCGTCGGCAGCCGTCGCATCATCACCGTGCGCCAGCTGCGGAAGCCGGTGATGCGCGAGTGCCAGAACGGCGAGTTGCCGGCGAGTGACAGCAGGACGGGGAGCCACGGGCGCAGTCGATTCAACGCACGAACGCGCTCCTCGGCGTCGGTGATCTCGACGTGGATGTGGCATCCGCACACGTGGTGGCCGCCGGCGATGTCGGCGAGCCAGCGCGCGACCTCTCGGTAGCGGGTCGTGGGCGACACATGCGAATCGCCGGTGCCGAACGGCGTGCCCACCGGCCCGGGGATGCAGTCCCCGTCGCGGGCGAATTCGGACACGGCAGTCCGTGCCGCGGAGAGCTGCGCACGGGCTTCGTCGACCGTGCGCAACGGTGAGGTGGCGTACTCCAGCTGGCACGTGAGGAACTCGCCGGTGAAAGCACCGGGGTGCCCGGCATCCGTCAGCGCGCGCTCGGCGCGTTCGGCGGACGATGCCGGGGCGAGAGAGTCGGGGTCGAGGAGGAAGTACTCCTCCTCGACCCCGAAGCGGGTCATGACAGCATCCCTTTCGCCGGGATCAGTCCTTGACCGCGTCCTTGACGTTCTCAGCGGCCTGCTTGACGTCGGCCTTCGCCTTCTGGGCCTTGCCCTCGGCTTCGAGCTTCTCGTTGTCGGTGACCTTGCCGGTGGTCTCCTTGACCTGCCCGGCGACCTTCTCGGCGGCGTTCTTGGCCTTGTCGTCGATGCCCATGTCATCCTCCTTCGTTCGGAGGTTCCACCTTGCGCTCTCGAGGCGGATGAGGCGACGGGGTTGACGCCGAGGGAACGAGGCGATAGCGGCCCCCACGGCGTCCCTCCCGACCTTCACGGGCCGCGTTCCGTGGTCCGAAGACCATGGACGCGGCCACTCACCCTCCCCGGTGGTGAAGGTGCATGTGCACCGGGATCGATCGCCCCCGTCTCACCCCAGAAGACGGACGGTTCTCCCCAGAGCCGGCGATCCGCACATGCGATTGGGCCCCCTCTGATAGTTCAGTCCCCCATGGGCTATTCGAGGGGGCCGCTCTCGTGTCATCTTCCCACGAAATTTCTGTTTTGTCCCCCAAATGGGGGACAAGAATCTGTTTTTCGGGTTAGGCTGTTCCTGACGCACCCTCCGGTCGTCTTCTGGCCCTCATCGCTCCCCCCGCGGTGAGGGCCACTCCATTTCTCGGGCCGCTCTCGGCTGCGGCGCGTGACCGGCATGCAACATTTGGGTTACCTTCTTCGTCCTGCCCGTTTCCGCGAGCGCTCGGCTCCACTAGCGTTAGCCGTGTCGGGGCACCCCTGCGTCGGCGTCAATACCAGCAGAACGGCAGTACATGAGCACCCAGGGCACGGTCAAGTGGTTCAACTCGGAGAAGGGCTTCGGCTTCATCTCCCCTGACGACGGAGGCGCCGACGTGTTCGCGCACTACTCCGCCATCGAGTCCTCCGGCTACCGCTCGCTCGACGAGAACCAGCGCGTCGAGTTCGATGTGGCGCAGGGCCCCAAGGGCCTGCAGGCCGAGAACATTCGCCCCCTCTGAGGCGATTCTTCACAGGACTCCCCACCGGAGCGCGGATCCGCGCATCCGGCGGGGAGTTCTGTGCTTGCGGGGTCAGTCGGTGAGCAGCAGAGCCTGAAGGGCCGCGGCATCCGCAGCGCGGAAGGCGGCGGCGTCGCCCTCTGACGCGTCTCCGAAGCCCCACTCCGCGAAGATGACGGGGATGCCGTAGTCCATCGCGCCCTCGACGTCATGATGCCGATCGCCGATGAGCACCGGCTTCGACGTGTCGACGCCGGCCGCCTGCAGGCGCTCGATGGCCCAGCCGATGACGTCGGACTTGCTGTCGCTGCGCCCGACGGTGCCGGCTCGGGCGCCGGAGATGGCGGTGAAGAGACCGATCAGGTCGTTGTGCTCGAGGATCGCGCGGACCTGGTTCTCGGGCTTGGTGCTCGCGGTCGCCTGAGGGATGCCGGCGGCTGCGACCGCGCGGATGACCTCGGGAACACCCGGGTAGATGTCGACGGATGCCGCGTAGCCGTCGCGGGCGGCGAGTTCGCGGTAGCGGGTCAGCGCGTCGTCGGCCTGCGTCGGCGTGAGCCCGGCGAGCTGCTGGAACGACTCGTACATCGGCGGACCGACCCAGCGGGCCAGGGAAGCCGGATCCGGTGCCGCGACCTGGAACGATGCCAGCACCTCCAGCAGACGCGGGAAGATGCCGGGCGTGGCATCGGCGATCGTGCCATCGACGTCCCACAGCACGCAGGAATACGGGGAATGGGGCATGCCTCCAGCCTAGGGGCGGTCACGGCGACGGCTCGTCGCCGAGCTCGACGCGGTAGGCCGGTACGAACTCGAGAGCGACAGCGCTCGGTGCGACGCCGGCATCGCGCAGCGCCTGCTCCAGATCGTCGGTCTCGGGCAGGGGAGGTGCACCGGTCAAGGTGATCTCGGCCTGACCGCCGCTCACCGCGAGGCCGTCGATCTGCCAGCCCGCCTGCGCGGCCCACGGTTCGGCCGCCTGCCGGATCCGAGCCTCCAGCAGGGCGTCGGTCGAGAACCGGGCGGAGGTCGTGGCCAGCGGGACCGCGATGATCGCGAGCGTCACCACGATCGAGATCAGTGCGCGATACGGACGTGCAGCTGCGGCATCCGCTTCGGCGATCCCCTCCCACTTCGCACGCAGCGGCGTGAGCACGACGACGCCGGAGCCGAGGATCGCCGCGACGTTCGTCGCGAACAGGAGCAGCGCTCCGCCGGCCTCCGACCACGCGCCGGACTCCATCGTGAGGCCCACCACGCTCAGCGGCGGCACGAGCGAGATGGCGATCGCCACACCGGGGAGCGTGTCGGAGATGTCCTTGCGCACCAGCGCGACCGCTCCGACGACACCGGTCGCGAGAGCGGCGAGGAGGTCGATGAGGTGCGGTGAGACGCGCCCGGACACCTGCGAGTTCGTCAGCGCCGTGACGGGCGATGGGACGATGAGGCCGACGAGGTATCCGATCGCGACGGCGGTGAGCGCGCCGAGGACCACCAGAGTCCAGCAGCGCACCAGGTTGCGTCGGCTGCCGAGCACGGTCGCCAGCACGACGCCCAGGATCGGCGTCATCAGCGGCGCCACGATCATGGCCCCGATCACCGTGGCCGTCGAGTCCGCGACGACGCCGGCCGCTGCGATCACGCTCGACAGCACGATCAGCAGCCAGAAGCGGGACGAGCGCCGCCCTGCCTCGGGCCCCTCGAAGAAGACCGCATCGCGCATCGCCGCCAGTGTGTTCACGGCCCCTCCCACGGGGTAGCGGAGGTTCGCACTCCGACCGCGGAATCATCCCACCCGCGGTGCGGCGGCGCCTGTTCGGCTCATCTCCGCCGGGCGAGCGGGAGCGATCAGAACAGGCGCGGAACGCCCGATTCGATCCCCTTCATGGCCTCGTAGTCCAGCACCAGACAGCGGATGCCGCGGTCCTCGGCGAGCACCCTGGCCTGGGGCTTGATCTCCTGGGCGGCGAATACTCCCTGCACCGGGGCGAGGTGCGGGTCGCGCCCGAGCAGCTCGAGGTAGCGGGTGAGCTGCTCGACGCCGTCGATGTCGCCGCGGCGCTTGATCTCCACCGCGATCGCCGCGCCCGCGGCATCCCGGATCATCAGATCGACGGGGCCGATCGCCGTCGGGTACTCGCGCCGCACGAGCGTGGCGCCTTCGCTGACGAGGTCGACCTGCTCGGCGAGCAGGCGCTGCAGGTCGGCCTCGACACCGTCCTTCTGGAGCCCGGGGTCGATGCCGAGGTCGTGGTTCGTGTCGTGCAGGATCTCGTAGATCTGCACGCGGAGCGCATCGCCGGTCTTCTTGTGGGTCACGCGCCAGACCTCGACGACGCCGGCGGACGACTCCTCCTCCCCCGGCGCTTCGGACGCCAGCGAGCACGGCGGGCTCATCCAGTTCAGCGGCTTGTAGCTGCCGCCGTCCGAGTGCACGAGCAGGCTGCCGTCGCCCTTGTGCACCAGCAGGCGCGTGGCGAGCGGGAGGTGGGCATTGAGCCGACCGGTGTAATCCACCGAGCAGCGGGCGATGACGAGACGCACCCGTCGAGCCTACTTCGTCCTCACCGGGCCGCCGCCCCGAGCCCGGCCCTGGCGACCCGCGCCGGGACGTGCAGCGTGTCGATCGTGGGGCGCCAGAGCGGCGTCGAGTGCCATCGCAGCCGCAGGCCCTCCTCGTCACGAGTGAGGATCACGCGATGCGGAGACGTCAGCACGACCAGATGCACGCGCACCTCTCCCCCGTCGCGCTCGCCGCGGACGGCCACGGCGAGCGACGTGTCACCGGCGCCGAGCACCGACCGTCGCCAGCCGTCGGCGTCGACCTCGATCGTTCCGGCATCCGGGATGCCGAGCAGCCAACGGTCCTCGCCGAGGTCGGACAGAGACCAGCCCTCGGCATCCTGAACCGGATCCGTCGGCGTGAGCAGACCGCGCGATGTCCAGGAGTCGAGTCCGGGAGCGAGCGCGGCGTCGTCGGCGTCCTGCGGGGAATCCGAGAAGGCTTCGACCAGGCGCAGCAGGGCGTCGAGCGTGCGGTGGGCCTCGGTCGATGCGCCCTGGTAGGCGATCGCGATGCCGCGGTCCGGCACGACGATGCCGAACTGGCCGTACGCGCCGTCGAGGCGGAAGCCGATGCGGCTGCCCCAGACCTGGTAGCCGTAGCCGCGACCCCAGTTGCCGAGCCCGGCGTCCGGATCGTCAGGGTCGCGGGTATCGGACCAGGGGCGGGACATCGCGTCGATGAACGCGGTCGGGATCACCTGGCGTCCGGCGAAGCGTCCGCCGTCGGCGAGGCAGATCGTGATCCTCGCGAGGTCGTCGATGGTCAGGTGCAGGCCGGAGAAGCCCTGGTCGATGCCGTCCAGCGGAATCCACCATCGCGGCCCGATGCCCAGCGGCTCGAACAGTCGGGGACGCAGGTAGTCGGTGAGAGACTCGCCGCTGGCCGCGGTTGCGATCGCCGAGAGGGCGTAGCTGGCGGGCGAGTTGTACGCGAAGTGCGTCCCGGGGGCGTGCTCGCCGGGGATCGCGAGCAGCGAGCGGACCGAGAACGGCAGGTCGAGGGTCTGTTCGCGGCTGTGACCGGTGTTCATCGTGAGCAGGTGCTTCACCGTGATGCCGTGCGGATTCGGTTCATCCAGGTAGCGGTCGACCGGGGCATCGATGTCGACGAGACCCTCGTCGGCGAGGAAGCCGATCGCGAGCGCCGTGAACGTCTTCGACACCGAGTACACGAGGGCAGGCGCGTCTGCGGCCCAGGGGTCCCACGCGCCGCGGAACAGCACTTGGCCGTGGCGGGCGATGAGCAGCGCGTGCGGGTCGAGCCCGCCGGTTTCGAGCTCGGCGATCAGATCGCGCACCTCGGCGGTGCGCAGCCCGTGCGCTTCCGGAGCAGCGGTCGGCAGTGCCGTGGTCGTGTCGGTGGGCATCTTCGCTCCGGGGTCGGGGTGGTCGGGTCGGGGTCGAGGTGGTCGGGTCGGGTCGGTCGCGTGCGTCAGGTGGTGGCGGGCGGCGCGGTCGATTCTCGCACGACGAGCTCGGTCATCAGGTCGACCCGCGTCGAGCTCGGTGTGCGTCCCTCGGCGAGCGTGAGCAGCATCTGGGTCGCGAGGCTCCCCATCTCGCGCAGGGGCTGATTGACGGTGGTCAGTGGCGGGTTCAGCCACTGCGTGATCGGCAGGTTGTCGTAACCGACGACCGAGAGGTCCTCAGGAATGCGCAGGCCGTGCTCGCGCGCGGCGCGGGCGATGCCCAGCGCGACGTAGTCGGAGCCGGCGAAGATCGCGGTCGGACGATCCGGCCGTTCGAGCAGCTCCCTCGCCTGGTGGTAACCCGAGCTCGCCGCGAACTCCCCCCAGCGGACGAGAGACGGATCCCACGGCAGCCCTGCTTCGTCGTGGGCACTGCGGAACCCGTCCACCCGCGCCCGCGAGCACAGCATGTCCGACGGGCCCATGATGACGCCGATCCGGCGGTGTCCGAGTCCGATGAGGTGCTGCGTCGCGACGAGCCCGCCGTTCCAGTTGTTCGACCCGACGGTGGGCACGTCGGTGGGGGGATTTCCCTGAGTGTCGAGCACGACGAACGGGATCGCCCGGGAGTGCAGCTGATGGCGCTGGCGCTCGTCGAGTCCGGAGAGCACGAGCAGGACGCCGAGCGGCCTGCGCGACATCACGTCGTCGATCCACTCCTGCGGCGGACGATGCGCACCGCCGAGTCCCGACAGCACCACGCCGACGCGCGCCGGAGCGGAGATGCGCTCGACGCCGTTGATGATCTCCTGCGACCACAGGTTGTCGCCCTGATGGAAGACGAGGTCGATGAGGCGCGACGCGGTGGCCTTCGCTCCTCCGGACCGCGGGCCGACCGGCTTGCGGTACTCGTGGCGCGACAGCGCCTCTTCCACACGCCGCCGCGTCGCCTCGGAGACATCCACGCGGCCATTGAGGACCTTCGACACGGTCGGCACCGAGACGCCCACCTCTGCGGCGATGTCGGCGATCGTTGCACGTGCTCTGACCATGGAGTCCTCTCGAAACTATCGGCAAGCGTAGCCTGCCTGAAATGAGTTGTCACGCCACGTTATCCGGACGAGAAACTGGGGATTGACGGGAGCGACAACAAACTCTACGGTCGGATCGAGCCATTCTTTCGAGATGCAGCCCGATAGTTTCGAATCACGACGAAGTGAGATACATGATCGACGCCTCCCCGACGACGCGGGTGACCGGACCGTGGCACGACCGGGAACTTCCGGCCTCCGACCGGGCTAGTGCCCTGGTCGCCGAGATGACCCTCGAAGAGAAGACGAGTCAGCTCGTGGGACTCTGGGTCGTCGCCGATCCGGCCGGCGGGGATGTCGCTCCTTTCCAGAGCGAGATGAGCGGCGCCGGCATCACCTTCGACGACGTGATCGAGGACGGTCTCGGTCAGCTGGTCCGGCCGTTCGGCTCGGACCCGATCGAACCGGCGAAGGGTGTGGAGTCGCTCGCTCGTGCGCAACGCCGGATCATGGCGGCGAACCGCTTCGGCATCCCGGCCCAGGTGCACGAGGAGTGCCTGGCCGGCTTCGCGGCCTGGCAGGCGACGGCGTACCCGGTGCCGCTGTCGTGGGGCGCCTCGTTCGACCCGGACCTGGTCGAGGAGATGGCGGCGCAGATCGGCACCTCCTTGCGCTCCGCCGGCGTCCACCAGGGCCTCGCGCCGGTCCTCGATGTCGTAAGGGATTATCGGTGGGGTCGGGTCGAGGAGACGATCGGCGAGGACCCGTACCTCATCGGCGCGATCGGCTCGGCGTACGTGCGCGGCGTGGAGTCCGCGGATGTCGTGGCCACTCTCAAGCATTTCGCCGGCTACTCCGGCTCGCGCGCCGCGCGCAACCACGCACCGGTCTCCGCCGGTCCGCGCGAGATGGCCGACGTCTTCCACCCGCCCTTCCTCACCGCGCTGCGAGAGGGCGGAGCGCGGTCGGTCATGAATTCGTATGCCGAGGTCGACGGCGTCCCGGCCGCCGCCGACGGCACGGTGCTCACCGACCTGCTGCGCGACGAGTGGGGCTTCGAGGGCGTCGTCGTCGCCGACTACTTCGCCGTCGCGTTCCTGCGCACTCTGCATCGAGTCGCCGAGACGGACGGCGAGGCGGCGGCGCTCGCGCTCGCCGCCGGCATCGACGTCGAACTTCCGTCGGTTCACGCCTACGGAGAGCCGCTGCGGGCCGCCGTTCGCGGCGGGCTCCTCGACGAGGCGCTCGTCGACCGGGCCGTGCTCCGCGTGCTCACGCAGAAGGCCGAGCTGGGCCTGCTGGATCCGGACTGGACACCGGATGCCGCGTCCGAGGTCTCCTTCGACACGGCCGAGCAGCGCGACACCGCGCTGCGGTTGGCACGCGAGAGCGTCGTGCTGCTCGCAAATGACTCCGGCATCCTGCCGCTGAAGCCGAGCGCCCGGGTCGCCCTGGTCGGCCCATTGGCCGACGATCCGTTCGGGATGCTGGGCTGCTACTCCTTCCCGTTGCACGTCGGCGTGCGCCACCCGGACGTCCCGGTCGGCATCGACATCCCCACGGTGCGCGCAGAACTGGAGCGCACGCATCCGGCCGGCATCGCCTACGCCAAGGGGTGCGACGTCATGCAGCCCGGTCGCGAGGGCTTCAGTGTGGCGACGAACGCCGCGCGCGATGCCGACATCGCGGTCGTCGTGGTCGGCGACAGGGCCGGGCTCTTCGGCAAGGGCACATCGGGCGAGGGATGCGACGCCACCGATCTGCGCCTGCCCGGTGAGCAGCACGACCTCGTCGAGGCGGTGCTCGCCACCGGGACGCCCACCGTGATCGTCGTGCTGTCCGGTCGGCCCTACGCTCTGGGCGCCTTCGCCGATCGGGCGGCGGCCATCGTGCAGACGTTCTTCCCCGGGCAGCTGGGCGGCCAGGCGATCGCCGAGGTCCTCACCGGTGCGACGAATCCGTCCGGCCGTCTGCCCGTCGGCATCCCGCGGGATGCCGGATCGCAGCCGTCGACCTATCTCGCGCCGCCGCTGGGCAGGGCCGATGCACCCTCGAACATCGACCCGACGCCTCTGTTCCCGTTCGGGCACGGCGCATCGTACGGGTCGCCGACCTGGGGCGAGGTGACCTGCGACAGCGCCGAATGGGCTGTCGACGGCGCCGTGACGCTCAGCGTCGAACTGTCGAACGAGACGGATCGGACGCTCTCGGATGTCGTCCAGCTCTACCTGCACGACGTCGTCGCCCAGGTGACCCGACCGGTCGCGCGTCTGATCGGCTTCCGGCGCGTGACGCTCGAGCCGGGAGAGCGCGCCGCCGTGACCTTTACCGCGCATGCCGACCTGACCTCGTTCACGGGTCTGCGCGGCGAGCGGATCGTCGAGCCAGGCGCGGTCGAGCTGCAGGTGGCGCGCTCCAGTGCCGACGTGCACCGGTCGGTCGCCCTGCAGCTCACGGGCCCCACGCGCCGGGTCGATTCAACGCGCGTGCTTCTCAGCGCGAGCACGATCGAGAGCGCCGTCACCGCGGACGGGAGGATCGGATGACCGAGACGCGAGCCGTCATCACACCGCCGACCACCGGGCGGAGGTGGTGGCGCAAGAGCAAGGGCACCAGCAGCCTCACGTGGCGCAAGGCGCTCAAGCGCGATTGGCGCCTGTACACGTTCCTGATCCTGCCGCTCGTGTTCCTGCTGATCTTCCGGTACATCCCGATGGTGGGCAACATCATCGCCTTCCGGCGCTTCCGTCCTGGGGGCTCGATCCTCGGCGACGAATGGGTCGGGTTCTACTACTTCGAGGCGTTCATCAACAACGCGCAGTTCTGGCAGGTGTTCTGGAACACCGTGATCCTCGGCACGATCACGCTGGTGATCTGCTTCCCGCTGCCGATCATCCTGGCACTGATGCTCAACGAGCTGCGCTCGAGCCGGTTCAAGCGCATCGTGCAGACCGTCTCGTACCTGCCGCACTTCATGTCGATCGTGATCGTGGCCGGACTCGTGCTGCAGCTGACCTCGCTGACCGGCACGATCAACCAGATCGTCGAGGCGTTCGGCGGCGATGCCATCGCCTTCATGCAGCGACCGGAATGGTTCCGGACGATCTATGTGTCGTCCGAGGCATGGCAGACGGTCGGATGGGGGACGATCCTGTATCTCGCCGCCCTCACGACGATCGACGACCAGCTCTACGAGGCGGCGCGCATCGACGGGGCCAACCGCTGGCAGCAGACGTGGCACATCACGCTGCCCGGCATCCGTCCGACCATGATGGTGCTGCTCATCCTGAACATCGGCTCGTTCATGGCGGTCGGATTTGAGAAGGTCCTACTGCTGCAGAACCCGCTGATCTACTCGACGGCCGACGTCATCTCCACGTACCTGTACCGCGTCGGCATCCAATCCGCGCAGTTCTCGTACGCCACCGCGATCGGGCTCTTCGAAGCCGTGATCGGTCTCACGCTCGTGCTCGGCGCGAACTTCATCTCCCGTCGATTGGTGGGTACCTCGCTATGGTGACCGACATCTCCCCCGCAGCCGACGTCCTTCCGGCGAAGCCCGACCTCGCTCACGTCCGGGCCGAGCACGGCATCATCAAGGAGTCGGTCGGATACCGCACGTTCCGCGTCGTGAACGCGATCGTGCTGATCCTCGTCTGCGTCGTGACGCTCTACCCGTTCGTCAACCTCGTCGCCAAAGCGTTCTCCTCCGAGGGGTACATCGCCGCAGGCCAGGTGAATCTCATCCCCGTGGGATTCAACCTCGAGACGTTCAAGGCCGTGATGGGCGACGGGCTGTTCTGGACGAACTACGGCAACACCGTGCTGTACACGGTCGTCGCGACGATCATCTCGATGTTCCTGACGACGACCTACGCCTACGCGCTCAGCCGTCCGGCTCTGAAGGGTCGCGGGTTCTTCGTCGGCATCGCGGTGTTCACGATGTTCTTCGGCGGCGGCCTCATCCCGAACTACATCCTCGTCGCGAGCTGGCTCGGCTGGCGCAACAGCATCTGGGCGGTCGTGATTCCCGGGGCGCTGAGCGTGTTCAACCTGCTCGTGATGAAGTCGTTCTTCGAGAACTTCCCCGCCGAACTCGAAGAGGCGGCATCGATCGACGGTCTGTCGACGTACGGCGTCTTCTTCCGCATCGTCCTTCCGCTGTCCAAGGCCGTGCTGGCGACCATGACCCTGTTCTACGCGGTCGCGATGTGGAACTCGTGGTTCGGTGCGTTCCTGTACCTCGACGACAAGGATCTGTTCCCCGTCACGGTGTACCTGCGCAACCTCATCGCGTCGGCCACCGGGGCGCCCGAGATGGAGGTCGCCGGCGAAGCGGCCCAGGTCGCCTCCAACATCCAGTCGGTGACCATGCTGCTCACCGTCCTGCCCATCGTCTGCCTCTACCCCTTCATCCAGCGCTACTTCGTCTCCGGCGTGATGCTCGGTTCCGTCAAGGGCTGATCGCCACCCCCCTGCGTCGAACGACGACGTTCCCCACGAATCACAGGAAGAGATCACCATGAATAAGCACATCCGCAGAGGGGCTGTGGCCGGCTTCGCCGTCGCGGCCCTCGCGCTCACCGCGTGCACGAGCAGCGCCGCCCCGGAAGGCGAGGAGAACGGCGACAGCGCCACGATCGGCGCCGAGCAGTCCGTCGGCGCCATGGAGGAGTTCGAGGCTGGCACGAGCTTCAAGGCGACCGAACCCGTCGACTTCTCCCTCATGTACCGCGACCACACCGGGTATCCGGTCAAGGACGACTGGTCGGTCTTCTCCCACCTCGAGGAGGACCGCAACGTCACCTTCTCGCGCACCGACATCCCGATGGCCGACTACGAGCAGAAGAGGTCGCTGCTCATCGGCGGCGGCGAGGCCACGGACATCATCTCGGTGACGTACTCCGGTCAGGAGACGCAGTTCGTCTCGGGCGGGGCCATTCTCCCGGTCTCGGACTACTTCGAGTACATGCCCAACTTCCAGCAGAAGATCGAGGACTGGGGGCTCGAGGAGGAGCTGGATGCCGGCAAGCAGGAGGACGGGAAGAACTACCTCCTCCCCGGCCTGCGCGAAGTGCCGGACATCCAGTACTCGGTGATGATCCGCGACGATCTCTGGAAGAACGCCGGCATCACCGAGGACCCGGAGACCTGGGACGAGTTCGCCGAGCAGCTGGCGACGGTCAAGGCCGCGAACCCCGACCTGCAGTACGCGCTGTCGGACCGCTGGACCGATCAGACCCCGCTCGGGTCGTTCCTCAACGTCATGGCGCCGAACTACGGCACGGCCGCCGGCTGGGGCTACGCGAACACCTATTACGACCAGGATGCCGAGGAGTTCGTGTTCACCGGGGCGACTGACGGCTACCGGGACGTCGTCTCCTACGCCGCCGACCTGGTCGAGCAGGGACTGCTCGACCCCGAGATCACGCAGAGCGACGACCAGGCCGTCCAGAAGTTCGTCTCCGGGGCCTCAGCGGCGATCTCCGGCAACACCCAGGCGCTCTCCGACTACCGGACCAAGCTCGCGGATGCCGGCAAGGGCGACGTCCCGATCCGACTGATCTCCGTGCCGGGCGGCCCCGCCGGATCCAACGTCGGGGGCACACGATTCACCTCGGGGATCATGCTCAGCAGCGATGTCGCCGACAAGCCGTACTTCAAGGCACTGCTGCAGTTCGTCGACTGGCTGTACTACTCCGACGAGGGCCTCGAGTTCGGCCTGTTCGGTGTGGAGGGCGAGACCTTCGAGCGGGGCTCCGACGGGACCCCCGCGCTGCTCAGCGATGTGGGCTGGAGCTCGATCAACCCGGACGCGCCGAAGAAGCTGAACGCCGACTTCGGATACAGCAACGGCGTGTTCGTGCTGGCCAACGGGTCGTCGGCTGCGCTCACGCAGGCCATGATGACGCCCGAGATCGCCGAGTGGACCGCCGCTCAGCTCGAGGCGAAGGAAGTGCTTCCGGTCGCTCCGGCCGCGCGTCTGAACGAGATGGAGCTGGAGCAGACCACGCTCGTCGAGACGCAGCTCAAGGATGCCGTCCAGGCCGCGACCGCCGCGTTCATCACCGGCCAGCGCTCGATCGACGAATGGGATGCGTACGTGACCGAGATGCAGGGCCTCGGTTCGGACCAGCTCGTCGACACGATGAACACCGCCCTGGAGCGGACCCAGAAGTGACCGAGGGGCGGCCGGTCGTTCACGACCGGCCGCCCTCTCTCGAACAGAGGAATCGCCATGACGGACACGCGCACCAGGGTCGACCCCGCCGACGAGATCGGCCGCGGCCCGCTCTCCCGCGGCGCCGCCTTTGTGTACCGGATGCTGGTGCTCGAGGGCCTGCTCCTGCTCGCGCTGATGCCCGCACTCGTCACGGTGCTGCTGCTCGGCCGCGATGCATCGAACGTGCCGTTCTTCACGCTCGCGCTGCTTCCGCTCGCGCCGGCCCTCGTCGCGGCGATCGCGGCGCTGCGGGCGTGGGAGCGCTCGCCGGATCTGTCCCCGGCACGCGCCTTCGTGACCGCCTACCGACGCGACCTGCTCGCAACGCTGGCGTGGGCGGCGCCGGCGACTGCGGGGCTCGCCGTGTTGATGTTCAACCTCGTGCATCTCGACGCGGTCGCCGGCGGTGCCATGATCCGGCCGGCGCTCGTCGTGATCGCGGCGATCACGGTCGTCTGGTGCGGGCACATGGCCGTGCTCACCAGTGCGTTCCGCTTCCGCACGCGGGATGCTGCCCGCATCGCGCTCTCGCAGCTGCTGCCGCAGTGGCGGCTCTCGCTCGGCATCCTTTCGCTCGTGCTCGTCGCCGGAACTCTGGTGCTGATGGTGTCCGAGCTGGTGCTTCTCCTGTTCGCGTGGGCGTTCGCCGCCCTCCTCGCCCTGATCGCACGCCCCCTGATCGCCGACGTCACCGAGAGGTTCACCCGATGACATCCCCCGCACGCCTTCCCGACCTGGATCACATCGCCTTCGGCGGCGACTACTCCCCCGAGCAGTGGGGTCGGGACGTCTGGACCGCGGACTACGCGGCCTTCGACGCGGCGCAGATCACGACGCTGACGGTCGGGGTGTTCTCGTGGGCGCTGACCCAGCCCGACGAGGACACCTTCGACTTCACGGTGCTCGACGAGATTATCCAGCGCGCGGCGGACGAGGGGCGCCGGATCTGCCTCGGCACCGGCACCGGCGCGCTCTCGCCCTGGATGGCCCGCCGTTACCCGGATGTCACGCGCACCGACTACGAGGGTCGGCGGCACGGCTACGGCCAGCGGCACAACGCCTGCTGGAGTTCGCCGAACTTCCGCCGGCTTGCCGCCCGTGCCGCCGGTCGTCTGGCCGAACGCTACGGGTCGCACCCTGCGGTCGTCGCATGGCACATCGGCAACGAGTACGGCGGGCGCTGCTACTGCGATCTGTGCGCGGCGGAGTTCCGGATCTGGCTGCGCGACCGCTACGGCTCCCTCGACGCGCTGAACGAGGCGTGGAACACGACGTTCTGGTCGCACCGGTTCACCGACTGGGACGAGATCGAGCCGCCGAGTGCCCTCACCGAGCACTGGGGCGGACCGGGCAAGACCGCCTTCCAGGGCATCACACTCGACTTCGCGCGGTTCTCGACCGACAACGCGATCCGCCAGTTCGCGGAGGAGAAGGCGGCGATCCGCGAGCACTCCGACCTGCCGGCGACGACGAACTTCATGGGCTTCTACGAACCGCTCGACTATCACCGCTGGTCCGAGCACCTCGACTTCGCCTCGTGGGACAACTACCCGCGCGCGATGGATCAGCCATGGAGCACCGCGCTCGCGCACGACCTCATGCGCGGGCTGAAGGACGGTGCGCCGTTCTGGCTCATGGAGCAGACGCCGTCGGTCACGGCATCCAGGGATGTGAACCCCGTCCGCAGGCCAGGGGTCA
The DNA here is from genome assembly GCF_050434165.1 of Microbacterium sp. ZKA21. Taxonomy (NCBI): domain Bacteria; kingdom Bacillati; phylum Actinomycetota; class Actinomycetes; order Micrococcales; family Microbacteriaceae; genus Microbacterium; species Microbacterium sp. ZKA21. Next base: position 265,168 of record NZ_JBNPVV010000003.1, read on the forward strand.
TGCGGCTGTGGTCATGGCAGGCGGTCGCGCACGGCGCGGACTCGGTCCTGTTCTTCCAGATGCGCCAGTCGCGCGGTGCATGCGAGATGACGCACGGCGCGTTGCTCGACCACTCCGGTCGGCTGGACACCCGGACCTTCCGCGAGGTGGCGGGCCTGGGCGCCGAGCTGGGCGCGCTCGGGGATGCCGTCCTCGGCGGGCGCACCCCGGCACGCTGTGCGCTGATCGTGGACTGGGATTCCTGGTGGGCCGTCGAGATGGCCGATGGCCCGAATCGCCTGCTGCGCTACATGCCGGCCGTGCAGGAGTGGGGACGCGCGTTCTGGGATGCCGGTGCGCAGGTCGATGTCGTTCCGGTGACCGCGGACCTCAGCGGCTACGACGTCGTGGCCGCTCCCCTGCTGCACATGATCAAGGGGGACGTCGCCGAGCGGCTCGCACAGGTCGTCGAGCGCGGCGGGACGGTCATCACCGGCTGCCTGTCCGGGCGCGTGGACGAGGACGACCGGCGCTTCCTCATGGACGCCCCCGGTCCCCTGGCCGGTCTCTGCGGCATCCGTGTGTCCGAGACGGATGCCGCTGATCCCGATGTCTCCAACCGGATCGTCTTCGCGGAGGAGACGACCCAGGGCACGCACGTGTTCGAGGTGCTGGTCGCCGAGGATGCCGAGGTGATCGCCCGCTACGGCGATGACTTCTACGCCGGTGAACCAGCCGTGACGCGGCGCACCGCGGCATCCGGCGGGCAGGCCTGGTATCTCGGCACCCAGCTCGCGCAGCCGGGGCTCGCGCGGATCGTGCGATCGGCGCTGGAGACCCACGACCTCGTCGGACCGTACGCGGACGTGCCTGGACTGGAGCTCGCGACGCGGGTCGCGCCGGACGGCGAGCGGATCGACTTCGTCCTGCACCACGGACCGGACGCCGTGACCATCGCGCTGCACGCCGACGGCACGGATCTGCTGACCGGAACGTCGTACGACGCCGGCGCGCAGGTCGAACTGCAGCCGACCGACGTGCTCGTGCTCGCGGTCAGCGCACCGGGGTCTTCTCGGCGTCTGTGAGCGGGCGAGCGGCTCCGGAGGCGAGCCCGGATGCCGCGACCAGTGCCACGAGGATGTACAGCGTGTTCAGCAGGCCGATGTGCTCGCTGATCATGCCGAGGATCGGCGGGCCGCACAGGAACGCCGCGTAGCCGATGGTCGCGGCGGCGCTCACGCGGGCTGCGGCCTTGGCCGGGTCGTCCGCCGCCGCCGACATCCCGAGCGGGAAGCCGAGTGAGGCGCCGACACCCCAGAGCGCGGCGCCCAGGAAGACCAGAGGCATGGTGGGCGCGAGGATGAACAGCAGGATGCCGCCGGCTGCCGACACGGCGAGCACGCGCAGCACGAGCACGCGCCCGAAGCGGTCGACCAGCGGGCCGCCGAAGATCCGCACCGCGGTCATCGCTACGGAGAACACCGTGAGCGCCAGGGCGCCGTTCTCGGCGCCGAAACCGTGGTCCTCGCTGACACCCAGCGCGAGCCAGTCGTTCGCGCCGCCCTCGGCGAAGGCCATGCCGAGCATGACGATGCCGAGGACGTAGGTGCGCGGCTCGCGCCACGCCGACAGCGCGACGTGCATGCGTTCGCGCCAGTGCGGCTTCTCCCCCGGCTCGGCCGGGTCCAGCGTCTCTTCGCGGCTGGGCACGTTCGCGATGCTGACGAAGGCGGTGACGAGGATGAGCGCCGCGATGACCCCGGCGTGCGGTGCGACCTCGATGTCGAGCTTCGTCGCCGCCCACGCCGCCCCGGCGCCGAGCACCGTGCCGAAGCTGAAGAACGCGTGGAACAGCGGCAGGATCGTCTTGCCTGCGTGCTGCTCGATCGCCGTGGCCTCGACGTTCATCATGACGTCCAGGCACCCGTTGCCGAACCCGAACAGCACGAGACCGATGATGACCACGGGGAAGGAGCCGAGCACCGTCGCTCCGAACCCGATGAGCGCGATGCCGATCGCGAGCGTGATGAGCAGGCCGAGCATTCCCCGCCGAGCGCCGGTCCGCGCCATCACGGCGGGGCTCGTCGAGATGCCGATGATCGACGCGATGCCCATGCCGAGCAGCAGCAGCCCGATCTGCGCGTTGTCGATGTCCAGGGCGGACTTGATGTCCGGCACGCGCGCGGCCCACGTCGCGATCGAGACGCCGCTGGCGAGGAAGATCGCGAAGATCGCATTGCGCCAGCGCACGTACTGGGATCGGGTCAGCTCGGCATCCATGCGACCCAGCGTATCGAATCGATTCGAGCGGCGGAAACCCGGGGCGTATATCCTCGAAGAATGGACCCAGCCCCCCGTCGTGCGACGATCGCCGATGTCGCACGTGCCGCCGGTGTCGCGCCGTCCACGGCATCGGTGGTGTTCAGCGGCAAGGCGCAGGTGTCCGAGGCCACGCGTGCACGGGTGCTGGCGGCCGCGGCATCGCTCGGCTACGCAGGGCCCGACCCGAGGGCCGCGTCTCTGCGCACCGGACGAAGCGGCATCGTCGCGGTCGTCCTGGACGGCCCGCTGCGGACCGTGTTCCTCGACCCGGTGACGATTCCGATGATGGACGGCATCACCGACGGGCTCTCCGAGCTCGGCGCCGCCGTCCTGCTCCTCCGTGAGGATGCCGCCGAGGAGGCGGCCAATCTCGCCAACGCCCCCGTCGACGCCGTCGTGCTGATCGGGTGCTCCGGTCGGACCAGGGCGTCTCTGGAGATCGTGCGCGGCCGCGGCATCCCGGTCGTCGTCATCGAGGGGGACGCCGGAGACGGAATTCCCCAGATCACCCTGGACAACAAGGATGCCGCGCGCGACGTCGCCCGACACGTCCACGGGCTCGGTCACCGCGACGTCGCCGTGCTGACGCTGCCGCTGGACAGTTCTCGTGACCGGGGAGCCGTGACGGAGGATCGGCTCGCGCGGGCGACCGTCGACGTCACGCTCGACCGGCTCGCGGGCGTGCGCGAGGTGTTCCCCGAGGCGCCCGCCGTGTCTGCGGCGCACTCGTCGATCGATGAGGGCCTGATCGCCGGCCGGGCGCTGCTCGCCGACGACGAGACCCGACCGACCGCCGTGCTCGCGCAGAGCGACCTGCTCGCGGCCGGCGTGATCCGCGCCGCCGAGGAGCGCGGGCTGCGCGTGCCTCAGGATCTCAGCGTCACGGGCTTCGACGGTGTCACGGTCGACGGCCTCGGGCGCCACATCCTGACCACGTCCGTGCAGCCGGCGACGCAGAAGGGCCGCGCCGCGGGGGAGCAGGTGACGCGGATGCTGCGCGGCGAGAGCCCGGAGTCCCTGCATCTGACGTGCCGATTCCGCGCTGGTACGACGACGGCGACGCCGGCTGCGCGCTGAGCGGGGCGCGAGGCGGCGCAGCGCGAGGCCGGCGTGCCTCGGTTGCGTGAGGGGGCTCATCTGGTCGCCTCGGGGCGCGTGAGGCGGCCGTTCGCGACCACTGCCGGCATCCGCGAACAGGCGTCCGCGAACGCACGCCAGCGCGTCAGGAGTGCGGGAAGCCCAGCGGAACCTCTTCGGGGGCGAAGTCGTAGATCGCGTAGCGGCCGCACTCCACGACGTTCACCTGCATCGCGCCGAGCGACAGCTCCCAGCTCTGGGTCTCGGCATCCACGATGAGGAACGTCACGGCTGTGCTGTCGAAGTCGCGACGGTTCACCAGCCACTCGTATCCGTTCAGCTGGTGATCCACCTGCACGAGCCGCGTCGGATCCTCGAGATGCAGCTTCGGCAGCCGCACGGTCCAGAACTGACCCGCTCCGACCTGATCCGATTCGTCGACCCAGTCGACGATGCACGCGAGGTCGGCATCCGGCGAGGTCGCCGCCTGCGCGACCCGCGGCACGCTGAGTCCCGCTCCGACGAGCAGCAGGACGGCGACGACGGCGGTCGAGACCCGCGCGACCGCGGGGGACAGGCGAGTCGGTCGCTTCGGATCGGCGACGAGGACGAGCAGCGGTGCGAACACCACCGGCTCGAGATAGCGCGCCGCATTCGTGCCCAGGGCGATCGCCCCGATCGCCACCAGCAGCGGCAGCACCCAGGCGGATGCCGCGACAAGACGCTCCGCTCGGCTGGACGCCCGCATGGTGCGGCGGATGGCGAGCACGACGAGCGCGGCGAGCACCACGCCACCGATCCACCCGAGCGGGGTCGAGAGACGCTCTAGGACGAGTTCGCCGTAGGAGGCCGCCGACTCCGGCCACAGCTGCGGTTTCGCGTAGCCGAGCCCGGAGTTCTCGATCCATGCCGCCAGCGGAATACGTCCGAGGAGCCCGGCGATCGTCCCGCCGACGAGCCACCAGAACAGCGACAGCATGCGACCGCGATCATGTGCGCGCAACGCCGCGAAACCGAGGATCGCCCCGAGCGGCACGGTCGTCCAGACCAGGTAGAGCGGGTTCGAGAGCGTCGCTGCGGCGGCCACGGCCCCGAGCGCGATGAGCATTCCGCGCTGGCGACCGCTCCGGTCGCAGACGCGTCGTGCGATCCCGACCGAGGCGAGCATCGCGATGACGGTCGCGGAGTAGTACGTCGTCGTGAGCAGCAGCGAGGCCAGCTCGGCGGAATCGCGCGAGGCGCTGGTCTCGGTGGCCGCGATCACCCCGAACACCGCGATCGCGGCCAGCGACCACGCGACAGGGGCGCGCCCCGCCCGTCGCCGGCCGGCGACCAGCCGCACCGCTCCGTACAGCGCGATCACGTTGACGATGGCGTTCACGAGCAGCAGCGCGTCGATCCCGAGCGGAAGCGCCAGCCGCAGCAGCGCGAACACAGCCGATTCCGGCAGGAAGAGCACCGTCGACATCGCCCAGTCCACCCCCTGACCCTCGAGGATCGAACGGACGAACATCGGCACGACGAGTGAGTCGCTGTCGCGCAGGAGCAGATCACCGCGGGCTGTCGAGGCGACCTGGCCCGTGACGATCACCGCGATCGCCGCAGCGCCCAGCCACCCGAGCAGTTCGCGCACCCAACCGTGTTTCACGGCATCCACTCTGACATGCGGTGCTGTGGACCCGGCCGGATCAGAGCGCACGCGTGTGCGAACGGAACGCTTCGGCGACCTCGTCGAGCTCGAGGCGGCTCTGTGCGACCGCGAGCACGAGGTTTCGCGGCCACTCGTAGACTTCAGAGCGTGACCGAGCCCATCCTGCCCCGCATCCGTCCGGAGATCGCCGCTCTTCCGCCCTACCGCCAGGGCAAGCAGGCGGGTGCCGATGCGTTCAAGCTCTCCAGCAACGAGAACCCGTTCGATCCGCTGCCGTCGGTCGTCGAGGCGCTGCAGAGCACCGTCCCGATCAACCGCTACCCGGATGCCACGGCCGGCGCCCTGCGGACCAGACTGGGGGAGCGGTACGGCGTCGAGCCGGATGCCGTGCACGTCGCGGCCGGTTCCGTCTCGATCCTCTACCAGCTCGTCGTCGCGTCGGCATCCGTCGGCGACGAGGTGATCTACGCCTGGCGTTCGTTCGAGGCGTATCCGGGCATCCCGTTGATCGCAGGCGCCACGAGCGTGCAGGTGCCGCTGCGCGCGGATGCGACGCACGATCTCGACGCCATGGCGGATGCCGTCACCGACCGCACCCGCGCCATCATCGTGTGCACCCCGAACAATCCCACCGGACCCATCGTCACCAGTGCGGAGTTCGCCGCGTTCGTCGCCCGCGTGCCCTCCGACGTGCTCATCATCCTCGATGAGGCCTACGCCGAGTTCGTCGCGGCGCCCGGCGCCGTCGACGGACTGAAGGAGCGCCTCTTCGAGACGCACCCCAACGTGGTGATCCTGCGCACGTTCTCGAAGGCGTTCGGTCTGGCCGGGCTCCGCATCGGCTACGCGATCGGCCACCCGCGGGTGCTGGATGCCGCGCGCAGCACCGGCATCCCGCTGTCCGTCACATCGGCGGCCGAGCGCGCCGCGATCGCCAGCCTGGATGCCGAGTCGGAGCTGCGCGAGCGCGTCGCCGTGATCGTCGAGCGGCGCACGCGGCTGCGCGACGGCCTGCGCGCGCAGGGCTGGGAGGTGCCGGATGCCCAGGGCAACTTCGTCTGGCTGCCCACCGGTGAGCGGACGGACGAGATCGCCGCGGCGTTCGCGGCGTCCGACCTCATCGTGCGGCCGTTCGCGGGCGACGGCATCCGCATCTCGGTCGGGGAAGAGGCGTCGCTCGAGCGGGTGCTGGCCGTCGCGGCATCCGTCCGCTGACCCGCTTCGCGAGACTTAACTTGTGCGGTGGGACATAGCCAGGGTGGCCAAGTCTCGCGCCGCAAGGTAAGTCTCGCGGGGGTGATTCTGCGCATTCCAGGCAGAAAGTAGGGCCCCCTAGCTATGCGTGACGGGGCATGCGAGCGCGGGTAGCGTGGGGCGGGTGACCTCATCTGAGACCCCTCTCGTCCGCGTCCTCGAGGCGGACGGCAGCTTCGCACCGAGCGCCGCCGCCGAACGGTATCTGCCGCTGATCGACGCCCTCACGGATGCCGACCTCGAGCAGTTCTACCGCGACATGGTCGTCATCCGCTCGATCGACACCCAGGCCACCAACCTGCAGCGGCAGGGGCAGCTGGCGCTCTGGCCGCCGAGCCGCGGCCAGGAGGCCGCCCAGGTCGGTTCGGCCCGCGCGGCACGATCGCAGGACACGATCTTCCCCTCGTATCGCGAGCACGCGGTGACCCGCATCCGCGGCGTCGATCCCGTCGACATCATCAAGCTCATGCGCGGCGTCTCGCACGGCGGCTGGGATCCCACGGACCCGAAGAACGGCAACACCCGCCTCTACACGCTGGTCCTCGGTTCGCAGACGCTGCACGCCACCGGATACGCCATGGGGCTCTCCTTCGACGGGCGCTCCGGAACCGGAGACCCGGAGCGCGACGAGGCCGTCGTCGTCTACTACGGCGACGGCGCCTCCAGCCAGGGCGACGTGCACGAGGCCATGGTGTTCGCCGCGAGCTACCAGGCACCCACCGTCTTCTTCCTGCAGAACAACCACTGGGCGATCTCGGTGCCGGTCGCCACGCAGTCGCGCGTGCCGCTCGTCGAGCGCAGCGCCGGCTACGGCATCCCCAGCGTCCGCGTCGACGGCAACGACGTCCTCGCCAGCTACGCCGTCTCGCGGGTTGCGCTCGATGAGGCGCGCAGCGGCCAGGGCCCCAGGGCGATCGAGGCCGTGACCTACCGCCTCGGCGCGCACACCACCAGCGACGACCCGACGAAGTACCGCGGCAGCGACGAAGAGCAGGAATGGGCCCAGCGCGACCCGATACCCCGCATGCGCGCGTATCTCGAGGGCCGGGGCGCCGCGGCATCCTTCTTCGCCGACGTCGAGGCCGAGGCCGCCGACGCCGCCGAGGATCTGCGCGTGCGCACTCTCGAACTGCAGCCGCCGACCGCCGAGACGATGTTCACGCACGTGTACAGCGAGCCGCATCCGCTGATGGACCAGCAACGGGAGTGGCTGCAGCGCTACGAGGCATCGTTCGAGGGAGGGCAGGCATGACCATCGAGACGATGCCGTTCAGCAAGGCGCTCAACGCGGGCCTGCGCAAGGCCATGGAGGACGATGCGAAGGTCCTGCTCATGGGAGAGGACATCGGCAAGCTCGGCGGAGTGTTCCGCATCACCGAGCACCTGCAGCGCGACTTCGGCGAACAGCGCGTGCTCGACACGCCCTTGGCCGAGTCGGGAATCGTCGGCACCGCGATCGGACTCGCGATGGCAGGGTTCCGACCCGTCATCGAGATCCAGTTCGACGGCTTCGTCTTCCCGGCGTTCGATCAGATCACCACGCAGCTCGCGAAGCTCACGAACCGCCACGACGGCCGGCTGAGCCTGCCGATCGTGATCCGCATCCCGTACGGCGGGCACATCGGCGCGGTCGAGCACCACCAGGAGAGCCCGGAGGCGTACTTCGCGCACACGCCGGGTCTGCGGGTCGTGAGCCCGTCGACGCCGAACGACGCCTACTGGATGATCCAGGATGCGATCCGATCGAACGATCCGATCGTCTTCATGGAGCCCAAGAGCCGGTACTGGCCCAAGGGCGAGGTCGATCTGGCCGCGCCAGCGGTGCCGCTGCACTCCTCCCGCGTCGTCCGGCAGGGCAGCGACGTCACGCTCGTCGGGCACGGAGCCATGGTCACCACCCTGCTCCAGGCCGCTGCGCTGGCGGATGCCGAGGGCACCAGCTGCGAGGTCGTCGACGTCCGTTCGCTGTCGCCGGTCGACTACGGTCCGATCCTCGACTCGATCCGCAAGACCGGGCACATGGTCTACGCGCAGGAGGCGCAGGGCTTCGCGAGCGTCGGCAGCGAGATCGCCGCGACCGTCATGGAGCAGGCGTTCTACGCACTCGAGGCGCCGGTGCTGCGGGTGTCCGGCTTCGACGTCCCGTTCCCCCCGGCGAAGCTCGAGGGCGTCTTCCTCCCGGATGCCGATCGCATCCTCGAGGCCGTCGACCGCTCCCTCGCCTACTGATCCCATCCGCTCCCTGAGCTTCCATCCGCTCCCTGAGCCTGTCGAAGGGCAAGACCATGAGCACGCAGAACTCCACCCTCCCGGACGTCGGCGAGGGCCTCACCGAGGCCGAGATCGTCGCGTGGAAGGTCGCGCCGGGCGACCACGTCGACATCAACGACGTCATCTGCGAGATCGAGACGGCCAAGTCGCTCGTCGAGCTGCCGTCGCCACACGCCGGCACGGTCGGCGAGCTGCTCGTCGCGGAGGGGACGACCGTGGAGGTCGGCACGCCGATCATCTCGTTCGTCTCGGATGCCGAGGCGGCCGCCCCGGCGGCCCCCGTTGCTCCCGCGGCGGAGGAAGGCGGTGGATCCGTGCTCGTCGGCTACGGCAGCGGGGGAGGAGCGACCTCGCGACGCAAGCGTGTTCCGCAGCGGCCGGTTCGCTCGTCGGTGGGCGTGATCGCGAAGCCGCCGATCCGCAAGCTGGCGCGCGACCTGGGCGTCGATCTCGCCTCCGTCGCGCCGACCGGCGCTGACGGCGAGGTCACGCGTGACGACGTGGTGAAGCACGCGTCCCAGGCCAGCGTCTTCCGCAACATCGAGACGCCGGAGTGGGGCGAGGTGCGCGAGGAGACCCGGCCGGCTCCGCAGGCCGCACCGGTCGGTGTCGCGCGGGGCGTGGCACCGACGGCATCCGCTCCCGCAGTCCAGGATGCCGAGGCGCGCAGCGAGGCGATTCCCGTCAAGGGCGTGCGCAAGGCGAGCGCCAATGCGATGGTGCAGAGCGCGTACACCGCACCGCACGTGACCGTGTGGAAGGACGTCGATGCGACGCGCACGATGGAGCTCGTCAAGCGGCTGAAGGCGTCGCCGGACTATGCCGACATCCGCGTCTCCCCGCTGCTGATCGTCGCGCGGGCCGTGATCTGGGCGGTGCGCCGCAACCCGATGGTCAACGCCGCGTGGGTCGAGACCGAGAACGGCGCCGAGATCCGCGTCCGCCACTATGTGAACCTCGGCATCGCGGCCGCGACGCCGCGCGGCCTGCTCGTGCCGAACATCAAGGACGCGCAGGACCTCAGCATGAAGGACCTCGCCAGGGCGCTCAACCGTCTGACGCTCACGGCGCGCGAGGGCAAGACGCCGCCGGCCGACCAGCAGGGCGGCACCATCACGATCACGAACATCGGTGTGTTCGGGATGGATGCCGGGACCCCGATCATCAACCCAGGCGAGGCGGGGATCGTGGCGATGGGCACCATCAGTCAGAAGCCGTGGGTCGTCGACGGCGAGGTGCGTCCGCGCTACGTGACGACCGTCGCCGGATCGTTCGACCACCGCGTGATCGACGGAGACAGCATGAGCCGGTTCGTCGCGGATGTCGCCGCGATCCTCGAGGAGCCTGCGCTGCTCGTCGACTGACCGCTCTCCGTCGGTCGGAGAGATCCCCGGCGTCGGACGGCATCCCCGGATTCCATCCGACTCAGGAGATCTCGCCGGCGCACGGATGCCGGATGCCCGGGCGCACGGCCACCGGGAGCACCGGATCCCCCGGCGGGTCAGCGTCCCGCGAGCCGCCGCTCGGCCAGCAGCGGGACGGCGTGTTCGTGGGCGGCGCGCCGCGCGGTCGCGACCGCGCCGAGCGACACGACCTCGGCGCCCAGCGCCGAGGCGAGCAGCTCCGGTGCCGGCAGGTGCAGCTGCGCGGGAAGGATGCCGCGTGCGGCGGCGAGTACCGGCTCGATGCTCTCGGCGACGGCGCCGCACACGATCACCTTCGCGGGGTCGTACATGCTGCCGAGCACTCCGACCACGCGCGCGAGCGTCTCGCCGACCCGTGAGGCGACGAGCAGGGCCTCCGGATCCGCGGATGCCGCCAGCGCGAGCAGGGCCTCCGGGTCGACGCGCTCGGCGTCTGCGAGCCGTCCGACGGCCCCGCCCTGCGCGATCTCGCCGGCGGCGATCGCGTCGCGCACCCGATCCTGCAGCGCGTAGCCGAGGCCGAAGGCCGATCCGACGCCGATGATGTGATCGAAGACCACTCCCTCGCCCACGCCGCCGTGCGCTCCGTGGAGCAGCTGACCGTCGACGACCACGCCGCCGCCGAAGCGCTCTCCAGCGAGCAGTGCCACGTAGTCACGGCATCCGATCGCGCCGCCGCGCGGATCAGAACCCTCCGCGACGGCCGCGAGCAGCGCATCGTTCTTGACCTCGACGACCGGAGCCCAATCGCCGAGCGCCTCGGCGAGCTGCGGATTCGTGCGCTCCCAGAACCCGTCCGGATGCGGGGGCGAGACCCCGGCGCGATCCACCGGAGCGGCGACGCCGACGCAGATCGCCAGGATCGCGTCGCGGGACGATCCGGCTTCCTCGAGCGCTCGCCCGAGCTGATCCAGGAGAGTCGCGCGGCGCTCGGCGGGGGAGTGCTGCGGGTCGAGGTCCGTGCGGTGGTGCACGAGTGTGCGGTCGAGAGGGTCGGCGATCGTGACGGCGAGGTGGGTGTCTCCGGCATCCACTCCGATGACGACACCCAACCCGGACGAGAGCGCGAAGCGTCGCGCCGGCCGCCCGGAACGGTAACTGCCGGCCTCCCTGGCATTGGGCAGCTCGTGCAGGATGTCCACGCTGGCCAGGGTGTCGATGGCATCGATGGCGGTCGATCGGGTCAGCGAGGTCGCGGCCATCGCGTCGGTGGCCGTGAAGGTCCCGGCGCTCCAGGCGAAATCGAGCACCGCACCGACGCTTGCGCGTCCCGTTCCGAGACCCGCAGAGATTTCTGACACAGCCCTTGACCTCCCCGGTCCTCCAATGAGAGAGTACCGTCCAGCGAAGTAAATTTGCTCACTAGATTTACTCTACGGATCTACGATTCGGCAATCGACCGAAGATCGACGGAAGGACGACGGTGTCTGTGAAATACACAACCGCGGTGCGATGGGCGGCAGGTGCAGCCGTGTTCGCGCTGGTCGGGACGGCCCTGGCGGGCTGCTCGACCGATGGGCGCGAGACCATCCGCTTCACGTTCAGCAAGCGCGAGGCGATTCCGTTCATGACCGACCTCGTGGCGGAGTACAACGCGTCGCAGGGCGACGTGCGCGTCGAGATCGACACGTCAGGCGTCGACGTCGTCTCAGCCAGCTTCGTGCGGGGCAACCCGCCGGACATCATGCTCGCCAACTACAACTACGAGATCGCCCGCTTCGTGCAGCGCTGCGCCCTGACCGACCTGTCCGGCACCGATGCCGCTGCGAGCACGCGCGACGACCTGCAGTCGCTCATGGATCAGTACGGCTCGTGCGCGGGGCGCACGAGCGCACTGCCGTACTCGGTGATGGCGGCATCCGTCATCTACAACAAGGACATCTTCGCCGAGCACTCGCTCGACGTCCCCGAGACCTGGAGCGAGCTGCTCGCGGTGTGCGACGAGCTCCAGGCCGCGGGCGTGACCCCGTTCTACGCCACGTTCAAGGACGATTGGACCGTCGGCCAGGGCTGGTACGACTACTCCGTCGGCGGGTCGTTGGACGTCCTGGAGTTCTTCGACGATCTGGCAGCGGAAGGCGCCGACGTGGGGCCGGACTCGGACGTCTCGTTCCAGAAGGACTTCGCGGAGCCCATGGATCGGATGCTGCAGCTCACGGGCTCGTACGTCAACGAGGATGCCGCCAGCCGCGGCTACGGCGACGGCAACCTCGCTTTCGCCAACGGCGAGGCGGCGATGTACCTGCAGGGGCCGTGGGCGTTCAGCGAGATCGCGAAGACCGCGCCCGACCTCGAGCTCGGCACGTTCCCGCTGCCGATGACCGACGATCCGGACGACCTCGCGGTGCGCGTCAACATGGACCTCGCGGCCATGATCCCCGAGGGCTCGACGCACCAGGATGCCGCGCGCGACTTCCTCGAGTACCTGTACCTCCCCGAGAACATCGAGGCCTACAACGCCTCCCAGCTCGGCTTCACCCCCACGAAGGATGCCGAGGCCCCGGACGACCCCCGCATCGCCGGCATGATCCCGTTCTACGACGCGGGCCAGGTCTATCAGGGGCCGTCGGTGCTCGTGCCCAAGACCATCCCGGTCTTCAACTACACGCAGGCCATGGTGCTCGGCGGTGACCCGAACGCGCTCCTCGCCACGATGGATGCGGACTGGGCACGGCTCGCGTTCCGCGCGCCGGCGCCATCGACCGAGACGAAGGAGTCCGAGGGATGACCACGACAACGACGATCGTCACGCGGGGAGACGCGAAGACGCGACGCAGCTCGCGACGCGTCGAGCCGATCTACTACCTGTTCCTGCTGCCGAGCCTGGTGCTGTTCACTCTGGCCATCACCATGCCCGGTGTCATCGGGATCTTCTTCAGCTTCACCGATTCGATCGGCATCGGCGAGTGGAACTTCATCGGCCTGACGAACTACATCGCACTGTTCAGCGACCCGGCGATCCTGCAGAGCTACCTGTTCACGTTCGGCTTCTCGATCGCCACCGTCATCGTCGTCAACGCGGTGGCGTTCCTGCTGGCGGTCGGGCTCACCTCGCGCGTGCGGTTCAAGACCGGACTGCGCACGGTCTTCGTGATCCCGATGGTCATCTCGGGCATCATCATCGCCTACGTCTTCAACTTCCTGTTCTCCAACTCGATCCCCGCGCTCGGTACCGCACTGGGCATCGATGCATTGAAGACGAGCCTGCTGGCCAATCCGGATCTGGCCTGGGTGGCGATCGTGATCGTGACCGCCTGGCAGGCGATCCCGGGAACGCTGCTCATCTACATCGCCGGTCTCCTGTCCGTCCCCGGCGAGGTGTACGAGGCGGCCGACATCGACGGGGCGAACAAGTTCCAGCAGCTCACGCGCATCACCCTCCCGCTGGTCGCCGGCTACGTCGTGATCAACGTGATCCTGGGGTTCAAGGGCTTCCTGAACGCCTACGACATCATCGTCGGCCTCACCAACGGCGGACCGGGAACGGCGACGCGCAGCATCGCGATGACGATCATCGCGGGCTTCAACGGCGGTGACTACGCCTACCAGATGGCGAACGCGACGATCTTCTTCGTCGTGGCCGTCCTCATCTCCCTCGTTCAGCTCTCGCTGACCCGCGGAAGGAACGCATTCTGATGTCGACGCAGACGATCACCACTCAGACCGCCACCGGCAGGAAGCCCCGCGTCCGCATGGAGCGGGTCAACTGGTCGGGCACGATCATCCTGATCCTGTGCGCCGTCACCGTGCTGCTGCCGCTGTACGTCACGATCTCGATGGCGTTCAAGACCACGGGGCAAGCCGTGGACGGCAACGCGTTCTCGCTGCCGGCGCCGTTCTCGATCGACGGCTTCATCGAGGCGTGGAACCTCACCAGGTTCCCCGTCGGTGCCGGGATCTCGTTGCTCGTCACCGCGGGGACGGTCGCAGCGACCATCATCCTCGCCGCGTTCGCGTCCTACGCGATCGTGCGCAACTGGGATCGGCGGCTGTTCCGCTACTCGTTCTTCTACCTGCTCGCGGCGATGTTCATCCCGTTCCCCGTGGTGGCGCTGCCGCAGATCCAGCTCACCGGACGCGTGGGACTGGACAACCCGCTGGGCGTCGTCATCCTGGCGACGATGTTCCAGTTGAGCTTCAGCGTGCTGCTGTTCACCGCGTTCCTCCGATCGATCCCGCTCGAGCTCGAGGAGAGCGCGCGCATCGACGGCGCGACGACCTGGCAGACCTTCTGGAAGCTCATCTTCCCGCTGCTCGCGCCGATGAGCGCCACGGTCGGGATCTTCGCGTTCCTGTACGCCTGGAACGATTTCATGATGCCGTCGCTGATCATCTCCGATCCGGCCCTGCAGACTCTGCCGGTGCGGCAGAACCTGTTCCAGACGCAGTTCAGCAACAACTACAACATCTCGTTCGCCTCGTATCTCATGGCCATGGCGCCGGCGATCGTGGCCTATCTGTTCACGCAGCGGTGGGTCATGGAAGGCGTCACCCAGGGCGCCGTCAAGGGCTGACCCTCCGCACACCCGAAACCCCAGAAAGAAGGAGCTCGCTCTCTCATGACCGATGCGCTCGTCATCGACACCCCCGACGACCAGAAGACCCCGGCCTGGTGGCGCCAGGCGGCCGTCTACCAGATCTATCCGCGCAGCTTCGCGGACTCGAACGGCGACGGACTGGGGGATATCCCCGGCATCCTGTCCCGCGTCGACTACCTGGCCGAGCTGGGCATCGACGCGGTGTGGCTGAGCCCGTTCTACCCGTCGGCACTCGCCGACGGAGGATACGACGTCGCCGACTATCGCAATGTGGATCCCCGGCTCGGCACTCTCGAGGACTTCGATGCCATGGTCGCGGCGCTGCACGCGCGCGGCATCCGCGTCGTCGTCGACATCGTGCCGAACCACACCTCCGACCTGCATGCCTGGTTCCAGGAGGCGCTCGCCGCAGGACGAGGTTCGGTCGCCCGCGATCGGTACATCTTCCGTGAGGGCACCGGTCCCGACGGCTCGGAGCCCCCGACCGACTGGGTGTCGGTGTTCGGCGGATCCGCGTGGGAGCGCGTCGAGGACGGCCAGTGGTACTTCCACAACTTCGCCGTCGAACAGCCCGACCTGAACTGGGACCATCCCGAGGTGCGCGCGGACTTCCTCGAGACCCTGCGCTTCTGGTCGGACCGCGGCGTCGACGGATTCCGCATCGATGTGGCGCACATGCTCACCAAGGATCTGTCCGAGCCCCTGCCCAGCCGGGCCGAGCTCGATGCGATGCCGCAGGACGGCCGGCATCCGCTGATCGATCGGGACGATGTCCACGAGATCTACGCCGAGTGGCGGCGGGTCTTCAACGAGTACGACCCGCCGCGCACCGCCGTCGCCGAAGCGTGGGTGTCCACGCCGGAGCGCCGGGCGAAGTACGCGTCGGCCGACGGACTCGGGCAGGCGTTCAACTTCGACCTGCTCGTCGCCGACTTCGATGCCGCGCAGTTCCGCTCGATCATCTCCGAGAACCTCGCGCAGTCGCAGCTGAGCGGCTCATCCACCACCTGGGTGCTCTCGAACCACGACGTCACCCGTCACGCCACACGGTACGGGCTCCCCGCGCTCAACGGCCGGCCCGTGAAGCAGGGCACCGAGTGGGTCGAGGCCGGTGGGCCCGAGGAGATGCTCGACCGTGAAGGCGGCCTCCGCCGGGCGAATGCCGCGACGCTGCTGCTGCTCGGTCTCCCCGGCAGCGCCTACCTCTACCAGGGTGAGGAACTCGGTCTGCACGAAGTGGCCGAGATCGCCCCCGAGCAGCGTCAGGATCCGGGATTCTTCCGCGGGTCCGAATTCGATCGTCTGGGCAGGGACGGATGCCGCGTGCCGCTGCCCTGGACCGCCGACGGCGCCTCGTTCGGATTCGGTTCCGCAGTGTCGCACCTGCCCCAGCCGGGATGGTTCGCCCAGTACGCGGCGGATGTCGAAGCATCCGATCCGGCGTCGACCCTGTCGTTCTACCGCCGCGCGCTCGCTCTGCGCCACGAGCTGCAGACCGGCGAGACGCTGGAGTGGATCGAGACCGGTCGCGCTGACGTGCTCCGCTTCGTCCGTCCGAACGGCTGGCAGGTCGTCACGAACTTCGGTACCGAGCCGTTCGCCCTCGACGGCGGAGACGTGGTGCTCTCCAGCGGAGCGGATGCCGCGGCATCCGCTCCGGGTGAGACGACCGTCTGGATCGCGCCGGCCGCCTGAGCAGCGTCGCCCCCGCGCTGGGGCCGACACGCCACCTGTCGGACGCTTTCGGGCGAACCGTCCGACATCTGGCGTGTCGGCCCCTGCCGCGCGCACGTCCAGCCGATTTTGAGAATCATTCTCAAGAACGTACGATGAGGACATGAAGAAGTCCGTCGCCGCCCTCGCGCTCGTCTCCGCATCCGCCCTGGTATTGGCAGGATGCGCATCGACCCCGACGGCGGAGGGCGGCACCGACGGGCTGACCGTGGTCGCCACCACGAACATCTACGGCTCGCTCGCCGAGCAGATCGGCGGCGACCGGGTCTCGGTCACCTCGATCATCGACTCGGCCGCGCAGGACCCGCACTCGTACGAGGCCTCGGCCCGTGACCGCCTCACGGTGCAGGAGGCCGACCTCGTCATCGAGAACGGCGGCGGGTACGACGCGTTCATCGAGGACCTGCTCGAGGGGTCGGATGCCGAGACCATCACGGCCGTCGAGTTCTCGCACGACTACCCCGGCAACGAGGGCCACGACGAGGATGCCGATGAGCACGCCCACGAGGACGAGCACGCCGATGAGCACGAGGGCCACGACCACATCGAGGGGTTCAACGAGCACGTCTGGTTCGACCCGCACACGATGATCCACGTGGTCGAGGACATCGCCGCAGAGCTCACCGCCCTCGACCCGGACGGCGAGGCCGACTTCACGGCCGCGGCCGACGACATCATCGCCGATCTCGAGGGCTCCGAGGCCGACCTCGCCGACCTGGATGCGCAGTACGCCGGCACGGGATTCTTCATGACCGAGCCGCTTCCCGGGTACCTCGCCGAGGCGGCAGGGCTCACGGATGTGACCCCGGAAGGCTTCTCCGAGGCGGTCGAAGAGGGCACCGATGTCGCCCCCGCCACGCTGCTCGCGGCGATCGAGGTCATCGAGTCCGGTGACGCGGCCGTCCTGCTGACCAACGCGCAGACCGGCGGAGCCGAGACCACGCGCATGGAGGAGACGGCCGAGGGCGCCGGCATCCCCGTCGTGGCCTTCACGGAACTGCTGGCGGACGGATCGTCGTACTCTGAGTGGATGGCCGACGCGATTCAGAACCTCGCCGACGCGCTCGCATCGTGAGCGCTGCGGGTGCCGAACCCGCGCACGACGACGCCGCTCCGATTCTGACGATCCGCGAAGCCGCCATCCAGCGCGGTGACCGCGAGCTGTGGGCAGGACTCGACCTCGACGTCCGACCAGGCGAGTTCATCGCCGTGCTCGGCCCGTCCGGTTCGGGCAAGACGACGCTGCTGCGGGCCATCCTCGGGCTGCAGGATCTCTCCGCGGGAAGCATCCGCGTCGGCGGATCGCCGGTGCACCGTGGAAACCCGCGCATCGGCTACATCCCGCAGCAGCGCCCGTTCCCTCCGGACACCAGCATGCGGGCGCGCGACGTCGTCGCGCTCGGGGTGCAGGGCACGCGCTTCGGTTTCCCGCTCCCGCGCCGTGGAGACGGCGAACGGGTCGAAGAACTGCTCGCCGCCGTGGGTGCGACCGAGTTCGCCGACCGCAGGGTCGGACTGCTCTCCGGCGGTGAGCAGCAGCGCCTGCGTGTCGGGCAGGCGCTCGCCGACCACCCCGACCTGCTGCTGTGCGACGAACCGCTGTCGGCCCTGGACCTCGCCAATCAGCGAGCGGTCACCGAGATCATCGAACGACAGCGCCGCGATCGCGGCGCAGCGGTTCTGTTCGTGACGCACGACATCAATCCGATCCTCGGCCGGGTCGACCGCATCCTGTACATCGCCGGCGGTCGTTTCGTGCTCGGCACCCCGGACGAGGTGCTGCAGAGCCGCGTGCTGACCGACCTGTACGGAACGCCCGTCTTCGTGCTGCGAGCCGGAGATCGCCTGGTCGTCGTCGGGATTCCGGATGCCGAGCCGCATCACGACCACGAGGAGCACGAATGATCGCCCCCATGGTCGACTGGAGCGACGTCTTCTCGTTCGAGGATTACGGCGCGCTCG
Source organism: Microbacterium sp. ZKA21 (assembly GCF_050434165.1). Classification (NCBI taxonomy): domain Bacteria; kingdom Bacillati; phylum Actinomycetota; class Actinomycetes; order Micrococcales; family Microbacteriaceae; genus Microbacterium; species Microbacterium sp. ZKA21. The sequence continues at coordinate 283,380 of NZ_JBNPVV010000003.1, forward strand.
TCGCGCTGCTTTCGAACTCGATCATCGCGGGCGCCGTGCTGGGGCTCGTCGGCGGACTCATCGGCGTCTTCGTCATGCAGCGCGATCTGGCCTTCGCCGTGCACGGCATCAGCGAGCTGTCGTTCGCGGGTGCGGCCGCAGCACTGCTGTTCGGCGGCAGCGTCGTGCTCGGCTCGATCGGCGGCGCGCTGGTCGCCGCCATCCTCATCGGACTGCTCGGGTCGAAGGCACGCGATCGCAATTCGATCGTCGGCGTGCTGATGCCGTTCGGCCTGGGTCTCGGCATCCTGTTCCTGTCGCTGTACGACGGCCGCAGCGCGAACCGGTTCAGCCTGCTGACCGGCCAGATCGTCTCGGTGTCCAACCCGGATCTCGGCTGGCTCATCGGCATCTGCGTCGTCGTGCTGCTGGGGCTGCTGCTGATGTGGAACCCGTTGCGCTTCGACTCCCTCGACGCGGTCGCGGCCTCGGCCCGCGGCATCCCGACGCGGGCGATCAGCCTGGCGTTCATGGTGCTGCTGGGACTCATCGTCGCGGTCGCCGTGCACATCATCGGCGCCCTGCTCGTGATGGCGCTGCTGGTGACGCCGGCCGCGGCGGCCATGCGCGTGGCGGCTGGTCCGCTCATCGTGCCGCTGCTCGCGGCGCTGTTCGGGTTCGTCTCGGCCGTCGGCGGCATCCTGCTCGCGCTCGCGGGCACACTGCCGGTGAGCCCGTACATCACGACGATCTCGTTCCTGATCTACGTGGTGTGCTGGGTCGTCCAGCATCGGCGCGGACGCGTGCGCCGGAAGGCCTGATCACGCCGCGACCGACGCGTGAGAGGCCTCCCAGCCCCGCGCAAGGCCCGCGGCCTAGAATCGGGGGCATGGCTCAGCGCAACACCTGGCAGCGCGAGCGCGTGCGCGACGCTCTCGCCGACGCGCGCGGATTCGTCAGCGCCCAGTCACTGCACGCCACCCTCCGGGACGAGAACACCGGCATCGGTCTGGCGACGGTCTACCGCGCGCTCGCGGGCCTCGCGGCGTCCGGCGATGCCGACTCGCTGCAGAGTCCCGAGGGTGAGGCCCTCTATCGCGCCTGCTCGACGCAGGGCCACCACCATCACTTGATCTGCCGCTCGTGCGGTCTCACCGTCGAGATCGAAGCCACCGAGGTCGAGGCGTGGGCGCAGCGCACGGCCGCCCTGCACGGCTTCACCGAGGCGGCGCACGTCGTCGACATCTTCGGGCTGTGCACGCCGTGCGCGAAGAAGAAGCAGGCGCAGGAGTCGGCGACCGCGTGAACGTGCTCACCGCGCCCGGCCGCGCAGGAACGCGCCGCTCCTCGCCGCTCGTCGGCGTCGCGGTGGGCCTCGGCATCCTCGCGGTGCTGTTCGCCATCGACCTGTTCCTGCCGACGCTGTACTCGGTGTCGCTGCCGCACCGGATCCAGGACGGTCTGACCCTGTCGCTGAGCGTGCTGATCGAGGCGCTGCCGTTCGTGATCCTCGGGGTCGTGCTGTCGATCGTCGTGCAGGTGTGGCTGCCGGCGGATGCGATCCAGCGATGGCTTCCCCGCCGCGCGTGGGCGCGCCGCGCGGTGCTGTCGCTGCTGGGGATGCTGATCCCGGTGTGCGAGTGCGGCAACGTGCCGTTCGCCCGGGGACTGATGATGCGCGGGCTGGCGCCGGCCGAGGCGCTCACGTTCCTCATGGCGGCGCCGATCGTGAACCCGATCGTGATCCTCACCACCCACGCCGCGTTCGGCTGGGACGGCGGCATCCTCGTCGCGCGCCTCGTCGGCGGCTACCTCATCGCGAACCTCGTGGGCTGGATCTACAGCCGTCACCCATCGCCGGACGCCCTGCTCACCGAGCGGTTCGTCGCCACGTGCGACCGTGTGACGCACGAGCACGGCACGCCGATCCGCCGCAGCCTCACGCAGTTCCTCATCGAGCTGCGCGCGGTGATGCCGGCGCTCGTGATCGGCTCGGCCGTCGCCGGCGCCGTGCAGGTGCTGATCCCGCGGGACGTGCTGCTGGCGATCGGATCGAACCCCGTGCTGTCGATCGTCGCGATGATGGCGCTCGCGATGACGGTCGCGATCTGCTCGAACGTGGATGCCTTCTTCGCGCTGTCGTTCGCGTCGACGTTCTCGCCGGGCGCGATCGTCGCGTTCCTGCTGGTCGGCCCGCTCGTCGACATCAAGATGCTCGCGCTCATGCGCACCACCTTCACCACCCGGACGCTCGTCGGAATCGTCGGCATCGTGCTGCTGAGCGCGTTCGTCATCGGGATCGGGGTGAACGTCTTTGTCTGAGCAGGTCTCGCGTTCGCGTGCGCTGTGGTCGCGGTGGTTGGGCGTCGGCCTCGCCGCCGGCCTCGCGGTCGTGACCCTCGGTCTGGCTTTCACGGGACGGCTCTCGCTCTACATCAGTCCTGAGTCGGTCTGGTTCGCCGTGGCCGGAGCCGTCGTGACGCTCGCCGGAGCGGTCTGGTCGTGCACGCTCCCGCTCGGCGCGGAGATGGATCACGACCACGACCACGGGACGGATGCCGCGGACGCGGGCGGCTCATCGACGAAACGCACCCTGGCGGCGGTGGGGAGCGTCTCGGCCGGTGTCGTGGCATCGGCCGTCGTGATCGCGGGTCTCGTGCTGCCCCCGGCATCCCTGTCCGTCGAACTGGCGATGTCGCGTGCCGGCGAGGCGGGCACGCTCTTCGCCGGCGCGGACACCGTGACCCTCGGCGTCGCCGATACATCGACGTTCGGCGTGGGGGACTGGGCGAGCGTGTTCGCCACAGCGACCCGCCCGGAGAGCTACGACGGCTCGACCGTGACGCTCACCGGATTCGTCACACCCGGTGCCGGAGACGACGAGATGAACCTCTCGCGCCTGGTCATCACGCACTGCGTGATCGACGCGCAGCCGGCATCGATCCCCGTGGTCTCCGCCTCCTGGTCGAGCGACTACGAGGTCGGCCAGTGGGTGGAGATCACCGGCACGATCACGGCGGATGCCGCCGGCACCCTGAGCGTGGAGCCCACCGAGGTCACGGCGATCGACGAGCCGGGGGATCCGTATGAGTACTGACTCCCCGAACCCGCCGCGGACCCGAGCCGAGCTGCGTGCGCTGCGCGCGGCGGAGGAGGCCGCCGCGGCGGCTGGCGCCCCGGAAGGGGACGCGGGTGGTCGTGTCGCGGGGGCGGACGCGGCGAATCGGGACTCCTCACGAGGCGTGACTCCGGCTGCTGCGCCTGCAGAGGACGAGAACCGTCCCCTTTCCGCGTTCGACGCGGCGATGCGCGACACCTCTCGGCGGTTCGAACCCGTGCGCGAGTCCACGCCGGCGGCGAAGGCGTCGCAAACGGTCGCCTCGAGCGGGGCGAAGCGGCAAGATGCGACCCCTCCCGCGGAGCCCGCGGAGTCCGCTGGGTCTACTGAGGCCGCGGAGGCCGTGGGGGCCGCCGAGGTCGCGCACACACCGGAGGGGTCGCAGACAACGGAACCCGCCGAGACGGTGGCCACTGCCGCCGCCACCACAGGCAACTCCGACAAGCCCCGCGACGTCCGGGATTCCGCCCGGCCCCGCGAGTCCCGCGGCCCCGCCGGCGCCGCCGGCCCCGCCGAGTCCCTCGACCCCGCCGAGCCCACCGAGCCCCGTGACCGCGCCGCCCTGCGGGCCGCCACCAAGCCCCGCGACCACCGCTTCGGCATCCTGCTCGGCTCTGTGCTCGGCATCCTTGCGCTCGTGGGCGCGACCCTCGGCGTCCTCAGCCTCACGCAGGGACCGCGCCTCGTGGCCGAGCAGATCGACCCTGCCCAGGCGATCGAGGTCTCCGGCAGCCGGTTGATCCTCACCACGAACCAGCCGCTGACCGCCATCGACCCCGAACAGGTCACCGTCGAGCCCGCCGTGCCCTTCACCGTCGACGCCGCGGGGCGCAGCGTCGGCATCCGCTTCACCGTTCCGCTCGATGACGAGACGACCTACGACGTGCGCATCGCCGACGTCACGAGCACGGGCGGCGGCCCGTCGACCGATCTTGCGACATCGTTCACGACCCCGCCGTCCGAGGTGTTCCTGCTCAAGCGGGATGCCGAGGGGAACGACAGCATCTTCCGCACAGACCTCACCGGCGAGAAGGCCGTGCCGGTGTACTCCGCCGACCGCATCGATGACTTCCGCGCGACCACCACGCAGCTCGTCGTGGCCGTCGAGGACGAGGACGGCTCCTCGATCCTCGTCATGAACAGGGACGGCTCCGATCCGCGCGAACTGGCCCTTCCCGGCGACGGCTTCGTGACCGGAGTGCAGGTGTCCGACCGCGGCGGACTGGTGGGCTACACCTACTCCGACCGCGAGCTCACCGACACCAGCGGCCGCGCCAGCGTGCTCGTCACGCAGCCGCTCGACGGCTCAGGCGAACCGCGCGTCATCGAGGTCGCCGACGTCGAGGCGAGCATCGCGGAATGGGAGTTCGTGCCCGATTCCGCCGCGGTCCTGTTCATCGACTGGCAGGGCGCGCTCGCTCTCGAGGATCTCTCCTCGGATGCCGGGACGCAGGCCCTCGGTACGGCCATGAGCATCATGGGCGTGTCTCGTGGGACGTACACGGCGATCATCGAACGCACCGACGGCAGCGTCGTCGAGCTGAACCTCGCGGACGGCTCGGAGACGCCTCTGCCGGCATCCGATCCGGACTACGGAGTCGCGACGACCATCGCGCCCTACCCGGGCGGGACGCTGCGGCACATCGTGACGCGCGACGAGAACGGTCTCCCGATCGGGCAGTCCGTGATCCGGGTCGACGACGACGGCGCGGCGACGCCGCTGTTCGAGGTGCCGAGCACCGACACGATCCTGCAGGTGTGCGCATCGCCGAGCGGGCAGTACACGGCCGTCGCCGTCGCGCCCGATCTCGCGAACAATCCGTACGACGACCTGCTCGCGCCGCTTCCGCAGACGCTGCACACGCACGTGCTCGACACGGAGACCGGCGACGAGGTCGTCCCCGTCACCGGGTTCGACATCTCGTGGTGTCCGGTGGGACCGGTGTTCTGACCCGTGCTGCACCGGGCTGATCGCGAGGAGCTCGCAGGCCTGCCGCTCGAGGTCGCACCTCGCCTGCTGGGCGGACAGCTGCGGACCGTCGTCGACGGCGCCCCTGTGACGCTGCGGATCACCGAGGCCGAGGCCTATCACGGGCAGGGCACCGGTCTCGTACCAGACCCCGGGTCTCATGCGCGGATGGGTCGCACGGCGCGCAACGCCACGATGTGGGGCGAGCCGGGCCATCTCTACGTGTACCTGAGCCACGGCATCCACTCCTGCGTCAACGTCGTGTGCGCACCGGACGGCATCGCCGGCGGTGTGCTGCTGCGGGCCGGCGAGGTCGTCGAAGGACAGGATGCCGCGGCATCCCGATCCGGACGCACGGGGCGCGACCTCGCCAGAGGGCCGGGGCGCTTCGGGCAGGTGTCGGGGCTGCGGCATCCGCGCCACGACGGCATCGACGCCGTGACCGGTGCGGAGCGGGCCGGTGCGCAGGCCGAGCTGTGGCTGGACGAACCGCTGACCGATGTCGCGAGCGGACCCAGGGTCGGAGTGGCGGGCGTCGCCGGGACGCACGCGTTCCCATGGCGGTTCTGGATCCCTGGCGATCCGACGGTCTCGGTTTTCCGCTGGGGGCGCGGGGCGGCCGCGGCAGGCGCGGTGTCCTGAGCCTGCCGAAGGGTGCTAGACTGACTCTTCGTCTGCGCACACTCCTGTGCGCAGTTCGCATGCCGGGCCCGCAAGGACGGCACGCAGACAAGGGATCTTGGGTGGGGCCGTCCGGTCTCACGGTATTGAAGGAGTAATCACATGGCAGCAGTGTGCCAGGTGACAGGAGCTGTTCCCGGCTTCGGTCACAACGTCTCGCACTCGCACCGCCGGACGAAGCGCCGCTTCGACCCGAACGTGCAGAAGAAGACTTACTACGTCCCGTCGCTCGGACGTAAGATCACGCTCAACGTGTCCGCCAAGGGCATCAAGGTGATCGACGCGCGCGGCATCGAGAAGGTTGTCGCCGACCTCAAGGCGAAGGGTGTGAAGCTCTAATGGCCAAGAAGGCACAGGACGTCCGTCCGATCATCAAGCTCCGCTCGACGGCGGGCACCGGTTACACCTACGTGACCAAGAAGAACCGTCGCAACACCCCCGACCGCCTCGTGCTGAAGAAGTACGACCCGGTGGTCCGCAAGCACGTCGAATTCCGAGAGGAGCGTTGATCCATGGCTAAGAAGAGCAAGATCGCTCGCAACGAGCAGCGCAAGGTCATCGTCGAGCGCTACGCCGAGCGTCGCGCCGAGCTGAAGAAGACGCTCGTCGACCCGAACGCCACCGACGAGGCCCGCGAGGCCGCACGCGTCGGCCTGCAGAAGCTGCCGCGCAACGCGTCGCCGGCTCGCGTCCGTTCGCGTGACGCCATCGACGGCCGCCCCCGTGGCGTGCTGACGAAGTTCGGCATCTCGCGTGTCCGCTTCCGCGACATGGCGCACCGTGGCGAGCTGCCCGGTGTGACCAAGTCGAGCTGGTAAGCATAGCTTTCTGAAAGGGCAGGGTTCTTCGGAACCCCGCCCTTTCTGCGTGCCCGGCGGGTGATCGGGCGCGCGTGCGCTCGGGCGCGCGTCGCCCGCCCCGAACCGGAGGACTTCGCGCGATCCGGAGGGTCGAATCCGCCATTTCGATCCTCCCGTTCGGGGGTTCTCCTCCGGTTCGGACGTGGGCCGGATGTCGTGCCGCTCCCGCACCCGCCCTGCACCGCGGGGCGAGGGCGGCCTCTTGTCCACAGCATCCGAGGATGCCGGGGGAGATGTCGCACGAGGCGGAGCATCCGAGCACGAAGCTCGGACGATGGATCCGATCACCGAACTGCGCCGACTGGGCGGAGTCGCGCAGGTGCGAGCGCTGCTCGACGCCGGCGTCACGACCCATGCCCTGCGCATGGCGAAGACCGCTGGTACCGTCCGAAAGATCCGCAACGGCTGGGTCGCGCTCCCGGACGCCGACCCGATCCTCGTCGGCGCAGCGCGTCGCGGCGTCGTGCTGACGTGCGTCACACTCGCGAAGCGGCACAACCTGTGGGTGCGGAAGGTGAGTGAGCTGCATGTGGGTGCGCCTCCGACCGCAGGTCACGTGACCGCGCCGAAAGCGGTGGTGCACTGGAACAAGCCCGTCGTTCCGCGGATGCCGGGGGCCGTGGAGGATCTGCTCATCAACGCGCTGGTGATCGCGACCGCCTGTCTCGTCCGCGAGGATGCCATCGCGCTGTGGGAATCCGCGCTGCGCAAGGGCGTCGTGCAGAAGAGCGAGGTGCTGCGCCTTCCGCTGGCCGCTTCCGCGCGGAGCCTCGTAACGCAGGCCTCGCTCTGGTCGGACTCGGGGCTCGAGTCGATCGTCTTGCACCGACTGCGTTGGTTGAAGCTGCCGCTCGTGCAGCAGGCGTGGGTTCTCGGGCATTGGGTCGATCTGCTCATCGGCGACCGTCTGGTGATCCAGATCGACGGAGGGACGCACGTCGGCGCGCAGCGCACCGAGGACATCGCGCATGACGCACTGCTGAAGTTGCACGGGTATCACGTCATCCGCATCGGGTACGACCAGATCATGAACCACTGGACCGAGGTGCAGGCGAGGATCATGTCGGCGATCGCGCAGGGCCTCCACCTCGCGTGAGGGTCCGACCCGAACGGGAGGACTCCGCGCGAACGGGAGGATCGAAACCGCCGTTTCGATCCTCCCGTTCGGGTGTTCCCCTCCCGTTCGGGAGCACGAACTTCACTCACACCTGTGACGGAAGTGACGAATGTGGCCCGACACGCCGCCGAAAACGTCAAAACCCGCGAAATGACGCGGAAATGTCGGCCATGGTTGATACATTCGAGGCGGTCGCTCGACCAGGAGCATCCGCTCCGACCCACACAACAACGCGACGGGACCCTCGTCGCTGGAGGATGACATGGCTGACAAGTCCATCACCAAGACCGAGCTCGTCGCGAGCATCGCTTCCGCCACCGGCCAGAGCCAGGCCACCGTCTCCGGTGTGCTCGACGCTCTGTTCTCCTCGGTCTCCGACGCCGTTGCCAAGGGCAGCAAGGTCTCGATCCCGGGCTGGATCTCGTTCGAGCAGGTCGACACGGCCGCCCGCACGGGCCGCAACCCGCAGACCGGCGCCGAGATCAAGATCCCGGCCGGCAAGCGCGTCAAGGTGACCGCCGGTTCCAAGCTCAAGGCCGCCGTCAAGTAAGACTGCTTCCTTTCGAAGGCCGCTCCCTGGTGGGGGCGGCCTTCGTGCGTCCGCCTGGGAATCCGCGTCCGCCGCGCCGCGTAGGCTTGACGGGTGACCACGCCAGCGCAGCGGGTCTCGGCGTATCGCATCGCCGGACCCGCGATCCTCCTCATCGCCGGTGTCGTCGCCACCGTTCTCGCGCTGATCTACGGCGGCGGGGCCGAAGCGCCCCGCCTGCTCGACCCCGGCCCCATCGTGCGCTGGGGACTGCCTGTCGTCAAGATGCTGAGCAACGTCACCGGCGCCATCATGCTCGGCTCGCTAGTACTCGCCCTCTTCGCCCTCCGCACCGGCACCAAGCCCTTCGAACGGGCGATGGATGCCGCGTCGGCCGGAGCCGCGGCCTTCACCGTGGCATCCGGAACGGCGTCCTTCCTCACCTTCATGTCGGTGTTCAACCCGGCTCTGAGCGCCGACCGGCTGTTCGGAGAGCAGCTGGGCAGCTTCCTGCTGAACACGGCGCTCGGCCAGTCCTGGCTCATCACGACTCTGATGGGCGCGACCGTCACCGTGCTGGCGTTCGCCTGGCGCACGTGGACTCCCGTGCTGCTGACGGCGATCCTCGCCGCGGCATCCTTCCTCCCGCTCGCCACCCAAGGGCACTCCGGCGACGTCGCCGGGCACAACATCGCGGTCAACTCGATCCTGCTGCACACCATCGGCGCCGCCGTGTGGCTCGGGGGCCTCCTGCTCGTCGTCATGCTGCGCCGTACGCCGGATCTCGACACCAGGGCGCTCGTGCAGCGCTACTCGACGCTCGCGCTGGCGGCGTTCGTCGTCGTCGCGGTCTCGGGGCTCGCGCGCTCGATCGTCGCCCTGGGCGACTGGGCCGGCCTGATGACGCCGTACGGCGGCATCCTGATCGCCAAGATCGTCCTGCTCGTCGCGATGGGCGCGCTCGGTGCCTGGTACCGCTCACGGCTGATCCCGAAGCTCGACCAGGACCGCCGCTGGTTCTGGATGCTGGTGCTCTGCGAGGTCGCGCTCATGGGCCTCGCCTCGGGTGCTGCTGCGGCGCTCGCCCGAACGGAGCCTCCGGCTGGAGATACGCCGCCGGCCGTCCGGACGCCGGCCGAGATCCTCACCGACTCCCCGCTGCCGCCCGAGTTCACCCTGGACCGCTGGTTCACGGAGTGGAACATCGACGTGCTGTGGCTGGTCGCCGGCGGCTTCGGGCTGGTGTTCTACCTGGCCGGAGTCCTGCGTCTGCGGCGCCGCGGCGACCGCTGGCCGATCCACCGCACCGTGTTCTGGGTCGCCGGCATCCTGCTGCTGATCTGGGTGACCAGCGGTGCGCTCAACGCCTACCAGGACTACCTGTTCAGCGTGCACATGATGGGGCACATGCTGCTGTCGATGGCGATCCCGCTGCTGCTCGTGTCCGGTGCGCCCATCACCCTGGCGCTGCGCGCGATCGAGAAGCGCGACGACGGCAGCCGCGGCGGACGCGAGTGGATCATGTGGGCCGTGCACTCGCCGTTCGCCCGCGTCCTGACGCATCCGTTCGTCGCGGCCGGGATCTTCGTCGGCTCGCTGTGGGCGTTCTACTTCACCGACCTCTTCCGGTGGTCGATGTACGAGCATCTCGGCCACGAGTGGATGATCGCGCATTTCCTGATCTCGGGTTATCTGTTCGTGATGAGCCTGATCGGGGTCGACCCGGTGCCGTACCGCCTGCCCTACCCCGGACGCCTGATCACCCTCATCGCCGTGATGGCGCTGCACGCGTTCTTCGGCATCGCGATCATGATGCAGACCGGGCTGATGGTCTCGGAGTGGTTCGGCGCGATGGGCCGCACGTGGGGCCCGACTCCGCTGGAGGATCAGTACATCGGCGGCGGCATCGCCTGGTCGGTCGGCGAGATCCCCACGCTCATCCTCGCGATCACGGTGGCGATCCAGTGGAGCCGGAACGACACGAAGGTGCAGCGCCGGCGCGACCGGCACGCGGACCGCACCGGCGAGGCCGAGCTCGAGGAGTACAACGCCCGGCTGGCGGAGCTCGCCGCCAAGGACGCCAGGGCGGCGGCGCGCGAAGGCCGCTGAGGCGTCGCTCTCACGCCCGTCGCACGACCCTGTCCCGTCCGGCTATCCGTCCGCCGGGGATCCGACCAGGATGGATGCCGAGCCGTCGGCGAGAATCGTGATCGTCCCGTTCACCTGGAACGGCACATCCTCCGAGACGTGCAGGATCTTGCCGTCGAAGAGCGAGCGGATGTCGACCTCGATGTGCGCCACGGCATCCGTCGCGGGAATCACCCATGCACCGCCGTCGGGTTCGACCGCGACCTGAGGCTGCTGCGCGATCGACCAGGTCGGCACTCCGTCGATGCGGTTGCTCACGTCGTACCCGAACGGGCAAGCAGTGGGCTTGAGGACCTGCTGGGTCGTGCACGCGGTGAGGAACTCCTCGACGCGCTGCTGCACGACCGCCACGAACTCGTCGGTCGCCGTCGCGGTCACCGAGACGGGCGTCGACGTGACCGGCGCGTCGGCGAGGACGCTGACGCCGGGGGATTCCGAGATCGCGGTGTCGACCGTGACCGAGTAGACGCCGGGGGTGAACACGAGCATCGAGAGCGGCGCCGTCGGGTCGGCTTCGGCTCCGGATGCCGAGACCTGGCCGCGCTCGACGGCGAACCCGTTCACGGCGAACCGATCCGCCCCCAGCAGGGTGAGCTCCACGGCGGCGAGCGGACTCTCGCTGAACCGCCACCGCGGCGCGATGCCGATCCAGCCGTCCTGCTCGACGCGGAATGTGCTCTCGCCGGCGTGGCCGTTCGCCGAGTACGAGACGGTGACCTCGCTGACGTCCTCCTGCTTCGTCGTCGATACGATCCCGACGTCGGTCAGCGGTGCGAGAGCGGCCTGACGCAGCAGCGCCTCGGACGCGGTGGGGTCGATCCCGGCATCCTCGAGGGTGGCGCGATCGATGGCGACCCCGGGGACGAGCAGTGCATCGCCGGCCCGGCCGGCCGCCAACAGGTCGAGATAGCGGGTGACGAAGGCGGCCGGGCTGTAGAACTGCTGGTACAGGGCGGCGCCGCCGGCGCCGAGAGCCGCGAGGAACAGGATGCCGATGAGCGCGAGGATCGACAGATCGACCCCGAGACGCGCGCGCCGGGGCGACCTGGGCGCAGGCTGCTCCATGGCGTCAGTCTAGGAGGGCGGTCCTGGGACGAAGCCGAGCATTGCCGACGGTGACGGGAGCCGGCGACGTACCATGGATGCCGTGTCCCTTCCCGCCCTCTCCGCCGAACAGGAAGCCCTGTTCCGGCTGATCGAGGACACCGATGAGCACGTCTTCGTGACCGGTAGAGCCGGCACGGGCAAGTCGACGCTGCTGCAGCACTTCGCGTGGAACACCAAGAAGCAGATCGCCATCTGCGCGCCGACGGGCGTCGCCGCACTCAACGTCGAGGGGCAGACGATCCACTCGCTGTTCCGCCTGCCGATCGGGCTCATCGCCGACAGCGAGATCGAGCAGAACGACGCGACCCGACGCATCCTGAACGCGATCGAGACCCTCGTGATCGACGAGATCTCGATGGTCAACGCCGACCTGATGGATGCCATGGACCGCGCGCTGCGCCAGGCGCGCGGACGCCGCGGACTGCCGTTCGGCGGCGTTCAGGTCGTCATGTTCGGCGACCCGTACCAGCTCGCGCCCGTGCCGCCGCGGGGTGACGAGGCGCGCTACGTGGAGGATCACTACCGGTCGTTCTGGTTCTTCGACGCGAAGGTGTGGGCGGGGTCGGCTCCGGGGGAGGACGACGGCCTGCTCGATCTCGGCCGTCACGGCGCCGAGCTGCACGTGCGCGAGCTCGTGGAGATACACCGGCAGTCGGACGACGGCTTCAAGGCCATGCTCAACGCCGTCCGGTACGGGCGCGTGACCGCCGAGATCGCCCAGGTGCTGAACACGCAGGGGGCGCGTCCGCAACCGGAGCCGGAGCCTGGCGAGGTGCCGATGATCACGCTCGCCACGCGCAACGACATCGTCAACAACATCAACCGCCGTCATCTCGCGGCTCTCGGGGGACGCGAGCAGACCGCCAAGGCCGAGATCAACGGCGACTTCGGGCGCGGCGAGGCGAACTTCCCCGCGGATGCCGAGCTGAAGCTCAAGGTCGGGGCTCAGGTGATGTTCCTGCGCAACGACACGGCGATGGCGGGAGAACCGCCGCGGTGGGTGAACGGCACGATCGGGACGGTCATCCGCATCCTCGGCGGCTCGGTGCGCGTCGACATCGACGGCGAGGAGGTCGACGTCGAGCCGGCCGTGTGGGAGAGGTACCGGTACGCCTACAACCCGCTGACGAAGACGCTGTCGCGCGACGTGGTCGCGGAGTTCACGCAGTTCCCGCTGCGCCTCGCGTGGGCCGTCACCATCCACAAGTCGCAGGGCAAGACCTACGACCGGGCGCTCATCGACCTCGGCTCCGGTGCATTCGCCCCCGGCCAGACCTATGTCGCGCTGAGCCGGCTGACGTCGCTCGACGGCCTGTACCTGTCCCGGCCGCTGCGGCCGAGCGACATCCGCGTGGACGAGGACGTCCGCCGCTTCATGCGCGCGGCGTGGGAGCGCAACTCGACCCCCGAGGTCACCGCCTGATCAGGCGGCCGCGCGGGCGCGGTCGAGATCCTCGAAGAGCTCGGTGTTGAAGCGGTACGCCAGCAGCACCTCGTCGATGACCCGCTCCCGCTCGGCGTCGTCCCAGGGGGCGGCGTCCAGTTGATCGCGGTAGACGTCCTTGAACGCCTTCGGATCGGCGATGTCGTCGAACAGATAGAAGCCGATCCCGTTCGTCTCGAACCCGAACCGCCGCTGCATGACGCGTCCGATGAAGATCCCGCCGGACAGGTCACCGAGGTAGCGCGTGTAGTGGTGGGCGACGAAGCCCCCGGGCCACGTCGCACCGACCTGGTCGATCCGTTCGACGTAGCGCCGCGTGGTCGGCAGCGGCTGGATCCGCTCGCGCCAGTCCGGCCCCACGAGGAACGCGAGGTCGGCCTCGAGCGCGGGCAGGCGCGTGAGCTTGTCGCTGAGGAAGACCGAGGCCACCGGGTCGCGCCGCATCCGCTCTGCGGCGGATTCGAGCGCCTCGTAGATGAAGTAGTGCTGCGTGACGAGCGCGATGTAGTCATCGCGCGAGCCTTCGCCCGTCAGCAGATCGCCCATGAATCCGGCGTGCTCGCTGCGGGAGTGCGACCCGGATGAGCGCTCGCGCAGCGCCGCGGAGAACGAGAGGATTTCGGACATGCCCTCAGTGTAAGGGCAACCTAACCTGTTGCGAAGGACGGATTTCAGGCGTGCGGGCGCGGCTCGACGCCCAGACGCGCGCAGGCCGCGTCGTACAGCGCCACGATCTCGCGCCGGACGGCCGGTCGTTCTGCGATCGCGCCACCCGGCCACGGCACGCGCAGCTCGTCTTCGGCTCCGTCGGCGCGGATCACCCGCCAGAGACCGGCTTCGCCGTCGAAACCCGTCATCACGGCATCCGCGATCGGGCTGAGGGATGCCGGGGCGAAAGCGCGTGCGATGAGCAGGTTGTCGTCGGTGTGATCGCCGTTCATGTGGCGCAGGACGGCTGCGACCACATCGGCGTCGAAGGTGTGGGGCACGCCACCACTGTAGGGCGCCGTCGGCCCGCGGCATCCCGGGGTGTCTTTCAGGATCTCCCCTCTAGACTCTCTGGAGATACCCAGGGAGTGGATCCATGCACCTTCTGTCGTCGCGCCGCCTCGGCGCAGCTGCAGCCTCAGCCGCGGCGCTCGCGCTCGTTCTGGCGGGCTGCTCCGGTGATGCGGATGTGACGTACACGCCGCCGCCGCAGGTCGACGGCGCCCTCCCCGAAGACACCGTGGCGCAGATGCAGGCCGCGGTCGACAACGCCATCACGGCATCCGGTGCCTCGGGTGCGATCGTCGGAGTGTGGGTTCCGTGGAGCGGCGAGTGGGTCGCGGCGACGGGGACCCAGGCGCAGGGCGACGACACCGAGGTGACGACCGACATGTCGTTCCGGATCGCGGACACCACCCGCCTCATGACGTGCGACGTCCTCTACGGCATGGCCGACGACGGTCTCATCGAGCTCGACGCCGCGGTGCCCGACTACGTGTCGGGTGTGGCGGACCTCAAGGACATCACGCTGCTGGATCTCTGCAACGGCACCGCGGGCATCGGCTCCTCGGAGGCGATGATGAAGAGCGCGTGGCTGACCACGCCGGAGCGCGTATGGGCCCCGCTGGAGCTCGCCGCGTTCGGTCTCGGCCAGGAGGCGTCGACCCCGCACACGGCCTACCGCGACTCGGATGCCGGCTACCTGCTTCTCGGCCTCGCGCTCGAGCGCGCATCGGGCAAGAGCGCAGCCGCGCTCATCGACGAGTACGTGACCGATCCCCTCGACCTCGCGCAGACGCGCCTGCCCGGCGCGCGCCCGGCCGCGGCATCCGACGGCGCCGTGCTGCGCGGCAACACCCTGCCGGCGATCGAGGGCGGATACGACTGCACTGCGCCCATCGACGTGAGTGTCGCCTCCGCGAGCTTCGGATACACCGACTCCGGTGCCGTGTCGACCATCGAGGACCTCGGGACCTACATCCAGGCCACGGCGGCGCAGGCGCTGCGCGCGGAGGATGCCGAGCCCGCCCGCTTCGGCACCCCGCTGCCGGTGTCGGCGTCGTCGCCGTCCTGGTACCAGGCGACCGGCGGAGCATTCGTCGTCGGATCGATGATCGGCCAGCAGGGCTGGGTCCCGGGTTACGCGACGTCGGCGTACTCGGACCCCGCCACCGGCTTCACGGTCGCTGTCACGCTGAACAACTCGGCATCCGGCAGCAGCATCGCCGCGTACCTCGCGTGGGAGCTCGCCGCGATCGCGTCGAAGGCACCGGCCGCCGACGGGCAGACCGCCCCCGACTTCGGGCTGCCCTTCACGGCCGAGCAGTACCACGACGTCATCTCCAGCATCGTCACCTGCGCTGCGCCTCCCGCCGGCTGACTCTCGTGCCGGACCGTCCGACCGGCTCGCCCAAGGCCGTCGACACGCTGAACTTCCTCAAGACGCGCATCGTGCGCGGCGACTGGCCGATCAACAGCCGCATCCCGCGCGAGCCCGATCTCATGGCGATGATCGGAGTCGGAAAGTCGACCGTGCGCGAGGCCGTCCGCGCGCTCGCCGCGCAGGGGATGCTGGAGCCGATCACGGGCGTCGGAACCTTCGTGCGCTCGCGCACCCCGGTGGCTTCGGTGGTGACGGATCACCTCGCCGAGTATTCGCTCGAGGACGTGCTCGTCTACCGTCGGGCCCTCGAGATGGAGGCCGTGCGCCAGGCGGCCGTGCTCCGCACCGACGAGCAGCTCTCCCAGTTGCGCGCGGTCTGCGACCGTGACCGGCGCATCACCGCGGGCACCCCGTTCGCCGCAGAACTCGGCGAGACGCCGGGGAGCTTCCACCATCTGGTCTTCGAGGCATCCGGCAACCGACTCCTCGCAGGTCTGTACGTCGCGGTCATGCCGGTCATCCGCGCGGCGGTCCGCGGAGGGCGGCTCCGGCTCGGTGCCGACCTGGAGGTCTTCGACGCGGACCATGCGGCGATCCTCGAGGCGATCGGGGAACGGGATGCCGCGGCCGCCGCCCGCGCGATGGCCACCCACCTGGATCACGACCTGGTCGTCTGATCGACCCGTCAGTCGACGAGCCCGAGCCGGTGCGCGAGGATCACGGCGTGCACCCGGTCGCGCGCTCCGACCTTCGCCAGCACGCGGCCGACATGTGTCTTGACGGTGGATTCGCTGAGGAACAGCGCCTGCGCGATCTCGACGTTGGACAGGCCGAGGGCGATCTGCACGAACACATCGCGCTCGCGCTCGGTGAGGGAGGCCGTGGGGTCGTCCTGCGGTGGCGTGTTCGCCAGCCGCGGACCGACGTGCTCCAGCAGGCGGCGTGTGACCCGTGGCGCGAGCACGGCGTCGCCCTGATGGACGGCGCGGACGGCGGCGATCAGCTCGTGACGGTGCGCATCCTTCAGGAGGAACCCGCTCGCGCCCGCGCGGATCGCTCCGAACGCGTACTCGTCGAGGTCGAACGTCGTCAGCACCAGTACACGCGTCTGCGGGCGGGCTCGGACGATCTCCTCCGCGGCCGCGATGCCGTCGACCCCCGGCATCCGGATGTCCATGAGGACGACGTCCGGGGCGAGCGTCGACGCGCGGGCGATCGCGGCGGCCCCGTCGCCGGCCTCGCCGACGACGACGAGATCATCCTCGGCCTCGAGGACGAGCCGGAAGCCGACGCGGATGAGCTCCTGGTCGTCGACGAGGAGGATGCGGATCTGCTCGGTCATGTCTCGCTCCCGTCGGAGGACGCCGCGGGGAGCTCGGCGCGCAGCCTCCATCGTCCGTCGCCGGCGGGGCCGGCGTCCAGCCTGCCGCCCAGATGCGACGTGCGTTCGGCGAGACCCCGGAGGCCGAAACCGCCGGCGTCGGCTTCGGCGCGGACGCCGACGCCGTCATTGCCGATCTCGATCACGATCGGATCGGCGGCGCGGTCGATGCGCACCGACACGGTCGTCGCCTGGGGAGCATGGCGCATGGCGTTCGTGACGCCCTCCTGCACGACCCTGCCGATGGCGAACTCGACCGGCTCCGCCGCGCGAGCGTCGCCCGCCACCGTGAGCGTCACCGGGAAGCCGGCCCGCTGCGCCGCCGCGACCGTGGTGCGAGGATCGACCGGGGCGGTCGGAGCGAGGGGAGCCTCGGCGTCCCCTTCGCGCAGCACCCCGAGCATCGAACGCATCTCGGTCAGCGCGCCGCGCGCCGTCGCGGCTGCGGCCGCCGAGGCATCCCGCGCGCGATCCGGATCCGAGGTGGCGGCCGCGCCCTCGGACAGCGCGACGATGACCGTCAGCGAGTGCGAGACGACATCGTGCATCTCGCGCGCGATCCGCGCTCGTTCGGCGGCGGCGGCGATCTGCGCCTGCTGGTCGCGCTCGTTCAGCAGCTGGCGGGAGCGATCGATGATGGCCTCGACGTAGCGCTTGCGTCCGCCGACGTTGGTGCCGATGAGCGTGCCGATGAGGGCGAGGACGAGTTGGCCGAGGATGCCGTTCACCGCGGCCTGGAGCGTGATGACTCCGGCGAGTTCGAGTGCGGCCGACAGAAGCGTCAGGCTGCCGATCCCGATGCCGAAGGCCGTCCACGCGGCGCGGGACGAGCGGTAGACGGCCATGCCGTAGCTCGTGACGAGCAGCAGCGGTCCGCCCGCCGGCTCGAGGAGCAGCAGGTAAGCGGCCGCGACGAGGTAGGCGGCGACCAGCACTGTCGTCGGCCAACGCCGTCGACGCAGCGCCAGCAGGACGCAGGCGGCCAGGACCAGGGTCAGGATGGCGATGCTCACACCGAGCGGAGCCGGCTCCGCGGGGACGAGCGTGCCGTCCGGTGCCGTCGTGTAGCTCGCGTTGGTGCCGACGGACAGCGCGAGGCAGACCAGCGCGATCAGGATGTCCGCGAACAGCGGATGCCGCGCCCAGAACCGCCGGATCACACCCGGGGGACGCGGCAGACGCAGCTCCTCCGCCGCGGCATCCCGGTCGGGAGTTCCGTCGGCGGAGGAGCTGCGGTGGCTCATGCTCGACACGCGCTCGACTCTACGCGTCGCGCGTGCGCAGGACGGCCCAGGCGCCGAGCAGCCCGGCAGTCACCCAGGCGGCGAGCGTCAGGTAGGCCTCCCCGACCGGCAGGCCCCAGTCGTCCTGGGGGAGGATGATGCTCTGCGCCGCACTCATCGGCAGGTGCGCACTCGCATCGGCGATCCACTCCCATCCTTCACCTGGCATCGCGAAGATGTTGGCGACGAGCGGCAGCACGAGCAGCAGACCGACGGTGGCGGCGATCGCCCCCGCTCCGGAGCGCAGCATGAAGCCGAACGCGACGCCGAGCAGTGCGAACACGGCCATCGCCAACGAGGTGGCGAGGATCGGCAGCGTCGAAGCCGACGGGGTTCCCCAGTCGAACGGCTGGGCGGTGTCCGTGAACATCGGTGTGACCACGAGGGCTGCTGTGACGAAGATCACGACCGAGCTGACGAACAGCACCAGTCCCACCACGATCGCTTTGGCGAGGAGCACCGAGCCGCGCACGGGAACCGCGGTGAGCGTCGAGCGGATCATGCCGGTCGAGTACTCGCCGGTGACCGAGATGGCACCGAGGATACCGGCGAGCAGCATCGTGAACTGCACCGGCGAGACGACGGCCTGGATGGGTTCGAATCCGGGCGCGGCCGTCATCGACTGCGCGACGAGCACCGCGATGCCGATGGTGAGTGCGGCCGTGATCCCGATCGACCACCAGGTGGAGCGGAGCGTGGCGAGCTTGATCCACTCGCTGCGCAGGATCCGCAGGAAGTTCAGTCGGTACGGCGACTCGACGTGCGTGGCGCGACGAGGGGCGGAAGCGGTCAGGGTGCTCATGCGATCTCCTTGGTCCGGTATTCGACGTCGTCGCCGGTGAGGGCCAGATAGGCATCCTCGAGCGACCCGGTCGTGGGCGTGAGTTCGTGCAGGCGGATGCCGCGGTCCGCGGCGATGTCGCCGACGAGGGGTGCGGCGAGACCGACGATCTCGAGCAGGTCCGGTTCGGTGCTGATGATCTCGACGTCCGCGCCGGCGACGGCTTCGGCGAGGGCGGCGGCCTGCGGCGTGCGCACGCGGACGGAGTTGCGCGTCCAGGCGCGGACGAGATCGTCCAGCGACGCATCGGCGAGGACGCGGCCCCGACCCATCACGATGACGTGATCGGCGGTCTGCGCCATCTCGCTCATGAGGTGGCTGGAGAGCAGGACCGTCCGGCCCTCGGATGCCGCGTGCCGGACGAACTGGCGCACCCACCGGACACCCTCGGGGTCGAGGCCGTTGACCGGCTCGTCGAGGATGAGCGTGTGCGGGTCGCCCAGGAGCGCGGCCGCGATGCCGAGACGCTGTCCCATGCCGAGCGAGAATTTCCCTGCCCGCTTGCGGGCGACCGGGGTGAGACCGGCGAGGTCGATGACCTCATCGACGCGGGCGGGGCCGATGCCGTGCGTCGCGGCCATGGCGCGCAGGTGGTTGCGGGCGCTGCGGCCGGTGTGCACGGCCTTCGCGTCGAGCAGCACGCCGACCTCGGTGAGCGGAGCACCCAGACGCCGGTACTCGGTGCCGCCGATGGTGGCGCGCCCGGCCGTCGGGCGGTCGAGCCCCACGATCATGCGCATGGTGGTGGACTTGCCGGCGCCGTTCGGGCCGAGGAAGCCCGTGACGGCTCCGGGGCGGATCGTGAACGAGATGTCGTCCACGGCCGTCTTGTCGCCGAATCTCTTCGTGAGTCCTTCTGCAGTGATCATGCTTCGACGCTACGGATGCCGGACGTCGAAGCGCGTCCTCCTGCGGTACCGACTACGGGCCGAAGGGCGGCACTGCGGGACCATGATCGAAAGAGGCCGCGACGGTTCCCCGTCGCGGCCTCTCCGCGGATGCGCACCTCGTGCGCGCCCGGAGGTCAGACTCTGTTGCGACCGCCGATCACACGGAACAGGAACGCGATCAGCGCGATGACGCCGACGATCAGCGCCACCCACAGCAGCCAGTTCAGTGCCGTGTTGAGGCCGCCGACGATGGCGAGAATGACGGCGATGACGATGATCAGCACCAATGCGATGTTCATGAACGACTCCTTCGCTCGGGTTGAATCCACCATCCTGCCGTGTCTAAGCCGATCGGCCACGAGGGTTGACGAGCGCTGTCACGCGGTGGTAGCCGCCCCCGCGTGCCTCTGCGACCGGGAGAATGGAGAAGGACGAGTTCAGAGGAGAGACATGGCAGCGCATCCCTTCGACGCGATCACCGCGGACGATCTTCGGCAGGCCGGCAGCGTGAAGTGGACGGCATTCCCTGACACGATCGGCGCCTTCGTCGCCGAGATGGACTTCGGCGTCGCGCCGGCCATCACGGACGCGATCACGGCATCGCTGGATGCCGGGCTCACCGGGTATCTGCCCGAACGGCTGCGGGCGCAGCTCGCCGAGGCCACGGCATCCTGGTACTCCGAGAAGTACGGCTGGGATGTGCCGGCCGAGCGTGTGCGCGCCGTGTCCGACGTGATCTCCGCGTTCGAGTTCGCGATCACGTCGTACACGTCGCCGGGAGGGGCCGTCATCGTGCCGACGCCGGCCTACATGCCATTCTTGACGGTGCCCGGCCGCCTCGGCCGGCGGGTCATCGAAGTGCCGAGCGTTCTCGTGGACGGCCGCTGGATCATGGACCACGAGGGCGTCGCGGCCGCGTTCGCCGACGGGGGCGAACTGCTCGTGCTGTGCAACCCGCACAACCCGCTCGGCACGGTCGCCACCCGCGACGAGCTGCTGGCGGTCGCCGCGACGGTGGATGCCGCGGGCGGGCGGGTCTTCAGCGATGAGATCCACGCGCCGCTCGTGTACGCCCCCGGCACGCACATCCCGTATGCGTCGGTGTCGGACGTCGCCGCCGGGCACACGCTGACCGCGGCATCCGCGTCGAAGGCGTTCAACCTCGCCGGGTTCAAGTGCGCGCAGCTGATCTTCTCGAACGAGGAGTCCGAGCGGCTGTGGGAGGAGGACGGCGGCTGGGCGGGCCACGGCACGGCGACGATCGGCGTGATCGCGAACATCGCCGCCTATACCGGCGGCGAAGCCTGGCTCGACGACGTCGTGGAGTATCTCGACGGCAACCGACGGCTGCTGACCGAGCTCATCGCCGAGATCCCCGGCGTGAGCATCGTGGTCCCCGAGGGGACCTACATCGCGCTGCTGGACTTCCGCGAGAGCGGTCTGACCGGCGACCTCGCCGCCTGGTTCCACGAGCACGCCGGCGTCGCCATGACGGACGGCTCGGCGTGCGGCGAGGCGGCGATCGGGTACACCCGGTTCGTGTTCGCGACGCCGCGTCCGATCATGGTCGAGGCCGTCGACCGGATCCGGCGGGCGCTCGCCGAGGTCAGCGAGCGCGCCGCCTGATCTCAGCGGTTGACGGCCTGCATACCGGCGGCGTTGTAGCGATCGCCGGCCACGCCGAAGCGTGCGACGAGGTCGTTCAGATCCGCGATGTCGTCGGCGGAGAGTGCCACGGTCGTGGATGCGGCGTTCTCGTCGATGCGCTCCCGGCGCCGGGTGCCGGGGATCGGCACGATGAACGGATGCTGCGCGAGCAACCACGCGAGCGCGACCTGACCGGGTGACACGTCGCGCTCGGC
This sequence comes from Microbacterium sp. ZKA21, assembly GCF_050434165.1. NCBI lineage: Bacteria > Bacillati > Actinomycetota > Actinomycetes > Micrococcales > Microbacteriaceae > Microbacterium > Microbacterium sp. ZKA21. The sequence goes on from NZ_JBNPVV010000003.1 coordinate 304,960, forward strand.
GGCGAGAGCCTTCACGTGATCGACGAGCCGGAGGTTGGCGGCGAGGTTCTCGGCCTCGAAACGGGGCACCTTGGCGCGGATCTCATCGGAGCCGAATGTGCTGCCGGCCGTCACGGTTCCCGTCAGGAAGCCCTTGCCGAGCGGGCTGAACGGCACGAACCCGATGCCGAGTTCGGCGCAGGTCGGCAGCACCTCCGGCTCCGGATCGCGCGTCCACAACGAGTACTCGCTCTGTACGGCGGTCACCGGGTGCACGGCGTGCGCGCGCCGGATCGTCGACGCGGCCGCCTCGGAGAGCCCGAAGTGGCGCACCTTGCCCTCGGCGATGAGTTCGCCGACGGTGCCCGCGACGTCCTCGATGGGCACGTCCGGATCGACGCGGTGCTGGTAGAGCAGGTCGATCGTCTCGATACCGAGGCGCTGCAGCGAACCTTCGGCGGCGGCGCGAATGCGTTCGGGGCGGGAATCCACGCCGACCGACGCGCCGTCCTGGATGTCGAAGCCGAACTTCGTGGCGATCGTGACGCGGTCCCGGATGGGCCGCAGCGCCTCGCCGACGAGCTCCTCGTTGTCGTACGGGCCGTAGACCTCGGCGGTGTCGATGAACGTGACGCCGTGGTCCACCGCGTATCGGAGGACGTCGATCATCTCCTGCCGGTCGCCGGGGTTGGGGCCGTAGCTCTGGGACATGCCCATGGCGCCGAGACCGATCGCGGAGACCTCGAGGCCCTGGCCGAGTGTGCGGATGTGCATGCTGGTTCCTTCCGTCGAGGCCAGCGTAGGACGGTCGGGTCGTCGGGAGGGAGGTTCTGTCAGGGCACCCCTGCGGAGGCCTCAGGCCGCGTTCGTCAAGCGGTGCGCGTTCCCCGCATGAACGAGTGCATCGATGTGCCGCTCGATCTCGTTGAACTCCGGAGAGTTCACGTCGCGATCCGTGGGAAGGTCCACCGTGACGACCTCGCGGACGTGCCCGGAGATGCCGTGTGCGGTGCCGCCGGCCATGACCATGACGCGATCACCGAGGTAGACCGCTTCCTCGATGCTGTGCGTGACGAACAGAACGGTGATGCCGGCATCCCTCTGGATCCGCTGCAGTTCGTGCTGCATGTCGGTCCGGGTGAGGGCGTCGAGTGCCCCGAACGGCTCGTCCATCAGCATGACCGACGGCGTGTTCGCCAGCAGTCGCGCGATCGCCACACGCTGCTGCATGCCGCCGGACAGCTGGTGGGGGAACGATGAGGCGACGCGGGTGAGGCCGACCGAGTCCAGTGCCTGGGTCGCGCGCTCCTTCACGACCGCGCGCGGAAGCCGCGCCTGGCGGGGGCCGTACTCGATGTTCTCGCGGACGGTGAGCCAGGGGAACAGACCGTAGTCCTGGAAGACGACTCCTCTGTCGGGACCGGGGCCCGTCACTTCCGCACCGGCGACCCGGAGGGAACCTCCGCTGATGGTCTCGAAGCCGGCGACCATGCGCAGAAGCGTCGACTTGCCGCATCCGGACGCGCCGACGATGCAGACCACCTCACCGGCCCGGATGGTGATGTCGACGTCCTCGACGGCGGCGATCGGCGCCCCCGGGTAGCTCTTGCTCACGCCGGTCATCACGATGTCCGCGGCGTGCTGTTCGGGAACGCTCATGCTGTGCTCCTTGTCACTTCTGGATCGGACGGCGCCCGAAGGCGACGGAGAAGATGAGTGTGAGCAGCCGGTCCGCGATGAAGCCGGCCAGACCGATGACGATCATGCCCACGATGATGAGATCGGTGCGCGACTGCTCGCGCGCCTGGGTGATGAGAGCGCCGAGGCCCGTGCTGATGCCGACGGTCTCGCCGACGACGAGGATGACCCAGCCGAGCCCCATAGCGATGCGCATGCCGCTGATGATCTGCGGCGCCGCCGCGGGGATCACCACCTTGTACAGGGACTGGAGCTTCGGGGTTCCGAGCATGGCCGCCGCCTCGAGGAGGCGCCCCGGGACCTGGTGGACTCCGCTGATCGTGTTCAGCAGGATCGGGAAGACCGCGGCGATGAACACGAGGAACACGGTCGAGCGGTCTCCGAAGCCGATGATGAGCAGCGTGAGCGGGGCCCAGGCGGTCACGGGGATCGGGCGGACGAGGTTGACCGTGGGCTCCAGCATCCGGAACAGCAGCCGTGAGCGGCCCATGAGCACGCCCAGCGGCACGGCGACGGCGACGGCCAGCGCGAATCCCTGCAGGACGCGCAGCGTCGAAGCGGCGAGGTGCTCCCAGAGGGTGCCGCTGAACGAGTCGTCGTACACGCCGCCGACGGCGAGGTCGACGCCGCGCAGCGCGACCTCTCCCGGTGTCGGCAGGAACGTCATCTTGATGTCGAACGGGAGCGTCCAGGCGTACTGCACGCCCAGGTGCCAGCCGATGAGGATCAGAATCGGCACCGGAAGGGCGATCATCCAGCCCAGCGGGAGACGGCGCCGACGTGTTCGGTCGCCGGCGGAGGGGACGGATGCCGCGGTGGCGGCCTCCGCGCGATCCGGCGGGGTCTCGACGGTCGTGGTCATGGTGTCGGCTCCTCGGGACTCAGTCGTTCTGCGCGGCCGCGACGAACGAACTGTCGGCCAGCAGCTCGGGGTCCACGGCGGAGGAGACCTGATCGAACTCGAGCATCTCGTCGCCCATGGCCTGCAGCGTGCTCAGGTAGTCGTCGGTGAGGTCCCACGTCGGCCAGATGTTCTCGATCGCGGTGGCCGTCACGTCCGGGTCCAGGGCGAACTCGTCGACGAGCCCTTCGGCCCAGGCGTCCGTGTCTGCGGCCATGTGATCCACGGCGGCGATGTGCGTGTCCACGACCTCCTGAACCAGGTCGGGGTCGTCGGCGATCATCGAGTTGCTCGTCGCCAGGACGATGTTGGTCCGGCCGATGGACGTGTCGTACGCCGACATCAGTTCGTGTCCGCCGCCCTCGATCGCGATCGACGGGCCGACCTCCGCCGAGATGAACGCGTCGATCTGACCGGACGAGAAGGCGCCGGCGAGATCGGCGAACGGCAGGTTCACGAGTTCGACGTCCGAGGCCGGGTCGATCCCCTGCGACTCGAGCGTGCGCTTGAGCAGGATCTCCTGCGTGGCACCCATCGGGAAGCCGATGCTCGTTCCGACGAGATCCTCCGGGGACGTGATGTCCTCCGTCGCCACGATCCGTGTGCCGCCGTCGGCGGCCGCAGCGACGATGCGGACGTCCTGCTTCTCGGCGACGCCCGCGATCACCGACGCCGCACCCGTCACGCCGAAGTCGACGGAACCCGACACGATCGCGTTCTTGATATCGCTCGAGGTGTCGAAGAGCACGATCTCGAAGTCGACGCCGTCCGGTGCGAACTCCTCGTAGAAGTAGGGACTGAACAGATGCGGCTGTGCGCGCAGCGTCCCGATGGTGACGGTGGTGCCGGCGTCGTCGGAATCGGCGGATGACGCCGAGGCGCAGCCCGTCAGGGTGGCAGTGGCGAGGAGGGCGACGGCGGTGGTGGCGATGAGGGCAGGGGTGCGGAAGGTCACGGGGTCTCCAGGTTCTCGGGGCAGGGCAGGGCAGGGTGGGTCAGACGGTGACGGGCTGGGAGGATGCCGCGCGGAATGCGCGCCAGCCGCCGAACCCGGTGATGTCGCGTTCGGTGCGGTCGACGGATGCGGTGAAACCGAGGACGGCGCTTCCGTCCGCGAGCTCGACCTCTCCGAGCGCGAGCGGGGCACTGATGCTGCGCAGCAGCTGCGAGACGGCGAGGGGAGACAGCCGCCAGAGCTCCCCGGGCAGTTCCGCCCCGTCCTCGGCGCGGATCACCGCGGGACGTTCGATCTCGCCTTCGACGAGCAGCATGCGGAAGGTGTCCCGAGTCCGGACGTCGCGGACGAAGCGTGCGCCGAGCGACTGCAGCTGCGCGTTCAGCGGCTCGCCGCGCAGATGTGCGCCGAAGACCGCCAGTTCGACGCCGGGGACGGCGAGGGACGCCCCCTCCTCTGCTTCGCCGACGAGGCGGGAGGCGATGTCGAGGGCGACCTGATCGTGGAACGCGGGCACGACGATCGAGACCCCGTACCCGCCTTCCGCCGACGTCGGGACCGGTACTGCGACGGCGGCCATGTCGAGCAGGTTGACGAAGTTCGTGAACGTCCCGACCCGGCTGTTGACGCCGAGCGGGTCCTCGGCCACCTCGGCGACGGTGGGGTGCACGGGTGCGGTCGGGATCAGAAGCGCATCCATGCCCGCGAGCGCGTGGCGCGTCTGGAGCTTCGCCGCAGCGACAGCCTGCTGTGCGTCGATCACGGCGACGCCGTCCGTCGCCATGGCGCGCTGCGCGATCGTCGCGACCGAGGGGTCCGCGCCCCCGGGGTGCGCCTGGAGGAACGCCCCGTACGACCAGACGCGTTCGCTGACGAGCCCGCCTCCGTAGAGCAACTGCGCGCTGTCGAGCATCGGGCGCAGGTCGATCGTGCGGAACTCGACTCCGAGGCGTGCGAGCTGCGCGACCGCCGCGTCGAACGCCTCACGCGCTCCGAGCGACAGCGATGCGAGATCGGCGTCGTGTGGCAGGGCGACGACCGGCAGGGCAGGGGCGGCGAGCGGAGCATCCGCCGGCCATGGCCGGCTCCGGGGGTCGGTCGCGGATACTCCGACCACGGCATCCATGACTCGTGCCGCGAGCGTCGTCGTGCGTGCGAACACCGAGACGGTGTCGTAGGACGGCGAAGCCGGGACGACGCCGTCGAGCGGGAGCAGCCCGAGCGTCGGCTTGATGCCGAGGATGCCGTTGAACGCCGCCGGAACCCGCCCGGAGCCGGCCGTGTCCGTGCCGAGCGAGAAGTCGACGAGTCCGAGTCCGACGGACGCGCCGGATCCCGAGCTGGACCCGCCGGCGACGCGCTGCGGGTCGAGCGCGCTGGTGACGACGCCGTACGGGCTCCGGGTCCCCACCAGTCCGGTGGCGAACTGGTCCATGTTCGTCTTGCCGACGAGCAGGGCGCCGGCGAGCAGCAGCCGCTCGACGACGGTCGCGCTGCGCTGCGGGCTCCGCGCGAAAGCCGGATGAGCGGCCGTGGTCGGGAAGCCGGCGATGTCGATGTTGTCCTTGACGGCGAACGTCGTGCCGGCGAGCGGAAGGTCGGCGCCGTCGAGCAGCCGCTGCCGGATCGCCTCGGCATCCGCGGCGATGTCCTCATCCGGACGGAGGGCGATCCAGATCGTGGACGGCGCTCGCCGGATCGAGTCGAAGAGGGCGGAGAGGTCGGCGGCAAGGGATTCGCGCGAAGCGAGGTCGATCATGCGTGCGGGTCCGTTCTGTGATTCATGTGGGAGATCTGCATGGCGCGGGCGGCCCTGGCCTCGACGATCGACTGCGACTGGCCGACGTGCGTGCGGAGGAAGTCGCGCGCCTCCCGCAGCCGGCCGCGCAGGACGAGCTCGAGGATCTCGAGATGTTCGCTGATCGTGGCGTCGACGCGGTCCTGCGTGAGGTAGTCGTGCATGCGGATCGGTCGGATCCGCCGGTTCACGCGTTCGAGGGCGGTCACCAGCTCGCCGTTGCCGGCCGAGCGCAGCAGCGATACGTGGAACTGCTCGTCGGCGTCGACGAAGCCGGGGTCCGGGGTGACGCCGTCATCGAGCCGGGCGTGCCACAGCGACTGTTCGCGGATGAGGACCGAGGCCTCGTGATGGACCGTCGGGTCGCTGATCGCCCGATCCAGGCCGTGCGACTCGAGGAGGATGCGCAGTTCGTACAGCTCGGTGAACTCCTCCAGTGTCGGCATGTAGCGGTACAGCGCGCCGTCCCGTTTCACCAGCAGACCGTCGGCCTCGAGGCGCGCGAGGGCGTCGCGAACAGGGGTGCGGGACACGACGAACCGGTCGGCGATGTTCTCCTCGGTGAACCGGTGGAACGGCGAGTGGGTCGCGGTCAGGAGCTCCGCGCGGAGCTCTTCGTAGATGCGCACCCGTGCCGGACGACGGCGCGAGAGCGTCGGCTCTTCCGATGTGGCCAATGATGTATCCATTGCTGGACAGCGTCTTGGACACATGTTTCGAGCGCGTGTACGCGGTATCGCTCCGGTGTAACGGATCACACGCTTTGTTACAGCGCGATGCCTTGACGCCCTGAGGGCGCGGGTGTTGCCTGGGGTGATGGAGATCGTCACGTCTGCAGACGGAACGCCTATCGCCACCCGCACCATCGGCGCGGGCCCGACCGTCGTCATCGTAGGCGGTGCGCTGTCCACGGCTCGAGACGCCGGTGCGCTCGCGCAGGCCTTCGCGGATGCCGGGTTGCGTGCGGTCACCTATGACCGGCGGGCGCGCGGTGACAGCGGCGACGCGACGGTCGCGGATCCCTCGCGCGAGGCCGAGGATCTGGCGGCGGTGATCTCGGCATCCGGATCCGATGCGGCCGTCGTCGGGCATTCCTCCGGAGCCGTGCTCGCCCTGTACGCCGCAGGCGAGGGCGTCTCGATGACGCGGCTGTTCCTGTCCGAACCGCCGTTCCGATTCGGCGTCGACGATCCGGCATCCGACCTCGCCGACCGGCTGCAGGCGCTGGTCGACGACGGTCGTCCCGGCGATGCGGTGGTGCTGTTCCAGCGCGAGGGCGTCGGGCTGCCCGATGCTTTCATCGAGCAGTTCCGCGCATCGCCGGCGTTCGAACAGGTCGCACCTCTCGGGCGGTCGACCGTCTACGACACTCTCGTGACGAAACGCGTTTCGACGCCGACGGCAGCGATGCTCCGCGTCCGGATGTCGGTGACGATCCTGCGCGGATCCGAGACGATGCCGATCCTCGTGGCCGCGGCGTCGCGTCTGGCCGCTGCGATGCCGGATGCCGAGTTCGTGGAGGTGCCCGAGTCGATCGGTCACCGGATGGATCCGGAGGCGACCGCTCGCGTCGTCGCCGACCGCCTCATCTGATCCGCGCCTGGATCAGGGGTGCCGCGGCTGTCAAGCCCCTCCGACCGCCGGACCCGGCGGGTTACGGTCGCCGCATGATGGCAACCACGAAGACATCCACCAAGGCATCCGGCTCCCGCAGTGCGCGCGGCGGGACCGGCGAGAAGCGCACGCGTCGGCAGAACGCCGAGAAGGGATTCGTCGCATCGCCCGAGCTGAGCGCGCACCTGCAGGCCGTGCTCGTCGACCTGCTGGAACTGGCAATGCAGGGCAAGCAGGCGCACTGGAACGTCGTCGGACGCAACTTCCGCGACACGCACCGTCAGCTCGACGACATCATCGACGCGGCGCGCGAGTTCAGCGACACGGTCGCCGAGCGCATGCGTGCGCTCCACGCCGTGCCGGATGGGCGCAGCGATACCGTCGCGTCGAGTACGACGCTGCCCGAGTACCCGCAGGGCGAGGTCGACACGACGGAGACCGTCGATCTCATCACCGAGCGGCTCGAGGCGGTGGTCGCGACCATGCGCGAGGTGCACGACGGCGTTGACGAGGAAGATCCGACCAGCGCGGACATCCTGCACGCGATCATCGAGAAGATGGAGCAGTTCGCGTGGATGGTGAGCGCGGAGAATCGCACGCCGGCGGGGCGCTGAGCATGGAGGTCGAGCCTCGCCGCGCGATCGTGACGGGTGCGGATTCCGGCATCGGCCGCGCCACGGCCGTCGCGCTCGCCGCCGAGGGCGTCGACGTGGCGATCACGTGGCATTCGGATGCCGAGGGTGCCGAGGAGACCGCAGAAGAGGTCCGGTCGCATGGGGCTCGGGCGGTTGTCGCCCGGCTGGACACGGCGGAGATTCCGGGTTGTGGGGATGTCGTCGATGATCTCGTCGCCGAACTCGGCGGTCTGGACGTCTTCGTGAACAACGCGGGAACGGGACTGTCGACGCCATTCCTCGATGTGAGTCTCGACGAGTGGCGACGGGTGATGGATGTGGATCTGACCGGAGCGTTCATCTGCCTGCAGCGGGCGGCTCGGCACCTCGTGGCCGCGGGGAACGGAGGGCGCCTGATCGCGGTGACGAGCGTGCACGCGCATCAGCCCATGGTCGGCTCGAGCGCCTACGACGCGGCGAAGCACGGCCTCGCCGGGTTGATGAAGAACCTCGCGCTGGAGCTCGGCGGTCACGGCATCACCGCGGTGAGCGTCGCTCCGGGCGAGATCACGACGCCGATGACCGGGCAGACCGACCGTGACCCGCGTCAGGAGGATCGCCCGGGCATCCCGCTGGGGCGGCCGGGGGATGCCCGTGAGGTGGCGGCGCTGATCGCCTTCCTCGCGTCGCCTGGTGCCGCGTACATCAGCGGCACGTCGATCGTGATCGACGGCGGGATGCTCCAGATGGGCCCGCAGGCCGGTGCCGCGATCACCCAGCACGACTGGCGGACGGTGTGAGGGCGGATGCCGCGCGCTCCAGTCGTGCGGATCGGCACCTCGGGGTGGCGGTACCCGCGCTGGCGGGGTGACTTCTACCCGAAGGGGCTCGCACAGCGGCGGGAGCTGGAGCACGTCGGATCGCGCTTCTCGACGGTCGAGCTGAACGGTTCTTTCTATTCGCTGCAGCGTCCGGAGAGCTACCGGCGCTGGCGTGCGGCGGTTCCCGACGGGTTCGTGTTCGCTGTGAAGGGTTCGCGTTACGTCACGCACATGCTGCGGCTGCGTGGGGTCGAGACGGCGCTGGCGAACTTCTTCGCGTCGGGCGTGCTCGCTCTCGGCCCCGCGTTGGGACCGTTTCTGTGGCAGTTGCCCGAACGCGCGCAGTTCGATCCGGCGGTGCTGTCGGAGTTCTTCTCACTGCTGCCGCGGTCGACGACGGAGGCGCTGAAGCTCGCGCGGCGTCACGACGATCGGATGTCCGGGCGTGCATGGCTGGAGGTCGAGGAGGACAGACCGTTGCGTCACGCGTTCGAGCCGCGCTCGCCGTCGTTCGGTGAGGCCGAGGATCTGCTGCGGCGGTATGGCGTCGCGATGACGGTCGCCGATACGGCGGGGCGGTTCCCGCTGTTCGATTCCGTCACCGCGGACTTCGTGTACGTGCGCCTGCACGGTGCGCAGGAGCTCTACACGAGCGGGTACACGGATGCCGAACTCGACGCGTGGGCGTCTCGGATCCGCGGGTGGGTGGCCGACGGGCGGGATGTGTACGCGTACTTCGACAACGATGCGCTCGGGCATGCGCCGCATGACGCGGTGCGGCTGGCGCAGCGGATCGGCGCGGTGGGTGGCTCGTGATCGCACGGTGGGCCGGGCTGGCGACAGGGCGGTGATCGCCGCGTCAGTGGAGCTGGCGTGAGCTGAGCTGTGCGTGGGCGGTGCCGGTTTCGAGCACGGTTGGCCGTGTCGAGCATAGGCGGTGCGGTGCGGTGCATGTGGGCGCGCGGCGAGCGGGACTCGCGACAGTGCGGTGACCGTCACGTCAGTGGAGTTGGTGTGCGCGTGGGCGTGGATGTGAGCATCGGGGCACGTGCTGACGAGCGCATCCCGATGCTGGCATCCCGGTGCCGCCCGAGACGCGGCGCTCGGCCTTCACTCGCATGGCGGCCCCCGCGCCGGGTGTCAGGCGGCGAGGTTGTAGCGGGCGGTGCCGCCGAGTCGTGGGGTGCGTTCGGGGTCGACGCTGGGTGGGGGGATGAACCAGACTTTCGCGGTCACACCGGTGCCTTCGATTCTGATTTCCCAGCCGTTGTCGTGGACGCGGTGGTGGCAGTTGTCGCAGAGCAGGACCCCGCGGTCGAGGTCGGTTCTGCCGCGGTCGCGTTGCCACCAGTCGATGTGGTGGGCGCGGGTCATAGAGGGTGGGAGGGTGCATCCGGCGCATCCGCCGTCGCGTTCGACGAGGGCGAGGCGTTGTGCCCGGGTGAAGAAGCGTTTCTCCCTGCCCCAGTCGAGGATCTCGCTGTCGGTGCCGAGCACGTACGGGATGACGCCCCCGGATGCGGCCATGCGTCGGGCGGCACTGATGCTGATGGGCTGGTCGATGCCGTCGATGGTCGCGTATCCGGTTCCCTCGGCCAGGTCGTTCACCCCGACCCGGACGATCACGGTCGCCCCGGCCAGGGCGGGGGCGTTGCTGTCGCAACCGAGGGCGTGGGCGGCGATATCGGCGAGAGCGTCGGCCTGCAACTGCGCGATGCTGCGCCGATCGGCGTCCGGAGCGTCCGGATCGAGGGCGTGCACCCGCGCGTTCAGCACCGCGGTGACATGCCCTTCGATCGCGGTTTTGATCGGCGCACCGGTGGCGACGTCGACATCGGCGTCGATGTGCAGGCGCCCCTCGCGCTCGAACATGACCAGTCTGTTCTGCGCGCGGGCTGCTTCCTCCCGGGGCAGGACTCCGTCGGGGTCGAGGTGCGCTTCGGTGTGGGTGAGGAGTTTACGGACCTCGTCCAACGACAACCCGGCCGCCTTGTCTGCCAGGGCGGCCTCTGCCTCGGCAAGCCGATCCATGTCGATCTTGAATCGGACCCGGTCGAGCAGGGCGATGATGAGCCCGGCCGCCGGGGCCCCGATCCGCCCGGAACCGAGGGCGGCTTGCACGGCCGGGTACTTCGCCGGCAGCCGCGCCCCGAGCAGGTCGGTGCGCGGTGCGGTCGCTTCCCCGACCCTCACCAACCGCGATGCCTCCCCGGAAGACCGCCCGGTGACCGTCGCGACGAACTGTCCCGCGTTGCGGAACCCCTGCTCTTTCGCCAGAGACTCCGCGCCGAGCTCGGGACGGGACTCGTGCGCGATCCGCGCCGCGACCTCCGCCTCCAACCCATCCACCAGCCGGTGCAGCACCCCGAGTGCCGCGTTCGCGGCCACGAGTCCCGCCCGGTCCAGACCCGCCGCATCCGAAGCATCCGACCACACCGCATCGAGGCGGCTAACTGCCTCTTGCAGAGGATCCAGATGCGTCGTCGACATACCCCCAGACTACCCCGCCCACCCCAATAATGGAAGAGATGTTCGGAAGAGAAGTTCGGAAGAAATATTCGAGACTCAACGATCACATCATTTGATTCCGGAGGTCGAGAAGCCGGCGACATAGCTGCGCTGGGCGAAGATGAACACGATGATCATCGGGATCACGTAGAGGATCGACGCGGCGGCGATCAGGTTGTTGAGCGGGAAACCCTGGTCGTTGACGTAGCCGGTGGTCAGTGCCACGGCGAGCGTCGTGTTGTCGTAGTTCAACAGCAGGTTCGGGGTGATGAAGTCGCCCCAGACTCCGGTGAACGACAGCACGAACACGGTCACGATGATCGGCTTGGACATCGGGATGAAGATGCGCATGAAGATCCCGAAGCGCGAGCAGCCATCCAGTGTCGCCGCTTCCTCCAGCTCACGCGGGAGGCCTGCGAAGAACTGCCGGTACAGGAAGATGAGGAACGGGGAGCCGGCGATCGCCCAGAGCACCCAGGGCCAGTACGTGCCGACCAGACCGATGCGAGCGAAGAGCAGGTACGTCGGGATCAGCGTGACGATGCCGGGGACGAGCATCATCGAGATGAGCACGCCGAACAGGAAGTTCTTCCCCGGTCCCCGCAGACGGGCGAACCCGTATCCCACCAGCGCGGAGAAGAACGTCGTCAGCACTCCCGAGATGGATGACAGGAAGAACGAGTTCGCGGCGTAGACGAAGAACGGCTGCTCCGTCACGGCGAGCACGAAGTTCTCGAATGCGGGCGGAATCGGGAACCAGATGAAGTCGGTCGTCGACAGCTGCTCCGGCGTCTTCAGCGCCGTGATGATGAGCAACGCGATCGGCAGGACCAGCAGCACCGAGATGATCGTCAAGGTGATGACCAGGCCGGGTCGCGAGCGGACCCTGTCGCGGATGCGCGACGATGCTCCAGCGGTCGTGATGGCGCGGGTGGTGGTCATGTTCAACGTCCCTTCTCGGACGGGTCGACCGCGTAGAAGACCGTTCGTCCACCGATCTTGAAGGTGATCACGGTGACGATCAGGATGGCGAGGAAGAAGAGCCAGAGCATCGCCGACGCCGGCCCGTACTGCGAGAACGCGAAGTACTTCGCGTAGACGTTGATCATGTAGACCTGGTTGGCCTCCGGCACGGCGGTGATCGCCGCGGCCCCCGTCGCGGGCGAGAGCAGGAGCGCCGGGACGAACGTCTGCAGCACGCCGATCGTCGTCGTGATGGTCTGGAACAGCAGCACCGGCGAGATGGCGGGGAGCGTCACATGCCAGAACCGCTGCACCGCGTTCGCGCCGTCGAGCAGCGCCGCCTCGTTGAGTTCGGCCGGGACATCCTGGAGGGCGGCGAGGTTGATGATCACGCCGCCGCCGATGCCCCACAGCATCACGACGATGAGGACGCCGAAGACGGCATCGCCGTTGAACCAGTCCACGGCATCCACGCCGAACAGTGCGAGGAATCCGTTGAGCGCTCCGGTGTCGCGGTCGAAGATCAGCTTCCACGTCAGGGTCGCGGCGACCGCCGGAATGATCGCCGGCAGGTAGATCATCGAGCGGAACCAGGTGCGCGCCCGCACCTTCTGGTTCAGCAGGATCGCGAGCAGCAGGCTGCCGATGATCGTGATGGGCACCACGATGATCGCGAGCAGCCCGGTGCGACCCATGCTCGCCCAGGTCTGCGGGTCGACGAGCACATCGAGGTAGTTCGTGAACCCGACCCATGAGAAGGACGGCGAGATGCCGTCCCAGTTCGTCATGCTCACGGCGAAGGCGTAGCCGAGCGGGAAGAGGGTGAGCAGGACGGTGCCGGCGAGCCAGGGCGAGATGAAGGCGTAGAACGCGCGGCCCTCTCGGCGGCTGCGCAGCGACGGCCGCCTGCGACGCCCCTCGGGGCGGGTCGGTGGCAGGACGACCTGCTGAGTCGTCGGTTCGGCAGTGAGAACGGCCATACGATCACTTCCCCACGAGCGACGCACCGTTTGCGAGGAGCGTGTTCGATGATTTCGTAGCGGAGTCAGCCCACTGGCCGACGGTGATGTCGCCGCGAACGGCTTTCGCGAACGATGCTGCGAGCGTCGCGTCGATCGCACTCGGGTCGACGAACGGGGTGGTCGGAACGACGGACAGGAACTCGATCTCGTTCATCTGAGTCCGGAACGCCGCCTTCTGCAGCTCGGTCTCCTGCGGCAGCTTGTCGACGAGCGAATTCACCGACGGGATGCCCCACCCTGTCGTCGCTCGAGCGGCGGCGGGTTCGCCGCCGCAGAACCATTCGATGAACGCGAACGCCTCGTCCTTCATCCGCGACTTCGACGACATCCAGAATCCGGTGGCGGCCGTCGTGGGGCTCACGCGAGTGCTGCCCATCTGGGGAGCGGACGCCAGCCGCGAGAACGGTTCGACCTCCTGATCGGGTGTGATCTGCCCCGTCATCCAGTAGCCCGCGGCGTTCATGGCCAGCCGGCCGGTCGAGAACCCGGGCCAGTCCCAGCCCTCCGGACTGACATCGACGAGGGTGTATCCGACTTTGGCCGCGGCGACGTCGACGAACCATTGCAGCGCCTTCTGCGCTTCGGGCGACGTGAAGTCGATGCGGGAGAGATCGTCGTTGTAGAGACTGCCGCCCTGTGAGGCGACCATGGTCGAGATCGACGCCACCCGAGGTACGGTCTGGAACAACCCGTACTGCGTGACCTTGCCGCCTTCCCGGAACGTCATCGCCTTGGCGTGCTCGAGCAGCTCTTCGTGCGAGTACGGTCGGTCATCCGTCGGGAGCGGAACCCTGGCTTCCTCGAACGCCTGAGTGTTGACCCAGTACATCGTGTCCTGCGACCAGTCCTTAGTGACGCCGTAGTACGCGCCCTTGCCCTGGGTCCGGCCGTCCCAGCGCCACACGTCGTTGACCACGGCGAGGTTGTCCGGATGCAGAAGGCGACTGCTCTTGAGGTACTCGTCCAGCGGATGCGATATGCCGCGTGCCGCGTAGTACGGCGACTGCAGAGCACCGCCGCCGCGCACGACATCCGGCGGGTTGCCCGCAGCGATCATCGAGTTCAGGCGGATCTGATCGAACGTGATGAACGACAGCCCGATGTCGGGGTGGGCAGCCTCCCACGAGGCCAGCAGCTCGTCGTTGATCTCGTTCGCCACGGTCATGACGGTGATGGTCTTCGCCTTGCCGCTGAACGAGCTTGTGGAGCAGCCCGAGGTTGCGAGGGCCGCGAGTCCCACAAGCGTCCCGCCGATGAACGCTCGGCGCGAGAAGGGCGCGAGTTCGCGCATGTTCCGTACCTCCAGTGCTACGTCCGGCCGCGGTCTTCGCCGACCGGGCGCCCCCATCCTCGGCACTTGCGGCGTTCGAAGTCAAGATTCATAATGCATTCGATCACTAGTCGCACATGGAGGTGCCATGGATCTCTCCCAGCGGCAGGAGCGCATCCTTGCCGAACTGCGTCTGCACGGCAGCCTCTCGGCGACCGACTTCGCCGAGAGGATGCAGATCTCGGCGATGACGGTGCGCCGCGATCTCGGCGAACTCGCCGAGCAGGGGTTGCTGCGTCGTGTGCACGGCGGTGCCGTCGCCGTCGAATCCGGGGCGCCTCCGGCGAGCACTCACCGGCCGCCGCCCCGATCGGCCACCGGCCCGATCCCCGTCTTCGACGAGCCGCTGTTCACCTTCGGCTTCGTGGTGCCCGATCCGCACTACTACTTCCCCCCGATCGTCGCCGGTGCCGTGGAGCGGGTGCAGGCACTGGGCGGCCGCCTCGTGCTCGGCATCTCGGACTACGACGCCGAGAAGGAGCGCCACCAGATCGACCGGCTGATCCAGGCCGGGGTCGACGGGCTGCTGGTGACCTCGAGCGTCAGTGATGCGGTGCCGACGTTCGAGCAGCTGCTCGACTCGCCCGTCCCGGTGGTGGTCGTCGAGCGCTCGCTCGACGAGGTCCCGACGGCCAGCGCACTGGATGTCGTCCGCACCGACCACGCCGCCGGCGCCACGATGGCGGTGCGGCTGTTCGCGGCCCTCGGGCACACCAGGGCCGGGCTGGTCGCTTTCCACAGCCCGACGACGCCGCATCTGGAGGCAGGCTTCGAGCGGGCGGCGCGCTACTTCGGCGTGGACATCTCGGATGCCGTGATCCACATCGACGAGCACACGGCGGTGCGGGAGCAGACGGTCGCGGCGATCGAGCGCTGCAGGGCGACGGGCGCCACCGCGGTGCTCGTGCACTCGGACCGGTACGCCGTCGAGTTCGTCGAGACGGCGCTCGGCATGGGTTTGTCGATTCCCGGAGACCTGTCGATCGTCTCCTACGACGACGAGCTCGCGGCGCTCGCCGCCGTGCCGCTCACCGCGGTCGGGCCGCCCAAGCGCGACGTCGGATGGATGGCCGCCGGGATGCTGTTCGACCGCATCTCGTCGACGCCGGAGCGCGCCCTCGCGTCGCGGCACGTCGCGCTGCGGCCGAACCTCGTCTCGCGACTGTCCACCGCGGCCCCGTAATGTTCGAATTCTGATCGACTGAACCACGGCGGTTGACGCGGTCGACCCGGCTGCATTGGGATGGAGCACATTCACCGGGGGAATCGAGGGAGACGCCGACGATGCTGCACACCGGGCGCGCCGCGCCACCGACCGTGGCGTTTCTGATGCCGGAGGACACCTTCTCGCGGGTGTTCGGCACCGCCGATATCGCGCGCCTGCTCGCCGAGCCGCGCCTGCGACTGCTCGCCGCCGAACCGCTCGACCTCTCCGCGCCGGGGCATCGGCGCATGCTGGCCGAGGCGCAGATCGTGATCACCGGCTGGGACTCCCCAGAGCTGCGCGGCGATGCGCTCGCGGCGCTGCCGTCCGTGCGCGCCGTCGCGCATTCCGCCGGCACCGTCCGCCCGATCGTCACGGACGAACTGCTGGCGCTCGGGGTCGACGTCGCCTCGAGCGCGAGTGCGAACGCCGTACCGGTGGCCGAGTTCACGCTGGCCATGATCATCCTGGCGGCGAAGCGCGCGTTCTGGTCGGCCGACCGACTGCGGGCGGAGCGACGGAAGCCGGATGCCGAGACCGCCTGGCCGACCGTCGGCGCCAACGGCGTGCGCGTCGGCGTGGTCGGGGCTTCGCACATCGGGCGTCTCGTTCTGCGGCACCTGGAGCGGTTCGACCTCGAGGTCGTCGTCGCCGATCCGACGTTGACCGCGCGGCAGCGTCGAGATCTCGGCGTACCGTGCATAGCGCTGGACGACCTCTTCGCCTCGAGCGACATCGTCACACTGCACGCGCCGTCGCTGCCGAGCACGCAGGGGATGATCGATCGGGACAGGATCGCCCTCATGCGCCCGGGCGCCACGCTGATCAACACCGCCCGCGGCGACCTTGTCGATTCGATCGCGCTCGCCGAGCGGCTGCGACGCGGTGACCTGGTCGCACTCCTGGACGTCACCGATCCGGAGCCGCTGCCTGAGGGGCATGCCCTGTGGTCGACGCCGAACACCTTCCTCACCCCGCACATCGCCGGTTCTCAGGGCACCGAGTTGGCGCGGCTCGCGGAGCACGTCATCGACGAGGTCATCCACTACGCCGCGAACGGGCGCTTCATCGAGCCGATCACGGTGCCCCAGATGGCGGTCATGGCGTGATCTTCGGCATCCGGCGCATCCCGGGCTGACACGACGAAGCGGGCCGGGTGCTCCCCGGCCCGCTTCGTCGTGCCTCAGGCGACCGTGCAGTCCGCGATCACGAGCCAGCCGTCCGCTGTCGTCGTCGACGACGTGGCGAGCTCGATCGCCGGAGTGCTGCCCGTGGTCGTGTCGACGATCGCGAGCGCCCAACGATAGTGGCCCTTCGGCACCGCGCCGATGGTCGCGGTGGTCGTGTACTCGTACGAACGGTGCGAGCGCCACGTCGCCGGTTCGACCGCGGCATCCACCCGCACATCGACGGCCTTGCCGGCGTTGTCGAGCAGAGCGAACGCGACCCGGTACTTGTGGTTCCAGGCCGGGATGTCGTTCGGCAGGAAGCCCCAGCCCTGATTCACCCATGAGTGCTGGATCGCCACCTGGCCACCGGGGGCGACCTTGGCGGGCACGGTCACGGCACCGGGGTGCAGCCGGTACCCGCCCTTCTCGTTGAAGGCCTGGACGAGGTCGAAGCGGTCCTCGAACCACGACTCCGTCTCGCCGACGCGGAAGTCCATCGAATTCACGTGGGCCTGCTGGCCGTCGTCGTACTCGCCCTGTCGCACGTCGCCCGGCGTCTCGTATCCCCGGGGGTCATCCGAATAGCTGTGGCTGTGCGTGACCCATCCGCCTTCCAGGATGATCGGACGCTTGTAGAGGTAGGCGCCGGCGACTTCGCGCTCCCACTGGCCGTAGTAGGTGGTCATGCCGAATGCGTCCTGCCGAAGGATCCAGCCCTTGTCCTGGTAGGCGTAGTCGAGCAGCGCGCGACTGTTCGGATCCGCCGTGCCCCAGTCCTTCTCGCCGCCGATCATCCGGTGGTAGTTCACCGCCAGCGGCACTGTCGGGAACAGGCGGGAGTAGAGGTCGATGTTCCACTTCCACACGGCATCCCGGTTGGCGATGTCGAGGTACTTCATCGAGTGGCCCTCGCCCCACTTGCCGAGTCCGTAGCCGTCGATGAAGTCCATCTCCTCCGGGTCGCCGAAGCGTGCCGCGAAGGCGGTGAGGAACGCCTCGTACTTCCGCTGGAAGATCGGATCGTCCGGGTACGGCGACCACAGCACCTTCGTGCCGCTGGTGGACTCGTAACCCTGCGCTCCGGCGGCGCGGACGTAGTCGGGAGTGAAGCCGAGCGGTTTGTCGCGGCTGTCGACGACGACGCGGAAGGCGAGGCGCATGTCGCGATCGCGCGCATTCTGCAGCATCCACTTCAGCTTCTCGTCGGTGTCCCAGCCGTAGACGCCCTCGGCCGGGTTCAGCACCGCCCATGACAGGCGCATGTAGAGCGTGGGGGCGTAGTCGGAGACGCGGACCGGTCCGTCGAGGCCGGGCACCACCATGTTGTCGTAGTGCTCCCAGTAGTCGTCGGCGACGGTCGCGGTGCTGTACAGCACGAAGCCGTTCAGCGGGTTGCGCAGCACACGGCCGGCGTCGTGGGCGAAGGTCGCCGTTCGGCTGCGTCCGGCGGACTCGCTCAGGCCGGATGCCGTCCGCGGTTCGGATGCCGTGCCGGATGCCGCGGCCGTCGCCGCTGATGCGGACGACGGCAGGATCAGCGCCGATGTGGCGGCCAGTGCGCCGACGACTCCCATTCCCAGGACCGTGCGTCTGCCGTATTCGGATGGCGTTCCCATGTCGTGCTCTCCTTCGAGTCGATGATGTGCGGTGGCGCGCTGTCAGCCATCATTCGGTGGGCGGAGCGGGAGTGTCAACGAAGACGGAGCGGTCGCACAGGAAGCGAACAGCGAGCGGATGCCGGCTGCTCGCTCCCTGGCGGTGGGGTTCAGTCAGCTGCGAGCCGCGAGCTGCGGGTAGACGGCTTCCAGCGGGGCGGAGAGCCCGGCCTTGGCCTGCACGGACGTGTCATCCGCGAGGACTTCGTACTGGCCGGCCTCGGTCGCATCGAGCACCTTCTCGACGAGCTCTGCAGGGTCGAGCTTCGGGTCGGTGGCGTGCATGGCCATGGCGGTGTCGACGTAGCCGACGTGCACGCCGACGACCTGGACGCCGGCGGGCTGCAGCTCCACGCGCAGCGAGTTCGTCGCGGACCACAGGGCCGCCTTCGTGGCCGAGTAGATCCCGGCGACCGCGTACCAGGACAAGGCGGAGTGGATGTCGATGATCGCGGTGTTCCCGCCCTTCGCGGAGAGGATCGGGGCGAACGCGCGGGTCAGGAACAGCGGGCCGAGGAAGTTGGTCTCGACGCTGCGGCGGATCTCCTCGTCCGAATGGCTGAGGATGCCGGGGCTGGACACCGAGATACCCGCGTTGTTGATCAGGATGGTCACGTCCGGCGCGGCCTCGACGGCGGCCCTGATCGAATCGGCGTCCGTCACGTCGAGAGCGAGAGGGACGATGCGCTCATCGTCCCAGTCGCGGGGCGTCCTGGCAGTGGCGTAGACCTTCGCTGCCCCGCGGGCGAGAGACTCTCGGACGAAGTGCGCGCCGATGCCTCCGTTCGCGCCGGTGACGAGCACGGTGGCTCCGTTGAATGACGTCATGGTGTTGTCCTTCTCTGTTGGCTGGTGTCACCGTGGGAGAATGAGCAGCGCCATATCCGAGCCCACGCAACAATGACTACACTCATAACTGAGGCAAGTCAGGGTTTATTCCAGGAGGATCACGATGCCAGGGGCCGCACAGCCGCTCGGGCGGCGCGAGCGCAACAAGCAGGAGAAGCTCGAGCGCATCACGGCGGCCGCGAGCGAGCTGTTCGCGACCCACGGCGTCGACGACGTCACCACGCAGCAGATCGCCGAGGCCGCCGATATCGGCACCGGCACGCTGTTCCTGTACGCGAAGACCAAGGGCGAACTGCTGCTGCTGGTGCAGAACACCCACTACGGTGCCGCCCTGAAGCGGGGGCGGGTCGCCGCCGCCAAGGCGGCGGACGCCGTCGAAGCCGTGCTGGCGCTGGTCGCCCCGGTGGTGGAGTGCAATCGCGCGCAGGTCGACAACGGGCGCACGTACCTGCGCGAGATGGTCTTCGGCGACCCGACGGAACCGCACCACGCCGAAGCGCTCTCGATCGTCGCGCAGACCGAAGAGGCGCTCGCGGGGACGCTGATCGAGCGCGCCGGGGCGGCGGAGGCCGATGCGGCGGCGCTCGCGCGGGTGATCTCGGCCGTCATGTTCGTCGAGATGGCCGCCACCGTGAATGCCGGTTCGAGCGTGAAGGACATCGTCGCCGGCATCCGTGCGCAGGTCGCGGCGATCCTGCGCTGACGGATGCCGCGGCTCACGCGCCGGTGATGACGACCTTGCCGCGGACGCCGCCGCCGGCCAGTGCGGCAAGGGCGCTCGGCGTCTCATCGAACGGGAAGGTGCTCCCCACGACCGGGCGCAGGATGCCGTCATCGACCAGGGACGCGATCTCGCGGAGCTGATCCCCGCTGGCGCTCATGAAGAGGAATTCGTAGGTCACGCCGAGCTTCTTCGCCTGCGTGCGGATGCTGCGGCTCAGCGCGCCGATGCCCAGGCGGAGCAGCGGGTTCAGGCCCGCGCGCTTCGCGAAGGCCGGGTCCGGCGGCCCGGAGATCCCGATCGCCGTGCCGCCGGGGCGGAGAATGCGCAGCGACTTCTCGAGGTTCTCCCCGCCGAGGCTGTCGAGGACGAGGTCGTAGCCGGAGAGCACCTTCTCGAAGTCCTGGCTGCGGTAGTCGATCACCTCGTCGGCGCCGAGGTCGCGGACGAAGTCGGCGTTGCGGCTCGAGGCGGTCGTGGCCACGTGGGCGCCGAGGTGCTTCGCGAGCTGGATCGCGATCGAGCCCACGCCACCCGCTCCGGCGTGGATGAGGACCTTCTGGCCGGGCTGTACATTGCCGCGGACTACGAGCGCCTGCCATGCGGTCAGCGCCACCAGTGGCAGGGATGCCGTCTCGATCGCCGTGATCGTGGTGGGGACGAGGGCGAGGTCCGACTCGTCGATCGAGATGCGCTCCGCGAACGTGCCGATCCGGCCGTCGCGGGCGCGACCGAACACCCCGTCGCCCGGTGCGAACCCTCGGACCTTCGACCCGGTGCGGATGACGGTGCCGGCGAGGTCGTGGCCGAGGGCGAGAGGCGTGTCGTACGGCAGGATCGCCTTGAACTCGCCCGCGCGGATCTTCTCGTCCAGTTGGTTCACGCCGGCGGCGGTGATCCGCACCAGCACGTCGTGGTCGCCGACGGTCGGTTCGGGAACGTCTGCCTCGTGCACCGGTTGCCCGTAGTGGTCGAAGACGAATGCGCGCATGCTGTACCCCTTGTCTGATCTCACTCAATTATGAGTGTACTCAGTTTATATGTCAAGCGCACCGACCAGACCGATCGCCCGCGACGAGGGTCCGGTTCAGGAGAACGTGACCCCCGCATGAGCGGCGAGCCGCTCCATCAGCGCACGCTGGAACTCGGCATCGACGGCGGCGGGGTGCGGACGCCCGGCCCCACGGTGGTGCCAGTACCCGCCGCTGCGCGGTGCGATCTCATCGGCATCCGCGGTGGCGAGCCAGACCTGGGTGCGGTGTCCTTCGTCCAGGTCATCCGACGCGTGCGGTCCACCCATGCGCGTCGGCACCCAGCCCGGATCGACGGCGTGGGCGAGCGCGTTCGGCCGCAGCCGCGCGAGCGCCATCGCGAGTGCCGTGACGTGCAGCTTCGAGTCGTCGTACGGGCGACGTCGATCCTGCGGGCGCGCGAAGTCGAGGGCCTCGAGCTCGGCGGATCCCGTCAGGTGCATCGAACTGCTGAGGGTCACCGTGCGAGAGGGCGGCGTCATCAGCGCGGACAGCACGTACGGCGCGACGATGTTCACCGCGAAGACGTCGGGACCGTTCAGCACTCCGGCGTTGTGGATCACCGCGTCGAACGTGCCGATCCGATTCAGCCGGCCGGCGAGGTCGACGGTCGCGTCGAGGTCGGCGAGGTCGCCGTGGACGGCCGCATAGGCGCGATCACGGATGCTCTGTTCGCGCAGGCGGTCGGAGGTGCGCGCGTGCAGCACGACGTCGTGACCGAGATCGATGAGCTCGCGGGCCGAAGCCTGACCGAGGCCGGTTCCGGTGCCCGTGACGAGGATGAGCGCCATGGAGTTCCCTTCGTCAGTCGGCGTTCACACGGATGATGCGGTCGTCCGCGTCTCTCGGCTCGCCGCGTCCGTCCGTGTTGTTGGTGAGGATCCACAGGGAGCCGTCGGGTGCCGCGACCACGTCGCGCAGACGGCCGTACTCGCCCGCGAACAGCTCGGTCGAAATCGCCGGATCATCCAGCGGAACCGCACGGAGACGCTCTCCCCTCAGGTTCGCGACGAAGAGGGTGTCATCGGAGATCGCGATGCCGCTGGGACTCGCATCCGCCGGCGACCACTGCTGCACGGGGTCGATCATGTCGTGCGACTCGACGATGCCCTCGGCATCCGGCCAGCCGTAGTTCCCGCCCGGTTCGATCACGTTCAGCTCGTCCCAGGTGTCCTGGCCGAACTCGCTTGCGTAGAGTGTGCCGTCGTCATCCCAGGCGAGGCCCTGCGGGTTGCGGTGCCCGTAGCTGTACACGAGCGAATCCGCGAAGGGGTTGTCGGCAGGGATGCCGCCGTCCGGCGTCATGCGGAGGATCTTGCCCGACAGCGAATCCAGGTCTTGCGCGCTGCTCCTGTCGCCGGCATCGCCGGCCGTCGCATAGAGCATCCCGTCCGGTCCGAAGGCGATCCGTCCGCCGTTGTGGTTGCCGGCAGCCGGGATGCCGTCGAGGATCGTCACGGAAGCGCCGAGCCCGAGTGCGCCCGGTTCGCCGGTCAGATCGTAGCGGTCGATGCGGTTCTCGCCGGAGCCGGTGGCGTACGCGTACAGATCGCCGTCGTGGACGGCGATGCCGAGGAGGCCGCCTTCGCCCCGTGGCTCGACGTCGGCGATGACCCCGACCTCGCGCGTCGTGCCGTCCGCCGCGATCTCGAGGATGCACGCGGTGTCGCGCTCGCTGACCAGGGCCCTGCCCTCGTGGAATGCGATGGACCAGGGCGCGGCGAGGTCCTCCGTGATCACCGAGGTCGGTGCCGCCGATGCGGAGGGGGCGGTCGACGGGACGGGGGACGTGCTCGGCGCTGGCGCGCTGCACCCGACGAGCGCCGCGACGGCGCCGAGAGCAGCGGTGAGCCGGGCGGGGCGAGCGATGGACAGCATGCGATCTCCTCGGCTGTGGTCCGGCATCGGTGTCAGGTGATGCTGATGACAGTGCCGTCCGGGAGCGCCCCGAGCGCTTCGAGATCGAAGTCGAACCGGCCGACGCGCACGAGCCCCGGCCATCGGCCAGGGCTGCCGTAGTAGAGCACCAGCGTCTGCAGCGGCGCGTAGTACGCGATCTCGCCCGGACGCGGTTCGTCGGCCTCGGGAACGCCGTCCAGTGCGAGTTCGCGCTTTAGCTGCGCGACCTTCTCGACGTCGTTGAAATCGTCGAATGCGAGGGTGAGCGGCAGCAGGTCGCACAGTTGCTGCGCGACGGGATTGTCGAAGAGCTCGCCGCTGACGGTGCGGCCGTCGATGGTCAGGTCGATGTTCATGAATGCCTCCGGCTTCACGGTACCCACGCGGTCCGCGGGAGGGGAGGCCCTGTCAGTACGTCGTTCCGTGGACACTCCCGCGGCGGCTTCGGTGCGCGTCGGCTCGATGACTGCTTCACGGCGTGGGGCGATATCGGCTTCGAAGGTCTGCTCTTCGGGCTGGGGTCTGCACGGCGCTCGCGAGGTGCCGGCATCCTCGCGGTATGGTCGAGGCGCCGTGAGCGCGCGAAGATGTCCGGAGGAGTGCGATGAAACGTGGACTGATCGGCGGCGGAGTGCTCGCCGTCTTCTGGTTCCTCTGCGGCTGGGTGCCGTACGCCCTGTCTGCGGCCGGCGGAAGTTTGGGGACCTTGGGACAGTTCATTCCATCCCCTATGGCCCGCGGGGTGTTCGGAAGCCCGGTCCTGTGGGCGGTCATCGTTCAGGTCCTGATGGGAGTCGCCCTCATCGCCGGGTTCGCGGTGCTCGCTTCCCTGCTCTCCGCAGGTCGGTTCAGCTTCGCCGCGAACTGGCTTGCCGCGGTCCTGGCGGCGTTCGCGATCGGCGCTGCACTGGACCTCGGAAACTTCTTCTCCTGGGTCGGCAGCTTCGGGGTCCGTGGCGCCGCCGGCACCATGGGCGCCGCGCCGTTGACGACGTTGTGGGCGGTGCTGGTGGGGTGGTTCCCTGCGCTCGCTGCTGCCCGCTGGGGCCGCTCGCGCGATTCCTCCGAGGCACCGTCTTCCCGGCGTGCGGGCGTGAAGGCGACGGCTGCTCTGGCGCTGGTCGCGGTCGTCGCGCTGGTCGGTCTTCCGCTCGCTTCGCTGGCCGGCGGCAACGCGACGCAGGAGCGGTTGCGCGAAGAGGCGGCGGCAGCACAGGAGCAGGCGGATCCGGATGGTGCGGCCTTCCCCGACCCGGATGCAGCCGGAGAGGAGGTTCCGACCGCGGCGCCCTCTGACGGGAGGGCGCC
Organism: Microbacterium sp. ZKA21; assembly: GCF_050434165.1. Taxonomy (NCBI): domain Bacteria; kingdom Bacillati; phylum Actinomycetota; class Actinomycetes; order Micrococcales; family Microbacteriaceae; genus Microbacterium; species Microbacterium sp. ZKA21. Next base: position 328,999 of record NZ_JBNPVV010000003.1, read on the forward strand.
GGAAGGCGCGTGCACGTCGGCCAACACGACGATCCTCGCACCGGCGCCGGATGCGGCAACTGGGCATCGAGGTCAGTGGATCTCGCTCGTGAACGTCTCTGCGGAGCCGTGCACTGTGGAAGGCTACGCGGATATTGCGTACGGAGATCAGAACGGACATGCCCTCGACGTGACTGTCGAGCACGGCGGGTCTTTCATGGCGCAGGACCCTGGTGCCGCACCCGTCACTCTCCAGCCCGGGGAGTCGGCCTTCGCCGTGATCGGGTGGGATGCGAACTCGGTGAACGGGCAGCTTGCGGCGAACAGCCAGTGGATCGCGGTCACGCCAGGAGAGGAACGGCTCTCCTGGGATATCTCGCTGGACATCGTCCCCGGCGCGACGGTGTCTGTCACGGCGTGGCAGGCCGAGGTGCCCGCGGGCAGCTGACGCCGCCGTCAGCTGGAGGGCATCTGCGCACCGCGGGGTTCGGTCATGGCCTGTCGAACGGAAGTCGTGATCTCGTGCTCGATCTGCAGCGAGAGACTACGTCTCGTACTCGGTGATCTCGATCCGCACCCCTGATGAGTTCCCTATCAGTACACCCTTCGGCAGGGACTCCCACGTGGACCAGCGAGCGCGGACCATGGATCCATGCCACCCACGTCGTCCCCGAGCACGTCCCGTCGCCTGTTGCCCTCGTTGCTTCTGCTCCTGACGGTGTTCGGACCGATCTCGATGGACCTGTACCTCCCAGCCCTGCCGGCGCTGACCTCGGAGCTCGGAGCCGTCACCTCGGTGGCTCAGCTGACGGTGACGGCGTGCCTCATCGGGCTCGCGGCAGGGCAGCTGCTCGCAGGCCCGCTGTCCGACCGGTTCGGACGTCGAGGGATCCTGCTCATCGGGATCGTGGCTTACATTCTCACCTCGCTGCTGTGTGCGCTCAGCCCATCGATCGAGCTGCTCATCCTCGCCCGCCTCGTACAGGGTCTCGCCGGAGGCGTCGGGATCGTCATCGCCACCGCGGCCGGCCGCGACGTCTTCGAGGGCAAGGCTCTCATCCGCTTCTACGGTCGGCTCACCGTGATCGGAGGGTTTGCCGCCATCGTCGGACCCCTCCTCGGCGGTGTGTTGAACACTTTCACTGATTGGCGCGGGCTGTTCGTCTTCCTCGCTGCCATCGGCGTGGTCATCCTCGTCATCACCCTGCTCGTGTTCGGGGAGACCCTTCCGGCAGAGCAACGCACCGGCGGCGGGTTCAGCCAGACGATCCGGGCGTACCGCACGCTTCTGAGCGACCGCGTGTTCCTCGGCGCGGTGCTGAACCAGGGTTTTCTCTACGCTGCACTGTTCGCGTATCTCGCGGGTTCGACGTTCGTGCTGCAGGACATCTACGGACTCACCCCCCAGTGGTACGCGGCAGCTTTCGGGCTCAATTCCGCAGGGCACATGATCTTCGGATACGTCGCTGGCCGCTCGGCGGAACGTTGGAGCATTCCGGGCACTCTCGCGGTCGGCGTCGTGGTGACCGGGGTGGGAGCCGGGGGGCTCCTCGTCGCCGGGTTGACGCCGATGCCGTTGTGGACCGTCATCGTCTCCCTGTTCGCGCTGTCGAGCGGCGTCGCGATCACCGCACCCCCGGCGACAACCCTCGCGCTGTCCGACTATCCGCAGATGGCCGGGACCGCATTGTCTCTGCTCGGCATGGTGCGCTTCGGGTTCGGCGGGATCGCCGCGCCGTTCGTCGGGATTGCCGGAGCGCTCAGCATCCTGCCACTCGGTATCACCACCGTCGTCACCGTGCTCCTCGCAGCGGCCGCCTGCCTCCTCCTGGTGCGTCGGCCGGCTCACGCCACCCGCTCCCTGCACACGGATGCCCCGCCGCACAACACCCCCGTTGCGTGATCGAAAGGAGAAGTCCATGCCAAGCAGACTCCACGCGTTCGCCGGGGTCGCGCTGCTGACGTGTGTCATCACCGCATGCGTCCCGACGCCGGCTGCCCCACACGAGGCCTCGCCTGCTCCGACGCCCTCGACGAGCCACGTTCCGGCCCGTGAAACACCCGCGACGACAGCCGTCCCCGAACAGGAACAGGTCGCGGGGACGGTTGTGCGCTTCGCGTCTGACCGCACCAGCGTCGACGTGACCATCGGCGAGGACAGTCCAGGCGTCCGCGACTTCCTCTCGCTCCTGCCGCTCGAACTGACGATCGAGGAGTTTGCCGGTGCGGAGAAGATCGCCTACCTTCCCCGCGAGCTCAACTACGAGGGCTCACCCGGCTCGGACCCCGAGGACGGCGACCTGATCTATTTCACTCCGTGGGGGAACCTCGGGTTCTACTACGACACGACCGGCGTCGGGTATTCCGACGCCACTCTGCACATCGGCACCTACACCGCCACGGAGGAGCAGCTCTCCCTCCTCGAAGGCGGCCCCGTCAGCATCACCGTCGTCGACTGACACTCGACCGCGAATCGAACGGAGTCGCTCCCGACGCAGGAATTCGGAGCCATCGAGGTCCTGACCTACAACCCGCTGCCGCAGAAGGAGTTTCTCCGCCCCGTCCTCAAGGCCACACCCGAAGATCTCATCGGCGCGGCCGAGTTCTCGATCTGCGCTCCCGTTGCCGTCGTGCACCAGGTCGTGCAGGGCATGCGATTCCTGGGAGCCGGGCCCATCCTGTTCAGCAACGGTGGTAGCGCGGTTCGCCCTCATGCGTCGTACGAGAACTCACAACAGTTCTCGAAACCTTCGTGGAGGGGCTGACGGGAATCGAACCCGCGCTATCTGCTTGGGAAGCAGAAGTTCTGCCATTGAACTACAGCCCCGTACCGGCATCCGAAGAAGCAGGTATCGGCAAGCCTACCCGGCGCGGGCGTCATCGCCAAAGCACCGCGCACTAGGCTGTTGCCGTGCTTCTCAGCGATCGCGACATCACCGCAGAACTCGCCTCCGGCCGAATCGGACTCGACCCGCACGATCCGGCGATGGTGCAGCCGTCGAGCGTCGACGTGCGCCTGGACCGGTACTTCCGGTTGTTCGACAACCACAAGTATCCGTTCATCGATCCCTCAGAGGATCAGCCGGAGCTCACTCGCCTGATCGAGGTCGCCCCCGACGAGCCGTTCATCCTGCACCCCGGTGAATTCGCGCTCGGTGCGACGTTCGAGCAGGTCTCCCTGCCGGACGACGTCGCCGCTCGCCTGGAGGGCAAATCCTCGCTCGGCCGCCTCGGACTCATCACGCACTCCACGGCCGGCTTCATCGACCCCGGGTTCACGGGGCACGTGACCCTCGAGCTCGCCAACGTCGCGACGCTGCCCATCAAGCTGTGGCCGGGCATGAAGATCGGCCAGCTCTGCTTCTTCCGCCTGACCTCGCCGGCCGAGAACCCCTACGGCTCCGGCCCGTACGGCAACCGCTACCAGGGACAGCGCGGACCGACGGCATCCCGCTCGTTCCAGAACTTCCACCGCACGGATGTCGGGGTCACCGACCTCGGTTCGACCGGCGGTTGACTCCAGACGCAGCGAGAGGGCAGAAACGCACAGTCGCGCAGACGCGCACCGTGCATTCCTGCCCTCTCGTGTGAGCCGGGGACGGATGCCGCGGCATCCGCCCCCCGTCAGCTCAACGCCACGGGCTCCAACCGTCGTCACCCGACAGATACGCCTCGCGCGTGAACGCGGCGGCCTCCTCGTCCGTCAGCTGAGGGCGACCCGGATCCTCGCCGACGACCGCACCTGGTCCGGTGTTGGCGTACTCGCGGAAGAAGTCCTCCTGCCAGCTCCATCCGCTCATGTCCGACCACGCGGGCGTGCGCACGTGCGCTCCGAGCTCGGAGTCGCGCACGACCATCGCCGGGTCGACGTTCGGGTTGCTGCTCGGGTGCCACGGGCGTCCGAGTGACACGGTGCCGGCCGCGGCATCCGAGGTGAAGACCGAATCCACGAACAGGAAGCCCTTGCCGCCGGGTACGGTCGCGGGTGCTGCGACGTACCCGTTGTTCGTGGTCGACGCCCGATCGAGCGACCGGATCTCGGAGTCCTCGACGACGAGCGTCCCGCCGCCGTAGATGAAGTCGACATCTCCCTCGACGTACGAGTCCGTCATCCAGACCCGCGACGGCTGGGTCTTCGAGATCGGGTCGACCAGGAACGTGTCCTGGTTGCCGAGCAGCCGCACGCCGTCGAGCACCGTGCGGTCGGCCGCCGTGCGCAGCGCCAGCGCCTGACTTCCGCCGTTCACCGCCTCGTCGTAGGCGTTCTCGATCGTGATGTCGCGCAGGGTGACGTCGTCCGCCAGCACCGAGAGCACGGGCGAACCGGTGTGCCCCCACGTCCCGCCGTAGAACTTCGCCTGGCCGGCCGCGATGTCGTAACTGATCACGACATCGGATGCTTCGCCGGTCGAACTGCGGATCGTCAGGTCGTCGGCATCGGGCCAGATCCGCACGACCTCGCGGTAGACACCGGGGGAGACGATGATCTCGACCGGGTGCTTCGCGCGCGATGCCGCGCCCACCGCCGCGCTCACGCTGGCGTAGTCGCCGGTGCCGTCCAGGGCGACCGTGACCCTCTTCTTGACCTTCTCGTCCTTGCCGAGCGGTCCGCTGCCGGCGTCGACGATCGTGACGACATCGGCTGTGGCATCCGGAGTGTAGGAGTAGTACGACGTCGGGTCGAACGTCGGACCCGTGTTGTCCTTGCGCCCCCGGATGTTCGTGAAGGTGTTGTTGCGCGACTCGACCCTCGACTCGGGATCCTTCGCGACGATCGCGTCCTCGCCGTTCTCGTAGACGCTGGACTCGATCACGAGCTGCGCGGCACCCCGCGACATCGTGCCGTAGTGCGCCTGTCCCTCGAACCAGTTGTTGTAGAGGTGGCCCGCCGCCACGTTGTCGATGCTCGCGTTGCGCTGGTACGTGTTCGAGAACGCGTTGTGGTGCATCGTGATCGTGGTGACGACGTTGCTCGTCCAGCCGACGCCGACCGTCTTGTTGTGGTCGTGGAAGGAGTTCCACGACAGCGTCACCGCGGTCGAGTCCTTGCGCACATCGACGAGCCCGTCGCCGAGGCGCGTGAACTCGTTGTGGTCGATCCAGACGTGCGATGAGGTGTCGACGCGGATGCCGTCGTTGTCGTTGTCCTCGCTCTTGCCGTCCCAGTCGCCGGCGACGTACGAGTCGCGGAACGTGAGGTTGCGCACGATCACGTTCGACACCTTGTTCAGGAAGAGCCCGCCGCCGACGAGCTCGGCGTCCCGTCCGGCACCGGCGATCGTCTTGTCGGAGGCGACGGTGATCTGCGAGCCGAACGGCTCGACGTCGAGGCTGCCCTTGACGAGGATCGTCAGCGGCTCCTCGAGCGCGGCGTACTCGGCGAGCTCGGCGGCATCGTCGGCCACGACCACCCGGCCATCCGCACCACCGGTGGTCCCGTTCGGCAGGTCATCGCTCGGCGTCGACGCGAAGCCGGTCGCCACCGGAGACCACACCGGCCCGTCGGCGGTCGTCGTGTCGGGTGCTCCGATCCGATCGAGGAGGCCTGCGCCGTCGAGGGTCGTGGGGAACTCGTCCGCGTGCGCGGGCGCCGCGATCAGCGTCAGGGCGAGCAGCGGTGCGCCCGCGACGACGGCGACGCGGGTCAGGTTCTTGCGGTTCATCGGTTTGCTCCTTCCACGAGTGTGTCGCCGATCAGGACGACGTCGTCGAGAGTCGTTCCTGTCCCGGCATCCCGCAGCGCCAGTGCCTTCTTGGGTGCCGACACCTCCAGCGGGTTCTCGAGCGTGAGGCTCTGCAGGGTGACGTCATCGGCGAGGACGTTGACGGTCGGCCATTCGCTGCTCGACTTGTCGTATGTGATGACGACGTCCGCCGGGTCGCCAGTGGCGCCGACGATCGTCAGATGGTCGGCATCCGGCCAGATCGAGACGACCTCGCGATAGACGCCGGGCTGCACGACGATCTCGACCGGGTGCGCGCTGCGGGACGCCGCACCCACCGCCGCGTGCACCGACATGTAGTCGCCGCTGCCGTCCTGTGCGACCGTGATGCGGCGTTCGGCCTCATCGCTCGTGGAGTGCACGGGGCCGGCGCTCTTGGTGAGGATCTTCCGAACGCGGGATGCGGGGTCGGCCGTGTACGTGTAGTTCGCGGACGCGTCGAAGGTCGCTCCCGTATCGCGTGGCTGTTCGCCCCAGACGTTCTCGAAGATGTTGTCCTGCTGGAACACCGAGCCCTCGCCGATCAGCGGGTTGCGGGCGTCCTCGAACACGTTCCCCTCCACGACGAGCTGGGTCTCGGCGCCACGGGCGTTCATGCCGTACGAGCTCACGCCGGACAGCCAGTTGTTGTACACGTGACCGGCCGCGACGTTGTCGAGGCTGCCGTTGCGCTGGTGCACGTTCGAGAACCGGTTGTGGTGCAGCGTCAGCGTCGTCACGACGTTGTCGGTCCATCCGACGCCCAGCGTCTTGTTGTGATCGCGGAAGTAGTTCCAGGATGCCGTGACGGCGGTCGAGTCCTTGCGGATGTCGAGCTGGCCGTCGCCGAGACGCTCGAACTCGTTGTGGTCGACCCAGACGTGGTGCGACGTGTCGATGCGGATGCCGTCGTTGTCGTTCTCCGGAGACTTGCCGTCCCAGTCGGCTCCGATGAAGGAGTCGCGGAACGTCAGGTTGCGGATGATCACGTTCGAGACGCGGTCGACGAACAGCCCGCCGTTGACGATCTCGCCGCCGTCGGCCGCACCGGCGATGGTCTTGTCGGCTGCGACCTTGATCATGCTGCCGTCGCCGACGTCGATGGTGCCGTCGACGAGGATGGTCAACGGCTCGGCGGATGCCGCGGCGGCGACGAGTTCTGCGGGTTCGTCGACGGTGACGGTTTCGCCCCCCGCACCGCCGGTCGTGCCGTTCGGCAGGTCGGCGGTCGGAGTCGATGCGAATCCGGTCGCTGTCGGGGACCATACCGGGCCGTCGGCGGTCCTGGTGTTCGGTGCGCCGATCTGAGCGAGCAGGTCGGCGCCGTTCGGCGTCTGCGCGACGGCGGCGGACGGGACGAACGCGCTCAGCGCGAGCAGCGGAGCGCCGACGATCGCGGCTGCGGCGACGTATCGTCGACCGCGGTTCCGCGAAGCAGCGGGTGGAGAATCCAGCGAAATGGGCGCGCCGGAATGCGGGGGCTTGAAGGACATCATCGTTCCTCTCGCAGGTGGAGACCGGTGTGGGGAACCGGTTTCTGAACCCTATTCAGGAAATGTTGTTGATGTCAACCTATTTACGGAAGACCCGCGAGACTTACTTTGCGAGGTGAGACCGAGTTGGGCTGACTGGGCCTCACCCCGCACCGTAAGTCTCGCGGAGCTGCCCTGCCTGGCGTCCGGCACCCGCGCCGCACCTGTTCCGACATCCGCCCCGCATGTGTTCCGACACCCGCCCCGCACCGAACGGGAGGGGATCACACGAACGGGAGGGGCGAATGCGCGATATCGGTCCTCCCGTTCGGACGTTCTCCTCCCGTTCGGGCGACCGAGATGGCGTCCGGCGCGGGATGCTCCCCGCGGGTGACCTCCTCGACGACGACGTCGAGCACGTCGTCGTCCGACAGGATGCGGTTGTGGCCGAGGCCGGATGGTCGCAGCATCCGCGAGCGACCGGCGTGGGCCCGGTGCAGGCGCACGGAATCGGCATCCGGGAGGCCTTGATCGTCCCGACTGTGCACGACGAGCAGGCGAGTTCCGTAGGGGAGCGGTTGGGCGGCCGTGTCGAAGCGCTCGATGACGGATGCCGGTGTCTCGCCGATCCGAGCCGCGAACAGGCGCGCCAAGCGATCCCTCGCGGCGTCGCTCAGAGCGACCATCTGCGCGAACCGGTCGACCATCGCCATCGGGCCCGCTGCTCCCGAGATCGTGACGACGAGCGGGGTCGGAGCGAACGTGCGCGCGGCCGTGAGGCAGGCGACCGCGCCGACCGAATGCCCGACGATCGCATCGAACGGGCCGAAGCGCAGCTGCAGCCCCTCGATCGCGGCCATCCAGTCGCGGATGTCGGTGCTGCGGCCGCCCGACGCGCCATGTGCGGGTGCGTCGAACGACACCACGCGGAGGCCGGCCGCGACGAGCTCGCGCACGAGCGGGGCGAACTGGGTGGCCCGCCCCATCCAGCCGTGGATCACGAGCACGGTGCGCGGGCCATCGCCCCAGCGATAGGTCACGACGTCTCTGCCGCGCACGCGCAGCAGCTCGCGACGAGCGGCGAGATCGGTGGGTCGATCCTGATCGCGCAGCGCCATGCGCGGTCGGGTGCGGAAGAACAGGACATACGCGATCCGGCCCGCGAGGGCGGGGGAGATCGTGTCGGCGGTGCGGAGTGCGGTGCGGACGAAGGTGGCGGAGCGCGGCATGTCTTCCTCGATTCCGAATTAATACGAACGATCGTACGTAGAGTATACGAACGGTCGTGCGTAAACTAGAGGCATGTCGGATCAGGTGGTGGACGGGCGCCGGGCACGAGGGGACGCCTCGCGGCGCAGTGTGCTGTCTCGGGCCACGGATCTCGCGTCCGTCGACGGTCTCGACGGGCTCACGATCGGACGCCTCGCCGCGATGTCGGGGCACAGCAAGAGCAGCATCGCAACGCTGTTCGGCAGCAAGCAGTCCCTGCAGCTGGCGACGATCGCCGCGGCCCGCCAGGTGTTCATGGCCACGATCGTCGAGCCGTCGCGCGACGAACCCCGCGGTGTGCGTCGGGTGGCGACGCTCATGCGTCGGGCTCTGGACTACTCCCGCGACCGTGTCTTCACGGGCGGATGCTTCTTCGCCGCCACCTCCGCCGACATCGACTCCAAGCCGGGACCGGTCCGCGACGCCGTGCGCGCCGCCCAGTCCGACTGGTACGGCTACGTCGCCGCGCAGTTGCGATACGCCGTCGAGGGCGGCGAGCTGGAGGAGGGGTCGGATGCCGAGGCGATCGCCTTCGTCCTCATCGCGCTCGACGAGCACGCGAACAGCCGATCGCTGCTCTTCGGTGACGACGACGCTTACGACCGGGCGGCCGGCGCCATGCGGCAGCAGCTGCTCACGGTCGGAGCGGATCCGGAGCTGCTGACCGCTCTGGCGTGATCACCCGCTTCGATCGATGGCGCGGCAGGTGCCCCCGCGCGAAACCACCGCGCGGCATAGGATCAGAGCGTGAGCGGCGATATGGGGAATCCGGAAGTCCCGCGCGACGACGAGGCGCGTGCCTTTCCGCCGCCCCCGCCGCCGGCGCAGGGGCCGACGCCGACCGACGGTGCCGCCGCCGACGACGTCCCCGGCGTGTCCGTGACGCCCGCTGAAGAGACGGATGCTGGTGTGGCCCCCGCCGCGATGCCGGATGACCTCGAGGTGAGCGCCGTTCTCGCGATGGCGCGCGTGGACGATCTCGACATCCCGCCGGCCGACATCGCCGTTCCCGACTTCACGATCCCGGATCCGCCGGAGATCCCGCCGCTCGACCCCACGGCCGCCGTGCTGCTCGAGGACGAGAAGGCGGCAGTGTCCACCGACGTTCCGCCGCCCGCGACCCGCTCCGAACTGCGCGCGCGCACGACCGCGGGTGAGTCCGCGGCGGGCCAGGCTCCTTTCGAGGGCGGGAATGCCGTCCCCGAATCGGCATCCGACCCTGCGCCGGCGGCCGCATCCGAGACGCCCGCATCCGACCCGAGCCGGCCCCACGAATCAGCAGGCGCGTCAGCACCGGCTCCCGGACTCCCCGCGGCGTCGCCGGTCTCCGGAACACCCGGCGTACCGCCTGCCCCCGGGTCGCCGACCGCACCACCGATCTTCGCCGCCGAGCAGCCGCCGGCCGCCTTCGCCCCCGCCGCGCCTTTCGGCCAGGCGACGGATACCTCGGCATCCGACCCCTCGAACCCGCGCGGCGGCGACACCTACCGCGGATGGCCGATCGTGGTCTTCATCGCGCTCGCGGCGTTGCTCATCGCCGCCGTGATCGGGATTCTCGTGCTCGTGAACAACCCGCCGTCGATCGCGGCATCCGGCGGCTCCGGCACGGGAATCCCCGAGCCTGTCACGGTCGACGAGGTCTCGGAATCCGGTTGCTCCGATCTGTGCGCGGAGATCTCGACTGCCGTGAAGAGCACGATCACTGGTCGTGGCGGGGTCGTGTGGACGACGGACGAGGACTGGCAGGATGCCGCAGCGCCGGTGGCCTCGGCATCCGGTGCGACGTCGGCGAGCTTCACGTCGACGGCCGGAGAGCTCCGGTTGTCCGTCATCGCGTTCGCGGACGACGACGTCGTTGCCGCGGCCGGAGAGGAGCTCGCCGCACAGCGCAGCGAGCCGCTGACGTCGGAGAGCTCGGTGTACGACGACGGCACCGGCACCAGCCGCATCTATGCGGATGGCGCCCAGCAGGCCATCATCTGGCACGTGCCGAGCGCGGATGCCGCGCCTCGACTGATGCTCATCGAGGGCCCGGACGACGAAGCCGTCTTCGACTTCTACCTCGCACTGCCCTTCTAGCCTCCACGCACCGCGAGACCTGCTCTGCGGCGTGAGACCGACCCTGTGCGGGTCGGTGTCAGCGTGGAAAGCAAGTCTCGCGGAGAGGTGCGAGCAGCGGGGTGGTCACCCGGCGGTGGTGCCGCGTTCGAACCCGGCGTCGAAGCCGCGCTCGTAGGCGTGCTGGGCCATCCGTGCGATACGACGGTGCGGGCCGCCGTGACCGTGACGGCCGCGACCGTCGTCGTGGGCGGAGTGTCCGTGGTCGCCGTGTGCACCGAAGTGCTGATCGGAGGCCGCGTGACCGCCGTACCCGCGACCGTGACCGTGGTCGGCAGGTGCGCCGTCGCTGTGCCAGGATCCGTTCCGGGTGCCGTGGAGGTCGTCGCGCGACGACCGGTCGTGTCCGTGATCGCCGTGCCACCGGCCGGAGCCGTGGTCGGCGAACCGTGAACCACCTCCGTCGAACTCGCGCGGCGCGGAACCAGGCCCGCGACGGTGGCCGCCGAGGGCCTCATGGGCTTCGACATGCTCACGGCAATGGGGGCCGGCGTGTTCGCCGAAGCGGCGTCCGTGCCGATGTCCGTGCCCGTCGTGATCGTGATCGTGATCGTCGGGCGCGCGGTGGCCGGCGAACGGGCCGAATCCGTGCGCGTGCCGACGGCTGTGCCCGCCGTGTCGGCGGCGCCCTTCGTGTCCGCGGCGCCTGCGCGGCAGCGGGGCGTTCTCGTCCCAGCCGAGCGCTCGCGCGATCGCCGTCAGGCTCGCGATGGTCGTCGCGTAGTCCTCGGGGCTCACAGCCCCGGCGACCGTGGCGCGGATGCCGTCGACGATGGCTCCGAGCCGCTCCTTGGCGGCGCGTCCGTCGTCGGTCAGCTCCCACGCGTCCTCGGCGGAGCTGATCCAGCCGAGCTCGATCAGGCGACCGAGCTTGCGGTCGTCGATCGGTCGTCCGGTGGGGACGCTGCCGTCGACGGCGTTGAGCAGCCGCCAGTCGCGGCGTGTGATGCCCTCGTTCTCGAAGGCACGGGCGAACTCTGCGGCGAGGAGCCGATCGGTCGCGGTGAGCCAGTAGCCGAACGGGCGTTCTTCCCGTGATGTGTTCTGCGTGTTCATGGGGATGTCCTTTTGTTTGTCACTGTGCATGTATATGTAGTGTGACATGCAATCCCAACGTATGTCAAATAGCATGTAAAATCAGATGCGTGAGCTCACCCGACCCAGCCGACGACATCGCCGAAGCACTCGCGCGCCTGCGCGGCCGGCGCCCGCATGGACACGGCCACCACGGCGGGCCGCACGGCCATCACGGCGGACCGCACCCCGGCCGCCCAGGCCCCTGGGGCGCGGGTCCCGGCGGGCGCTTCGCCGCCCCGGCCTGGATGCGGATGCTGGAGGCGCTCGCCGCGGCATCCGCACCGCTCAGCGTGAGCGAGCTCGCCGAGGCCGTCGGCGTCGATCAGCCGCGCGCTTCGCGACTGGTGCAGCAGGGAGTCGAGCGCGGGTTCGTCCAGCGCGAGGCCGACCCCGAGGATGCCCGTCGTACCCGCATCGCGCTGACGGATGCCGGCATCCGCGTCGCCCGCGGAGCCAAGGGCGAGCGCCGTCAGGCCCTGTCGACGGCGCTCGAAGCGTTCACGGAGGCCGAACGCACCGAGCTCGCCCGACTCCTCAACAAACTCGCCGACAACTGGAACGTCTGAGTCAGGACGCCCGACGCTCCGGCACCGGAAGCAGCAGCAGGAACCCGATCAGCAGCACGATGACGATGCCGAGGATGCCGAACTTCGTCTGAGCGGTCAGCACGATCAGGGCGGTCCACGCGGCCGAGGCCATCCAGCTCGCGGCGCGTCCGGTGGTCGCGTAGAGGCCGAAGATCTCGCCTTCGCGGCCGGCCGGCGTGACCCGCGCGAGGAACGACCGCGAGGCCGACTGCGCCGGTCCGACGAAGGCGCACAGCAGCAGGCCGCCGATCCAGAACACGATGGCACCGATCTCGGAGAGGAAGAACACGGCCAGGCCCGCGACGACCATCGACGCGAGCGAGAAGAGGATGATCCGCTTGGCGCCGAACCGGTCGTCCAGTCGACCGGCGAGGATCGTCGAGACGCCCGCGATGAGGTTCGCCGCGATGCCGAAGATCACCAGCTGCAGGAAATCGAAGTCGAACACCTGCCCGGCGATGATGGCCCCGAACGCGAACACACCGCCCAGCCCGTCGCGGAACACCGCGCTCGCCAGCAGGAACCAGAACGTGGGCCGCGTCTCCGGCGCGCGATACAGCCCGACGACGTCCTTCACGAGCAGAACGTAAGAACGGAAGAACCCGACCTTGCGCTCCGGCCGCCCCAGCGACGGCTCCGGCACGTTCAGGAAGATCGGGATGCTGAAGGCGATCGCCCAGATCGCGCAGCCGACCGCGATGATCCGGAACGGGAGCCCCGATTCCGTCGGCAGCCCGAACCAGTCGAACGTGAAGAAGACGACCACGAGCACGAGCGCGACGATCCCGCCGATGTAGCCGAAGCCCCATCCGAGCCCCGAGATGCGTCCGATGGTCTTCGGGTTCGCGATCCCGATCAGCATGGCGTTCGAGTTGACCGCCGCGATCTCGCCGAACACGCTGCCGGCCGAGATCAGCGCCACGCCGAGCCAGAACAGCGCCGGCGTCGGCTCGACGAACCACAGCCCGAACATGCAGGCGATCAGCGCTCCGGTGCCGATTCCGAGCCAGAGCTTCTGGCGCCCCGCGGCATCCGCCCGCTGTCCGAGCACCGGAGCGAAGACGAGGATCGCGAGTCCGGCGATCGTGGAGCCGAGCCCGAGACCGCTGGCGAGATCAGCCTCGGCTGCGAGGTAGGCGGGGTCCTTGTCGCCGAGGGCCGCGATGTCGGCCGGGAGGAACTGCTCGGTCGTCAGATACAGCGCCGTGAAGATGAAGGTCAGGATGACGGTGTTGAACGGCTGCGTCGCCCAGTCCCATAGGGCCCAGGAGTACACCTGCTTCTTCGGAGCGGGGGTGTCGCCGCGCAGCTCCAGCCCGATCACTCCGACGGCGCCGCTGTTCGCGGTGGGCGGCGGGACGGGCGTCTCATCCGACGAGCTCATGTCTCGAAGTCTGGCCGCGTCCGGTGAACACGAGGTTGCGGCGCGCCGTGGCGGCTTCCGTGCGCGCTCACTCGAACGACACGGCGACGAGCTCGGCGAACAGCGCCTCGGCATCCGCCTCGACCCGATGCCGGGCGAACCAGTCGCAGACGTTGACGCAATCGCGGTGCAGCAGATCGAATCCCTGCGGGTTCGCGATGACGTCGACGATCTGGGGCAGGTCGATCACGCGCACGCGGCCCTCGTGCACGAGCAGGTTGTACGGCGAGAGGTCGCCATGCGCGAACCCGGCCGCGGCGAAGACGTGCATGAGGTCGACGACCTGGCGGAACAGGTCGGTCAGCTCGTCCCGGTCGCCGCGCACCTGCGCGAGTCGTGGCGCCGCCACGGAACCTGTTCCGACGAACTCCATGAGCACCTCGGTGCCGTTCACCTGCACGGGGTACGGCACCGGAGCTCCGAGCTCCCACGCGCGGCACAGAGCCTCGAACTCGGCGAACGACCACTCAGCCGCCGCGACCTCCCGGCCGTAGAGCGACTTCTTCTCGGTCGCGCGCGCGTCGCGGGATCTGCGCGTGCGCCGCCCCTCGGTATAGATGCTCGAGCGGTGGAACGTGCGGTGCTGCGATGTGCGGTAGCGCTTGGCCGCGAGCAGCGTTCGCTGCGATGGATCGTCCGGCACGGCGCGCTCGATGAGGAAGACATCCGCCTCCTTGCCGGTTTTCAGGATGCCGAGCTCGGTGTCGAGGGCGCCGGCGCTCGTCACGACCCAGGACGGCCGCGGTTCGGGGCCGCGCTCGGACGGGGTGACGGCAGGCCAGGTGGTCCAGCGCTGGTTCTCGCCGGGCTCGACGTCGGCGAAAGCGAGAGAGATGTCGAAGGGGGATGCGTCCGTGGACGCGAAGGGATCAGACACGATGGTTGCTCCGGGGAGGGGAGACCACGCGCGGATCAGGAGCGGGCGGCCTCGAGGGGAAGGTTCTGGTCGGAAGAGGGCACGACGACGACAGCAGTCATGGCTTGCTCCTTCCGCTGATTCCTTCCGGGGACGTCCCGGCGCGGAGTCGAGCATATCCGGACGCCGGGCCGCCGTCCAGCCCCGGACGATCGGTCGGATGCCGCGGACGACCGATCGGGTGCGGGCACCGGCATCCTGCGAGGGTGGAGACATGACCACGACCGCCCCCGTCCCCACCGTCCCCCCGGTCGCCGCAGCCGAGCGCATGCGCTACGGCGGGCCGCTCATGCTCATGCTCATGAGCTTCCTGCTCGTCACGGCGGAGTTCCTGCCCAACGGGATGCTGACCGAGATGGCGGACGGGCTCGGCATCACGCCGGGGCAGGCGGGGCAGACCGTGACCGTGACCGCTCTCGTGGGATTCATCGTCGCCCCGACGGTCGGTCTGATCTTCCCGCGGCTGGATCGGCGGAGCCTCCTGGTCTGGATGGCGCTCGCCGCCGCTGCATCCAACCTCATCGTCGCGATCGCGCCCAACCTGGTGCTCGTGCTGCTCGCGCGATTCCTGTTGGGCGCAGCCATCAGCGCGTTCTGGTCGATGTCGATCACGGTCGCCGCCCGGATTGCGGGGCCGGAGCGCATCGGCCGTGCCGTCATGTTCACGACGGCCGGGACGTCGCTGGCGACCGTCGCGGGTGTTCCGATCGGCGTCATGCTCAGCGAAGTCCTCGACTGGCGCGCGGTGTTCGCGCTCGCCGGGATCGTCACCGCTGTGCTGGCCATCGGCCTGCGGACCCTTCTGCCCTCGGTGCCGGCCGCTCAGGCATCCAGCCTCCGCATCCTCGTCGACACGATCCGCCGACCCGGCGTCGGGCTCGGCCTCACCGGACACGTCCTCGTCGTGCTCGGTCACTTCCTCGCGTACACCTACATCCGCCTCGCCCTGGAGCGGGTGCCGGATGTGGATGCCGGGACCATCGTCCTCCTGCTCGCTCTGTTCGGTGCCGGCGGCCTGATCGGCAACCTCGTGATCGGACTCATCGTCGACCGGACGTTCGCCGTCTTCGCTGTCGTCGGCCCCGTCTCGATCGCGGCGGCCGTGTTCGCCACGATCCTGCTCCCCGGGTCCGTCGCCGCGATTGGGGTGGCGGTGTTCGTGTGGGGCTTCTTCTTCGCCTCCTGGCTGATCGTCGTGAACACCTGGGTCGGACACCGGATGCCGGATCGTCTCGAAGCGGGCGGCAGCCTGGTGGTCGTCGGGTTCCAGGGCGCGATCATGCTCGCGGCCGGTGTCGGCGGCATCCTCGTCGATGCTCTCGGAGTCGAACTGAACTACGTCATCGGCGCGGCGATCCTCGTGCTCGGGGCCGTGCTGTTCGGGGCGTCGAACCGCGTGCGCGGCTGACTCATACCCGGGTCTCCTAGGCTGGAATCACCCCACCCGAGGAGACCCGTGTTCCGTGCACCCGCCCGCCTTTTCCGCGTCCTGGCGATCGCCGAGGCGATCACCTGGACGATCCTGATCGCCGCGCTCATCGCTCGAGCCCTCGGTGCGCCGGGGATCGTGGTGACGATCGGCGGAGGCATCCACGGGTTCGTGTTCCTCGCGTACGGCGCGACGGCGATCCTCGTCGCGCTCAACCAGCGCTGGCACGTCGGCGTCGCGGTGCTGGCGGTCGTCAGTGCGGTGATCCCGTACGCGACGATCCCGACCGAGATCTGGCTGCACCGTTCGGGTCGCCTGCGCGGCGACTGGCGGCTCGAGGCCGGTGATGATCCGCGCGATGCGCGCTGGTACGACCGGCTGATGCGCTGGTTCCTGCGGCGCCCGTGGGTGCTCGCGGGACTGCTCGTCCTCGCGATCGTCGCGCTCTACGTGATCCTGCTGCTGGTCGGCCCGCCCGGCGGGCGCTGATGATCAGGCGGGGATCGCAGTGCGCCCCTGCAGACGCCACAGCGACGGCGTCACACCGGTGTGCCGGCGGAACGCGCGGCTGAAGCCCTCGTCCGACGCGTAACCGAGCTCGCGGGAGGTCTCGGAGACACTGCGGCCCGCATCCAGCAGCTCCTTGGCCTGACGCATCCGCACGTCTGTGACGTAACTCGCCGGCGATTGGCCGACGGCGGCGCGGAAGCGCTCGGCGAACACCGACCGCGACATCGCGCCGACACTGGCGAGCAGGTCGACGGTCCAGTCGCGCCCCGGTTCGGAGTGGATCGCATCGACCACCCGGTCGAGGAAGGGGTCGCCCGCCCTGGACGGCCAGCCCTGCGGCGCGCAGCCGTTCTGCGCCCAGGCGCGGATCACGCTGAGCAGCACGGTCGTGACCATCATCCGGCAGATGAGCGGGTCGCCCGAACGCAGTCCGTGCAGGTCCGGATCGACGGGGCCGAGATTGGCGGCCAGCGCGGCGGCGGCCGGTTCGAGTTCGGCGAATCCCGTGACGAAAACGAAACCCGGGATGCCGTCGACGGCATCCGAATCGAGTTCCAGGTCGGCGGTCATCAGGCGTGCACCGGAGGTCGACTCCAGGACGATCGGCCGGTGCCCCATGCTGAGGAACGCATCGCCGGCGAGCAGCGTGCGCGGGCCGCGGGCGGTTCCGGTGGACCCGCCGGGGACATCGAGCGTGCAGCTGGTGTCGAGCACGACGTCGCCGGTGATCTCGCCCTCGACGACGTATGCGAGCGTGACCTGTCCGGCTGGCAGCGGCAGCAGCCCGCCTTGGGCGAGCGTGGTGCGGCGTGCGAAACCGAGTCGGACATCGAAGGAGGAGAGCACCTCCGCCAGGCGAGCAGGATCGACAGTCGTCATGTGTGAGTGCAACCCCTGGTGAGCGGGTGCTATTCCGGATCGGCGGGTTCTCCCGGTCGCACTTGGCGCCGCTCTAGCACTGCCGGCATCCATTCCCGTCGCCACTGGCGTCGTCCTTGCCGGCGCCGCTTGTTCCCGTCGCACTTGGTGCCGCCATGGCACGGCCGGCATCCGTTCCCGTCGCAGTTGGTGCCGTTCCGATTGCCGCGAAGCGGCGTGAACTGCGACGGGGACGATGGCCCGGCGTGCCGATGCGGCGTGAACTGCGACGGGAATGATGGCCCGGCGTGCCGATGCGGCGTGAACTGCGACGGGAATGGTGGCCCGGCGTGCCGATGCGGCGCGAACTGCGACCGGAATGCGACCCTGGCGGCGCCCGCGGCGGGGTCAGGCCGCAGGCAACCGGGGAATCGCCGAGACCAGCGTGCGCGCGTACTCGGTCCGTGGAGCGCTCAGGATGCCGCGCGTCGGCCCCTCCTCGACCACACGGCCGTCGCGGAGCACGATCGTCCGCTCGCACAGCGCCGCTACCGCGCTCAGATCGTGCGACACCATGACGAGCGCCAGACCGGTCTCGGCGCGGAGCGTGCGCAGCAGGTCGATCACCTGGATGCGCGTGGTGACGTCGAGCGCGCTCACCGGCTCATCCGCGAGCAGCACCCGCGGCTTCGACACGATCGCGCGCGCGATCGCGATGCGCTGCCGTTGCCCGCCGGAGAACTCGTGCGGGTACCGCCCCAGCACCTCGGCGTCGAGGCCCACCGAGCGGACGGCATCCGCCACCGCGACCCGCGCGTCGGCTCCGCGAGCGATGCCGAGCGAGCGCAACGGCTCGCCCACGATGCGATCGATCCGCTGGCGGGGGTCGAGTGACGAGTACGGGTCCTGGAAGACCGTCTGCACGTCGCCGCGGAACCGCCGCATGAGCGCACGATCGCGACGGTTCAGCGGCTGCCCGTCGAAGAGCACCTCGCCCTCGTGGGGCGCGGCCAGCCCGAGCAGCAGCGAGAAGATCGTCGACTTGCCCGCCCCCGACTCGCCGACCAGACCGACGGCCTCGCCCTCGGCCACCTGCAGCGAGGCGTCGTCGACGACCGTGCGCTGCCCGTAGGCGAAGCGCGCGTTCCGCAGCTCGAGAATGGTCATCGCCCGCTCCCTTCCGACCCGCCGGATGCCGCGGGATCGTCGAGCGCGGCATCCAGGGCCCTGGCGCTCGCGACCAGCGCCGTCGTGTACGGACCCTGCGGCGCCGAGATGATCTGCGAGATCTCGCCCTGCTCCACCGCTCGCCCGCGCTGCATCACGACCACCCGGTCGGTCATGCGGGCGACCACCGCGAGGTCGTGGCTGATGAACAGCAGCGCCATGTCGCGCTCGGCGACGAGACGGTCGAGCAGCGTGAGGATCTCGTCCTGCACAGTGACGTCGAGCGCGGTGGTCGGCTCGTCGGCGATGAGGAGCTTCGGATGCCCGGCCAGCGCGATCGCCGTCGCGACCCGCTGCCGCTGTCCGCCGGACAACTCGTGCGGATACGCGCGGGCGATGCGTTCGTCCGGCAGCGACACATCGGCCAGGGCGGTGTGCACGGCATCCTGCAGCTCCTGGCCGCGCAGCCCGAGGTGGCGGCGCATGGGCTCGGCGATCTGACGACCCACGCGCATGAGCGGATCGAGCGCGGTCAGGGGCTCCTGGAAGAGCAGGGCGGCGACGGGGCCGCGGAGCGGTCGCAGCGCACGGTCCGCCGCGCCGATCACCTCGGTGCCGTCGAGCCGGACGGATCCGGATGCCGAGAGACCCGCACCCAGCAACCCGGTGGCCGCGAGTGAGGTGACCGACTTGCCCGAACCGGACTCGCCGATGATGCCGACGCGTTCGCCGGCGGCGACCGTGAACGACACGTCGTCGACGACGCGGCGGCCGCCGGCCGTCACCGTGAGTCCGGCGATCTCGAGAAGGCTCAACGCGTCCTCCTGCGGGTCGGATCGGCGAAGTCGCGGAGCCCGTCGGCGACGAAGTTCACGCCGAGCACGAGCACGACCAAGGCGATCCCCGGCGCGATCGCGCCGACCGGGGCGGTGAGCACTGTGCCCTGTGCCTCCTGCAGCAGCCGGCCCCACGACGCGTTGGGCGGCGGAGCGCCGAGCCCGAGGTACGACAGGCTCGCCTCGGCGAGGACCGCCGCGCCGAACTGCAGCGCGAGGCTCACGCTCAGCGTGGGCCAGATGTTGGGCAGCACGTGGAACGCCACGATCCCGGGCCACCGCGTACCGCTCGTCCTGGCCGCGGTGATGAACTGCTCGTGCAGCACCCGGTGCGCGAGGATGCGCGTGAGCCGCGCGATGACCGCCGACATCGCCAGCCCGATCGCGAGGATCGCCGACCACAGCGACGCCCCCTGCACGGCGACGACGAGCATCGCCAGCAGCAGCACGGGGAAGGCGATGATGACGTCCAGCGCCGCCGACATCGAGTCGTCCACCCACGGACGGGCGAACGCCGCGATGAGGCCGATCGTGATCCCCAGCACGGCCGCCAGTGCGACCGAACCGATCCCGACGATGAGGGCGATGCGCGCGCCGATCATGAGCTGCGTGAACAGATCGCGGCCGAGCTTGTCCGTGCCCAGCAGGTGCGCACCGCTCGGTCCTTCGAGCCGTCCGCCGCTGATGTCGCTCGGCGCGTAGGGCAGCCACAGCAGCGACACGACGGCGAGCAGCACGATGAGTCCGGTCAGGCACAGCCCGATCACGAGGGTCGCGCGGCTGCCGCCGCGGCGCCGGGGCGCGGCATCCTCGATCTGCTCCACGATGCCCGTCATCGCGCACCCGCCACTCGTGCGCGCAGCCGAGGATCGATGAGCCGCTGGACGATGTCGGCCAGGAAGCCGACGAGGAGGACGAACAGGGTCGAGACGACGAGCACGCCCTGGATGTTTGCGAAGTCGTGCTGTTCGATGCCGGTCAGCAGCATGCTGCCGAGCCCCGGAAGCGTGAAGACGCTCTCGACGACGACCGCACCCAGCAGCGTCGTCGACAGTTCGATGCCGAGGACGGCGATGACCGGCACGGCGCCGTTGCGGAGTCCGTGGCGCAGCAGCGCTTCGCCGAGGCCGGCGCCGCCGGCGCGGGCGGTGCGCAGGTAGTCGCTGCCGAGCACGTCGAGAGTGGCGGCGCGGACGTACCGCGACAACGACGCGCTCATGACGATCGCGACTGTGAGGACCGGCAGCGCCAGCGAGCGCAGCGCATCGGCCGGGTCCTCCCAGTCGTCGCGCGGGAAGCCGCCGGAGGGCAGAACCCCGAGTCCGAGTGCGAACACCCACACCAGCAGGATGCCGACCCAGAACACCGGCACCGCGATGCCGAGCTGCGCGAAACCGGAGAGCACCGTGCCGTACCAGGTGTCGGCCTTCACTGCGGCGGTGATGCCGATCACGAGCGACAGCAGCAGCGCCAGGATGAAGGCGAGGAGCGTCAGCGGCAGGGTGATCTGGAGGCGGGCCGCGATCTCGGGGCCCACGGGCAGCGTGCTGATGTACGACTCGCCCAGGTCGAATCGCAGCATCTGGCCCGCCCACAGCGCGAACTGTTCGAAGAGCGGTCGGTCCGAGCCCACCTGCGCGCGCGCCGCGGCGATCTGCTCGGGCGTCGCATCCACCGAGAGCAGCGCGTTCGCCGGGTCGCCTGGAAGCAGTCGGAGCAGCACGAAGATCACCATCATGGCGACGACGAGCGACACCACGAGGAACGCGGAGCGGCGGAGCAGATACGTGAGCATTTCAGGCATGGGGATCGCGGGGCGGATGCTTCAGCATCCCACCCCGCGATCGGAAAGGGTCAGGACTTGACGATGTCGTAGGCGAAGAACTGCGAGTTCAGGCCGTTGACCGGGTATCCGCTGAGCTCGCTCGAGGCGACGACGATCTGCGGGTAGAGGTAGAGCCAGACGCTCGCGGCATCCGCGGCGATCTTCTCGTTCACCTGCTTCAGAAGGGCGGTCTGCTCGTCCGTGGTCGCCGCCTGCTCGGCCTCAGCGACCCACTGCTGCACCTGGGCGTCGTCGTACCCCCAGTAGAAGTCGGGGTTGCCGTACCAGACCACGTCTCGGTCGTTGACGTGCTCCTGCAGCGTCGCCTCGAAGTCGCGCTCCTGGAATACCTTCGTGTACCACTCGTCCGCGCTGATGGTGTTGATGTTCACCGTGATGCCGACCTCGGCCAGCTGCGACTGCAGGAACTCGGCGACGACCGGGTGCGGGTCGTAGCTCGGAGTGTCGAGGGTGAACTCGAATCCGTCCGGATAGCCGGCCTCGGCGAGCTGCTGCTTCGCGAGGTCGACGTCGTAGGGGTTGACGTCCGTGAGGTCCTCGTACCAGGGGTCGGTCGGCGGGACCATCGAACCGATCAGGGTGCCGTAGTCGCCCCAGATCGAGGTGAGCAGCTTCTCGGTGTCGATGGCCGAGTACACGGCCTTGCGCACCAGGGCGTTGTCGAACGGCGCGACGCGATCGTTGAACGCGAGCAGCTCCTTCGTCGTCGATGTGCCCTCGCTGATCGTGTAGTCGTCGTTCGAGGCGAACTGCTCGAGGGCATCAGGGCTCTGGATGCTGGTGATCACATCGATCTCGCCGGTGAGCAGGGCGTTGTTCTGCGCCGTCGCCTCGGTGAAGTAGGTGAAGACGACCTCGCCGTTCGCGGCCGGCTCGCCCCAGTAGTCGTCCCAGCGGGTCAGGGTCAGCGTGCTGCCCTGCTTCCACTCCTCGAGCGTGTACGGACCGGTGCCGTCCTCGGTGGTGGTGAGATCCTCGGCGTCCGCATTGATGATCCAGATGTATGCGAGGTTGTACAGGAACGAGATCGAGCGCTGAGAAAGCGTGAAGACGACCGTGGTGTCGTCGGGGGTCTCGATGCCGGAGATCACGGAGAACGCCGACTTGCGGGCGGACTTCGAGTCCTCAGCGGTGACCGCCTCGACGCTGGCCTTGACGTCGGCCGAAGTCAGCTGCTTGCCGGAATGGAAGGTCACGTCGTCGCGAAGCGTGATCGTGTACGTCAGGCCGTCCTCGCTGACCTCTTCGCTCGCGGCGAGCAGGGGCTCGACCTCGCCGTCGTCGGTGAGCTTGTACAGCCCCTCGTAGACGTTGCCGTTGAAGGCCTCGGTCACGCCCTGGCCGCCGCCCTGGGTGTTGCTCAGGTTCTGCGGCTCGTACAGCGAGCCGATGGCGATGGTGGCGTCGGCGGCATCCTCCGCGGACGGCGTGCTCGATGAGCAGCCGGCGAGGACGAGGGCCGCGCCGACGATGGTCGCCGCGAGGGCGAGCGGAGTCTTCACAGGGGGTCTCCTGGGTTCGGGTCGGTGTTCGGGTTTCGGATGCCGCGGGTCGGCGTCGGATCAGGCCGAGTAGATGTCGAAGTCGTCCATGAAGACGACGTTCTTCTCGCCGGCGCGGATCGGCTGGGCGAACCGGTTCTGCGGGGGCGGCAGCGGGCAGTTGTACTGCGCGGAGAATCCGCAGGGCGGGACGAACGCGCGGTTGAAGTCGAGCACGACGGATCCGGCGTCGCCGAAGCCCGCTTCGTCGTCGCGCTGCACGAACAGGAAGCGTCCGGAGCCGTACGTCTCGTCGCCGTTGGTCGGGTCGCCGAACACGAGCAGCAAGGTGCCGCCGT
Organism: Microbacterium sp. ZKA21; assembly: GCF_050434165.1. Classification (NCBI taxonomy): domain Bacteria; kingdom Bacillati; phylum Actinomycetota; class Actinomycetes; order Micrococcales; family Microbacteriaceae; genus Microbacterium; species Microbacterium sp. ZKA21. The sequence goes on from NZ_JBNPVV010000003.1 coordinate 352,028, forward strand.
CGTCGAACGCGGCGAGGCGGTGCTCGGTGCCGTCGAGCGTGAAGGTGATGTCGCCGGGAACGACGAGCTCGCGCGTGCCGCCGTTGTCGCGGATGTGCTCGAACGGGACGGTGCGACCGGCATCCACCGGGGCGAACTGCGCCTCGATCACCCAGGCCGGGTCGTACTCGTACGCGTCGATGCGGTCGTAGGCGCGGATCGCTGGAGACTCGGCATCCCAGAACCGCAGGCCGTACTCGGGCTGGCCGGTGGAGATGTCGGTGCGCTGGATCGGCGTCACCGTGACGGATGCCGGGGCGGCGGCCTGCGCGGCAGCGAGGTCCGGGCGCTCGGGTCCGACCCAGCGCGTCTCGACGAGGGCGAGGTTTCCGGTGGGGCGGGCGACGGCGGCGTGGCGCTCGTTGCGCCAGCGGGCGTGGTCTTCTTCGGGTGCAGACATGACCATTCCAGGGTACGGGCGTGCGGGAATCGGCGCCGCGATGAGGCGTCACGAGTGGCAACACGCGCAGGCGCCCTCGCATTCCGCACGCGCAGGGTCTTCAGGTCGCAGATCCTGCTGTTCTCCGCGTTCGCAGCCTGCTCAGGTCGCGAAATCTGTCGCTTCGAGCGAGCGAAAGCGGCAGGAAGTGCGACCGGAGCTTCAGGTCGCAGTTCCCGCCGTTCTGCGCGTTCGCGGCCCGTTCCGGTCGCGAAATCTGCTGCTATGAGCGAGTCAGAGCGACAGAAAGTGCGACCCGAACGGGCGGTATCGCGCGTTCAGGGCTGGGGCAGAGAGGGGTCAGTCGATCAGTGCGCGGTCGCGACACCGATCGCGTCGTGCACGATGACCGCGGCGACCCGCGCACCGGCGCCCGCGGCGACGATGAGCTGCTGAGGGCCGGGGGCCGCGGCATCCCCCGCGGCGTACAGACCTGGCACATCCGTGCGGCCGGAGCGATCCGTGACGAGGTGGCCCGAGCCGTCGAGGGCGGGGGACAGCCCGTCGAGGAAGGCCAGGTTCGTGTCCCACTCCGGACGCACGAAACCGCCGTCGAGGTCCACGCGGGTGCCGTCGGCGAGGACGATCGCTTCGAGCTTCCCGCGCTCGCCGACGAGTTCTGCGATCGGATGCCGGGCCACAGCGATGCCCGCGGCCGCGAGCTCCGCCTCCTCGGCCGTCGAGACGACATCCGCGCCGTTCGTGAAGACGGTGAGCTGCGGGCTCCACCGGGCGATCAGTCGGGCGCGGTCGGCGAGATCCACTGATTCGCCGATCAGAGCGAGCGGGCGGTCGCGCAGATCCCACGCGTCGCAGGCCGCGCAGCTGAACAGGCTCATGCCGTAGAAGCCGCGCAGATTGGGGACGTCCGGCAGCGTCTCGCGCAGCCCGGTCGCGAGCAGCACGGTGCGGGCGGTGACCGTCGACGTCGCCTCGCGGCGGCCGATGCCGGCGACGAACACGTCACCCTCCCGCGACAGAGAGGCCACGACGACCCGCGAGCGGACCTCGACGTTCGGGTAGGCGGTGAGCTCCTCCCTCGCGAGACGGCGCAGCTCGTGCGGCGGGATGCCGTCGCGCGTGAGGAACCCGTGCGAGTTCAGCGTCGCCGCATTGCGCGGACGGTCGGCGTCGATTACGAGCACGCGCATGAGCGAGCGCCCGAGGTTCAGGGCCGCCGACAGCCCTGCCGGGCCGCCGCCGATCACCAGCACGTCATAGGAGGAGTCAGTCATGCCCGTCACCCTGCGGAGGAAGCGAGGCCACGACCGGGTGGTCGAAGTCGTAGACGCCGACCTTGGCGGCCCCGCCTGGGGAGCCGATCTCCTCGAAGAACTCGACGTTGGCCTTGTAGTAGTCGGCCCACTCCTCGGGGAGATCGTCCTCGTAATAGATCGCCTCGACGGGGCACACCGGCTCGCACGCCCCGCAGTCCACGCACTCGTCCGGGTGGATGTAGAGCGATCGCTCGCCCTCGTAGATGCAGTCCACGGGACACTCGTCGATGCAGGCACGATCCTTCACATCGACGCACGGCAGCGCGATGACGTAGGTCATGGGACCAGTGCTCCGTCGCGCGACACCGCCACCTGCTCCTCGCGCGGGACGACCTTGACGCGCTCGCGCGTGTGCTCATGCGTCTCACCGAGGTGCCGCTCGTGGGCGTCGAGGGCGAGCCAGCCGTCCCACGTCGTGTACTCGGTCGCGCGCTCGTCGAGGAGGTCGAGCACGTCGGGGGCGTCCGCCGCCGAGAGCAGCCCGGCCTCGGCATCCGCCACCAGGTGGGTGATCGTCTCGAGCGCATCCGACTTGGTGTGGCCGATGAGCCCGACGGGTCCGCGCTTGATCCAGCCGGTCGCGTACAGACCAGGCTGGTCGTCCACGCGCCCGCCGTCATTCGGGACGACGCCGCGGGCCGCATCGAACGGCGCACCGTTCACCTGCGTGCCGTAGTAGCCGACGGCGCGGTAGACCGCCTGGATCGGGTACTCGCGGATCTCGTCGGTGATGACGAGGCGGCCGTCGGCATCCGTCGTGGTGCGCGCGAAGCGGATGCTCTCGACCCGGCCGTCTCCCTCGATCGACACCGGCGCGTGCCAGAAGTGCAGGTGCAGGCGGCGCGAGGCGCTGCCCGTCGGGCGGTCGCGCCAGCCGTTGAGTGTGCGCAGCATGACCTTGAGCTGGTTGTTGGACGCCGATGCCGGGTCGACACCGTCGAAGTCCTCGTCGTGCAGCACGATGTCGACGTCGCGGACCTCGCCGAGCTCGCGGAGCTCGATCGGGGTGAACTTGATGTCAGCGGGCCCGCGGCGTCCGAAGACGTGCACGTCTGTGACAGCGGAGGATTCGAGCCCGGCCAGCACGTTGTCGGGGACCTCGGTCGAGCGCAGGTCGACGGCATGCTTGGCGAGCACGCGGGCGACGTCGAGAGCGACGTTGCCGTTGCCGATCACGGCGACCTCGCGGGCCTCGAGCGGCCAGGTGCGCGCGACATCCGGGTGGCCGTCGAACCACGCGACGAAGTCGGCGGCGCCGTACGAGCCGGGCAGATCGACGCCGGGGATGTCGAGGGCGGTGTCGCGGATCGCGCCGGTCGCGAGGATCACGGCGTGGTACCGCTCGCGCAGCTCGTCCAGGGCGATGTCGCGACCCACCTCGACGTTGCCGATGAAGCGGATGGTGCGACGCACGGCGGGCTCCGCGTCGCCCTCGGATGCCGCAGGGAACGCATCGAGCATCTCGTGCAGGGAGTTCACGATGCCCTTGATCCGCGGGTGGTCGGGCGCGACGCCGTAACGGATGAGGCCGTACGGCGCAGGCAGCGACTCGAACAGGTCGATCTCGACGCGCCCGCCGCGATCGCGGACCGCGTTCGCGAGGAGGTTGCCGGCGTAGATCCCGGCCGGCCCGGCGCCGACGATCGCGACGCGCAGGGCGAGAGGAGAGGAGGTCATGGCATGGCCTTTCGGGGGTGCCGCTCCGCGGAGCGTGCGAACGGGGTCAGATCACGTAGTCGAGGGTGCTGTCGATCGCCCGGCCGAGGCCGGTGTCGACGGCGAGTCCGGCATCCATCGCCTCGAACCAGCGGGCGCGGGGTGCCGGGGCGGGTTCGGATGCCGGGAGGGATGCCGCATGCGGGCTCAGCCGGACGACATCGCCGATCACCACGACCGCCGGCGAGCGGACCTGGCGCGTGGCCGCGAGGTGCGCGATCGTGCCGAGCGTGCCGATGGTCACGCGCTCGTTCGCGCCGTAGCCGTCCTCGATGATCGCGACGGGGCAGTGCTCGCCGCGCGCACCGGCGGCGAGCACGTGGGCCGAGTGCGCCAGCGTGTTCACGCCCATGAGCAGCACGACGGTGTGGTCGCCCTTCGACTGGCTCAGAGGCCCGCCGGGCTCGATCTGGTCGTGCGCGCTGACGATCGTGAACGACGTCGACACACCGCGGTGCGTCAGCGGGATTCCGGCGACGGCCGGGACCGAGACGGCGCTGGTGACGCCGGACACCACGTCCACCGTCACGCCCGCCTCCTCGCAGAACAGCTGCTCCTCGCGCCCGCGTCCGAACACGAACGGGTCGCCGCCCTTGAGGCGCACGACGCGCTTCCCGTCGGTGGCGAGCTGAACGAGCAGGGCGTTGATGCCGTCTTGGGGCACCTTGTGGTGGCCGGGGAGCTTGCCGACGTCGACGACCTCGGCGGCGAGGACGATGCCTTCGGCCGAGAGCTGGTCCAGCACGGAGCGGGCGCCGAGCCGGTCGGCGACGATGACGTCCGCCTCCTGGAGGGCGCGGAGTCCGCGCAGCGTCAGCAGCCCGGCATCCCCGGGGCCCGCGCCGACGAGCGTCACGTGACCGGTCATCGAGCACCTCCGGGAGCGAGCCCGCGGCTGCGCAGCAGGCGCCGCTCGATCGGGCCGAACAGGACGAGCTCGATGAGGATGCCGATCGCGAGGATCACCAGGATCGTGCCGAGCACGCCGGCGAGGTCCGCGAGCTCGCGGGACTGCTGCAGCATCGATCCGAGTCCGAACCCGATGGAACCGCCCACGGCGATGATCTCGGCAGCCATGAGCGAGCGCCACGAGAACGCCCAGCCCTGCTTGAGGCCCGCGAGGTAACCCGGAAGGGCCGCCGGAAGAACGACCGCGGTCGCGAGCTGCCAGCGGCTCGCGCCCAGCACGATGCCGGCGCGACGCAACTGCGGCGGCACCTGGTCGATGCCCGAGAGCAGGCCGTTGATGATCGACGGGATCGCGCCCATGAGGATCACGAAGTAGACGGTGGCGTCGCTCAGGCCGAACCAGATGACGGCGGCGGGGACCCAGGCGACCGAGGGCAGCACCTGCAGCCCCGAGATGAGCGGTCCGGCTGCGCGGCGCAGAGCCTTCCACTCCGCCATCAGCAACCCGATGGGCGTGCCGACGATGATCGCGATGAGGAAGCCGACCACACCCCGCTCGAGGCTCGTCGTGACGGCCTCCTGCAGGCGCCCGGACTCCCAGGCGTCGCCGAGCGCTGCGGCCACCTGCAGAGGGCCAGGCGAGATGTCGGGTCGCGGCTGGGCGATGACGACGTACAGCTGCCACGCGGCCAGCAGCACGACGAGCAGGACGACCGGCGGCAGCACCTTGCCGACAGCGGTGCGCCAGACGGACGAGCGCCGGTCCTCTTCGCTCTGCAGCCGGTCGAGCCCGGCGGAGAGCGTGTCGAGCTCGTCCGGCTTGGTCGCTGAGCCTGTCGAAGCGCGCTCGGTCGGAGAAGTTTCAAGCGGCATTGCGTCGGATCTCCTCGCGCAGCTCGGTGGTGATCTCGGCGGCCAGCGCCGAGACCTCCGGCGATTCGATGCGGCGCCCTGCGGTCCCGCCGAGCTTCCACTCCCTGGCGATCCGGCCGGGGCGGCTGGACAGCAGGATGACGCGCTGGCCGAGGCGCGCGGCCTCGCGGACGTTGTGCGTGACGAACACGATGGTGCGCCCGGTGGCGCGCCAGACGCGCTCCAGTTCCTCGTGCAGCAGGTCGCGGGTGATGGCGTCGAGCGCGGCGAACGGCTCGTCCATCAGCAGCACCGAGCGGTCCTGCGCGAGTGCGCGTGCCAGGGCGACGCGCTGCCGCATTCCGCCGGAGAGCTCATGCGGACGCTTGTCTCCGGCATCCGCCAGGTTCACCGTGCCGAGCAGGCGCAGCGCCTCCTCGCGGCGTTCGGCGCGAGGGACGCCGCGCAGGCGCAGCGCGAGCTCGACGTTGCGGCGGGCGGTCAGCCACGGCATCAGCGCGGACTCCTGGAACATCACGGCCGCACCCGTGCTGGGCACCGAGATCGCGCCCGAGGTCACCGGTTCGAGACCCGCGATCAGATTCAGCAGCGTCGATTTGCCGCATCCGGACGCCCCGAGCAGGCACACGAACTCGCCGGGGGCGATGTCGAGCGACACGTCGTCCAGGACGACGGGGCCCGTTCCGAAGCGCTTGGTGACGTGATCGATCCGGACGATCGGCTCGGCCGGAGCGGATGCCGGGGCGATCGGCGTCACGCCATCGAAGCTGGGCGCCAGCGAGGAGACGCCCACGTGCGCACGCGCGGTGTCGTCTGCGCGGGTCCGCCCCGCCGGCGCCGTCATCACTCGTCCCCGAGGCCGCCGGCGGAGACGGGCTCCTGGCCGTCCGCCTCGAGCAGCGCGTTCAGCGCGGTCAGGTCGAACAGCCCGTCGATCGAGCCGTCCTTCTGGGTTCCGGCGGCGAGCCCGTTCTCGACGAGCGTCGTGAACGTCTCGGCGTGCGGGTCGACCGTGAAGGTCACGTTCTCGAGTGCGCGCGTCAGCACCTCGTCGGAGAGCCCCTTGCCGGTGGCGTCGGTCAGCGCCGCGTTGATGACCTCGGGCGCCTCTGCGGCGTTCTCGTCGAGCCAGGCGACCGACGCGATGTGGCCTTCGAGGAGCTTCTCGACCACGTCGGGGTGCTCCTCGGCGAACTCGGCGCGGACCAGCAGCACGGTCGTCGGGAACGCGCCGTCCTCCCAGAGGTCGGCTTCGTCCACCAGCACGTGCGCCCCGGCATCCACGACCAGGCGGGAGACCCACGGCTCGGGCAGCCACGCGCCGTCGACCTCACCCTGCTGGAACAGCGTCAGCGTCTGGGCGTTCTCGGTCGGGGTGATCGTGACGTCGCCTCCCCCGGAGGTCGAGGTCTCGAAGCCCTCGTCCGCGAGCCAGCTGCGCAGCGCGACGTCCTGCGTGTTGCCCAGCTGAGGGCTCGCGATGTTCGTGCCCTCGAGGTCGGCGACGTCATCGATCCCGTCGCGGACGACGAGCGCCGCACCGCCGGAAGTCGCACCGGCGATGATGTGCGCCGACTGGCCACCGGACTGGATGAACGTGTTGATCGAGGGGTTCGGACCGATGTAGGTGGCGTCGATCGCACCGGCGGACAGGGCCTCGATCGCGGCGGGACCGGCGTTGAAGATCTCTGTCTTGAGGTCGATGTCCTCGCCGAGCGCGTCGGTGAACAGGCCCTCTTCCACACCGACCAGCGCCGGCGCGTGGGTGACGTTGGCGAAGTAGCCCAGGCGGACCTCGTCGACCGGCTCGGACGTGGCGTCCGCCCCAGGAGCGGCGGAGGCGCAACCGGCCAGCATCATGGCGCCGAGTCCTAGTGCGGTGAGAGCAGTGGTCTTACGGGTGATCTTCACGGTTTCGCCTCCTTAGACGGTGATGGGTGGTGCAGGTTCAGTCGACGACGGTGGCGGCGGCGAGCGTCGCCCCGTCGACAGGGTGGATGAGCAGCAGCGACCCGGCGGCGCGGTTCACCGCGTACGGCTCGAGCGGCAGGTCGGCGGCGAAGCGCAGGCGCACGCGGCCGATCTCGTTCACGGCGAGGCGCTCGGCATCCTCGTGCTCGAGGGTCTCGAGGTCGCGGCGGTCGAGGACCTCGACGACCAGCGCCTGCACGGTCGACGTGCCGTGCTTGACGAGCACCTTGGCACCGGGCGCGGTGTCGCGCGTGTCGAGCTGGAACACCTCGACGACGGCCTCGCGACGGGACTGCGGGGCGGTGCCCGCTGCTGCGATGACGGCGCCGCGGGCGGCATCCACCTCGTCGGCGAGGGTCACCGAGATCGACTGCGCTGCCGTAGCCGTCTCGGCTTCGCGGCCCGCGACCCGGATGCCGGTGATGACCGTCTCGTGCCCGCCGGGGAGCACCTCGACGCGGTCTCCGACTCGGACTGCGCCGGACGACACGCGTCCGGCGAATCCGCGGTAGTCGCGGTAGCGCTCGGCATCCTCCGCGGGGATGCGCGGATCGAGGCCGCCCTGCGGACGGAGCACGAGCTGCACGGGGAGGCGGAACGCGGCATCCGCCGACTCCGTCTCCTCCTGCGTCGGCAGGGTCTCCAGCAGCTCGATCAGTGTGGGACCGGTGTACCAGGGCGTCTGCGGTGACCGGTCGACGACGTTGTCGCCCTCCAGCGCCGACACCGGCAGCACGTGGATGCCGGACAACCCGAGCTGCTCGGCGACCCGCTCCGCCTCGAGCTCGATCTCGACGAAGCGGTCCTCGTCGTAGTCGGTGAGGTCGATCTTGTTGACCGCGATGATCACGTGCGCCACCCGCAGCAGCGAGACGACGGCGAGGTGGCGGCGGGTCTGCTCGACCACGCCCTTGCGCGCGTCGACGAGCACGATCACGGCGTCGGCGGTGGCGGAGCCGGTGACCATGTTGCGCGTGTACTGCACGTGACCGGGGCAGTCCGCCAGGACGAAGCTGCGCTGATCCGTGGCGAAGTAGCGGTACGCGACATCGATCGTGATGCCCTGCTCGCGCTCGGCTCGAAGGCCGTCTGTCAGCAGCGCGAAGTCGAACTCGCCGTGCGCGAAGCCGCGGGCGCGGGAGGTCGAGGCGACCTGCTCGAGCTGATCGGCGAGGATCGCCTTGGCGTCGTGCAGCAGCCGGCCCACCAGGGTCGACTTGCCGTCGTCGACGGAGCCGGCTGTCGCGAACCGGAACAGCGTCTGCTCCTGCAGAAGTGTCGTCATCAGAAGTACCCGTCCTTCTTGCGGTCCTCCATGGCGGCCTCGCTGATGCGATCGTCCGCACGGGTGGCGCCGCGCTCGGTGAGCGTCGATCGCGCGACCTCGGCGACGACGGATGCCGTGTCGACGGCATCCGATTCGACGGCGCCGGTGCAGCTCATGTCGCCGACCGTCCGGTACCGGACGACGCGGCGCTCGATCTCCTCGCCCTTCAACGGCTGCGCGAACTCGCCGACCGCCCACCACATGCCGTCGCGGCGGAAGACCTCGCGCTCGGACGCGTAGTACAGCGGCGGGAGGGCGATGTTCTCGCGCTCGATGTAGCGCCAGACGTCGAGCTCGGTCCAGTTGGAGATCGGGAAGGCGCGCACGTGCTGACCGGGAAGATGACGGCCGTTGTAGAGGCTCCACAGCTCGGGGCGCTGGTTGCGCGGGTCCCACTGGCCGAACTCGTCGCGCAGCGAGATGATGCGCTCCTTGGCGCGGGCCTTGTCCTCGTCGCGGCGCGCGCCGCCGAACACGGCGTCGTGCTTGCCCGCGGTGATCGCGTCCAGCAGCGGCTGGGTCTGCAGCGTGTTGCGCGTGCCGTCCGGGCGCTCGATGAGCCGGCCGTCGTCGATGTAGTCCTGCACGCTCGCGACCTCGAGGGTCAGGCCGAGGCGGGCGACGGTCTCGTCGCGGAACGCGATGACCTCGGGGAAGTTGTGGCCGGTGTCGACGTGCAGCACCGGGAACGGCACGCGCCCTGGCGCGAACGCCTTGGTCGCGAGGTGCAGCACGAGCACAGAGTCCTTGCCGCCGGAGAACAGCAGCACGGGGCGCTCGAACTCCGCGACGACCTCGCGGATGATGTGGATGGCCTCGGCCTCGAGCTGGTCGAGCGCGGTGAGGCTCGTCGCGGGGGCGGTCGTGTCGATCGTCATACGTGGAGCCCGCATTCTGTCTTCGCCTGCCCGGCCCAGCGGCCGGAGCGGGGGTCTTCGCCCGGTGCGACCTGCTTGGTGCAGGGCTCGCAGCCGATCGAGGGGTAGCCGAAGTTCACCAGCAGGTTCACCGGAGCCTTGTGCTCAGCGGCGTACTCCAGGACCTCGTCGAAGCTCCACGCGGCGACCGGGTTCACCTTGACGAGGCCGTTGCGCTCGTCCCAGGTGACCAGCGGCGTGTTCGTGCGAGTGGGCGCCTCGTCGCGGCGCACGCCCGTGAACCACAGCTCGTAGCCGCCGAGCGCGTCCTGCAGCGGGGCGACCTTGCGGCGGGCGCAGCACAGCGCGGCATCGCGTTCGAACAGTTTGGCGCCGAACTCGGCATCCTGTTCGGCCACCGTCTGGTCCGGCGTGACGTCGACGATCCGCACGTCCAGGGCCCGTTCGACCTCGTCGCGCGTCGCGTAGGTCTCGGTGAAGTGGTAGCCGGTGTCCAGGAACAGCACATCGACGCCCGGCAACTGCTCTGCCACCAGGTGCGGCAGCGCGGCATCCGCCATGGAGCAGGCGACGGCCGCGGCATCCGCTCCGAAGTTGCGGGCGACCCAGGCGACGACCTCGGCGGCGGACGCTTCGTGGTCGGTCAGGCTGCCGAGTTCGATGTTGCCCTGTTCGGCGAGAGCGGCGAGTTCTTCGCGGGTGCGCTTGGTCCGGATGCGGGGGGCGAGGCTGACGGTCACTGCAGTGCCTCCTCTTCGGCGCGATGGGCCCACTGCGCGAAGCTCTCGCCGGCGGCGCGGTCGGCCAGGTAGCGGCGGATGACGCGCTCGGCGTAGTCGGCGATGCCGTCGGCGGCGACCTTGAGTCCGCGGACGGTGCGGCCGAGACCGGCCTCTGCGCGGTCGACGCCGGCGAGTCCGCCGCCCAGGTGCACCTGGTAGCCCGGGACCTGCTCGCCGTCGATCGAGACGAGCTGGCCCTTCAGGCCGATGTCGGCCGTCTGGATGCGGGCGCAGGAGTTCGGGCATCCGTTCACGTGCAGCGTGATCGGGCGGCCGATCTCCGGCTCGAGGGCGCCGAGACGCTCTTCGAGCTGCTCGATGGCCGTGGCGGCGTTCGCCTTGGTCTCGACGATCGCGAGCTTGCAGTACTCGATGCCGGTGCATGCGATGGTGCCGCGGCGGAACAGACTCGGCCGTGCGGACAGGCCGATCGCGTCGAGGCCGGTGACGAGGCCGTCGACCTCACTCTCCGGGATGTCGAGTACGAGCAGCTTCTGGTACGGCGTGGTGCGCACGCGCTGCGAGCCGTGCACCTCGGCGAGGTCTGCGAGGGCCGTGAGGGTGCTGCCCGAGACGCGGCCGACGAGCGGGGCCGCGCCGACGTAGAACCGGCCGTCCTTCTGCTCGTGGATGCCGACATGATCGCCGATCGTGGTCGGGGTGGGAGCGGCAGGGCCGTCGGGAAGCGGGCTGTCGAGGTACTCGGTCTCGAGCACCTCGCGGAACTTCTCGGTGCCCCAGTCCGCGAGCAGGAACTTCAGGCGCGCCTTGTTGCGCAGGCGGCGGTAGCCGTAGTCGCGGAAGATCTGCGTGATGCCGTGCCACACCTCGGCGACCCGGTCGGGAGCGACGAAGGTGCCGAGGCGCTCGCCCAGGCGGGGGACGACCGATAGCGCGCCGCCGACCCAGAGGTCGTAGCCGATGCCGAGTTCCGGATGCTCGACCGCGACGAAGGCGCAGTCGTTGATCTCGTGCACGACGTCCTGGCTCGGGTGACCGGTGATCGCGGTCTTGTACTTGCGCGGCAGGTTCGCGAGCGTCGGGTCGCCGATGAAGCGCTCCGCGATCTCCTGGATCTGCGGGGTCGGGTCGATGAGCTCGTCCGCGGCGATGCCGGCGACGGGGGAGCCGAGGATCACGCGGGGCACGTCGCCGCAGGCCTCGGTCGTGCTGAGCCCGACGGCCTCCAGGCGGCGCCAGATCTCGGGGACGTCCTCGACGCGGATCCAATGCAGCTGGATGTTCTGGCGGTCGGTGAGGTCGGCGCTGTCGCGGGCGAACTCGGTGGAGATCTCGCCGATCACGCGCAGCTGGTGCGTGGTGAGCTGGCCGCCGTCGATGCGGACGCGCAGCATGAAGTACTCGTCCTCGAGTTCATGCGGCTCGAGCTGGGCGGTGCGACCGCCGTCGATTCCCGGCTTGCGCTGCGTGTACAGCCCCCACCAGCGGAAGCGGCCGTGCAGGTCGGTCGGGTCGATGCTCGCGAACCCGCCGACCGAGTACTCGTTCTCGATGCGCTCGCGGACGTTGAGTCCGTTGTCCGCCAGCTTGAACTCCTCGTTGCCGTTGAGGGGTTCCGTTCCATCGACGAGCCACTGACCGTGCGGCTTGGTGGGCGTCCTGGTCGTGCGCGTACGTGCACCGCGGATCGGCGTCTGCTGTGGCGTGGTCATGAGGTGGCTCTCTGCGCTGCTGGCACTGCTCGTCGGAGATGGCGTTGCACAACTCTGGCGTTAACCCCGGATGACGTCACCGCAGGGCGACACATGACGTCAGCCGACGAAACATGACGACATAGAAGGCGTGCGCGCAGGGTCATGCGGTCTAATACCCGCCGCACCTCGACCCCTCGGTAAAACTTGAGTGAACTCGTATCAACTTTGTTTGACAGCATCCGAGGGTCGATGTACAGTTGAGTCATCGCGACTCAGGTTTGCTGATCGCTGCAGACTCCCCGACCGAAACTCACAAGGAGAAACACATGGCACGTGCTGTTGGAATCGACCTCGGTACGACGAACTCCGTCGTCAGCGTCCTCGAAGGTGGCGAGCCGAAGGTCATCGCCAACGCCGAGGGCTTCCGTACGACCCCCTCGGTCGTCGCGTTCACGAAGGACGGCGAGGTGCTCGTCGGCGAGACCGCCAAGCGCCAGGCCGTCACGAACGTCGACCGCACCGTCGCCTCCGTCAAGCGCCACGTCGGCACCGACTGGTCCTTCGACGTCGACGGCAAGAAGTGGACGCCGCAGGAGATCTCCGCGCGCATCCTCCAGAAGCTCAAGCGCGACGCCGAGTCGTACCTGGGCGACACCGTGACGGATGCCGTCATCACCGTCCCCGCGTACTTCAACGACGCCGAGCGCCAGGCCACCAAGGAGGCCGGCGAGATCTCGGGCCTCAACGTCCTGCGCATCATCAACGAGCCCACCGCCGCCGCTCTCGCGTACGGCCTCGACAAGGGCAAGGAGGACGAGCTCATCCTCGTCTTCGACCTCGGTGGCGGAACGTTCGACGTCTCCCTCCTCGAGGTGGGCAAGGACGACGACTTCTCCACGATCCAGGTGCGCTCGACCTCGGGTGACAACCGTCTCGGCGGCGACGACTGGGACCAGCGCCTCGTCGACCACCTGATCAAGCAGTTCAAGGAGACCTCGGGCGTCGACGTCTCGGGCGACAAGATCGCCCTGCAGCGCCTCAAGGAGGCCGCTGAGCAGGCGAAGAAGGAGCTCTCCAGCTCGTCGAGCACCAGCATCAACCTGCCGTACCTCTCGCTGACCGAGTCCGGCCCGGTGTCGCTGTCCGAGACGATCACCCGCGCGAAGTTCGAGGACCTCACCAAGGATCTCCTCGACCGCACCAAGAAGCCCTTCGAGGACGTCATCCGCGAAGCCGGCATCAAGGTCGCCGACATCGACCACATCGTGCTGGTCGGCGGCTCCACCCGCATGCCGGCCGTCGCCGAGCTCGTCAAGCGCGAGACCGGCAAGGAGGCGAACAAGGGCGTGAACCCGGACGAGGTCGTCGCCGTCGGCGCCGCCCTCCAGGCCGGTGTCCTCAAGGGCGAGCGCAAGGACGTTCTGCTCATCGACGTCACCCCGCTGTCGCTCGGCATCGAGACCAAGGGCGGCCGCATGACCAAGCTCATCGACCGCAACACCGCGATCCCGACCAAGCGCAGCGAGACCTTCACCACGGCCGACGACAACCAGCCGTCCGTCGCGATCCAGGTCTTCCAGGGCGAGCGCGAGTTCACCCGCGACAACAAGCCGCTCGGCACGTTCGAGCTGACCGGCATCGCGCCGGCTCCCCGCGGCATCCCGCAGATCGAGGTCACGTTCGACATCGACGCGAACGGCATCGTGCACGTGTCCGCCAAGGACAAGGGCACGGGCAAGGAGCAGTCGATGACGATCACCGGCGGCTCGTCGCTGTCGAAGGACGACATCGAGCGCATGGTGCGCGAGGCGGAGGAGAACGCCGCGGAGGACAAGCGCCGCGCCGAGGCTCTCGAGCAGCGCAACCAGGCCGAGACCCTCGCGTACTCGATCGAGAAGCTCATCAAGGACAACGAGGACAAGCTCCCCGCTGACGTGAAGGACTCGGTCCAGGCCGACGTCGACGCTCTGAAGACGGCTCTGGCCGGCGAGGACGACGACGCCGTCAAGGCCGCGTTCGACAAGCTGAACGAGTCGCAGGGCAAGCTCGGCGAGGCGATCTACGCGCAGAGCCAGGCGGATGCCGCGGCCGGCGCAGCGCCCGAGGGCGAAGCCCCCGCCGGTGACGCCTCCGCCGAGGAGGACGTCATCGACGCCGAGGTCATCGACGAGGACGAAGAGAAGAAGTAACCATGACGGACAAGAACTTCGACGACAACGACGAGGTTCGGCCTGAGGGCGAGGGGTCGGATGCTGCGGCATCCGGCCCCGCGCCGCAGGAGAACCCGGATTCCGCAGAGGCCCAGGCGGCTGAGGGGTCCGACGAGTCTCCCGCGGACGACCTGACGGTCGACGACATCCTGGGCACCGCGCAGACCGGCGAGGCCGCGGCCGAGGACGCCGTGCTGGCGGACCTGGAGTCCGCGCTGCTGGACGACCTCAAGCGGCTGCAGGCCGAATACGCCAACTACCGTCGGCGCACCGAAGAGCAGCGCCAGGTCGAGATCGATCGCGCCAAGGGTGAGGCGGCCAAGGGCCTCATCCCCGTGCTCGATGACCTCGACCGCGCCCAGCAGCACGGCGACCTGGTCGACGGCACACCGTTCGCCGTGATCGCTGAGAAGGTGCGCGCGGTCGTGGAGCGTCTGGGCGTCGTCTCCTACGGCGAGAAGGGCGAGGAGTTCGACCCGCAGCACCACGAGGCGATCTTCCAGCAGCCGACGCCAGGAGCGGAGAAGACCACCGTCCTCGAGGTCGTCGAGGTGGGTTACCGCCTGGGCGATGTCGAGCTGCGTCCGGCGAAGGTCGTCGTCGCCGTGCCCGCAGAGTAGGAGTCAGATGGCAAGCCAGGACTGGTTCGACAAGGACTTCTACAAGACGCTCGGCGTCTCGAAGGACGTCAGCGATGCGGATCTGAAGAAGACCTATCGCAAGCTCGCCCGCAAGTACCATCCGGACTCCAACCCGGGAGATGCCGCGGCCGAGTCGACGTTCAAGGAGATCAGCGAGGCGTACTCGGTGCTCTCCGACGCCGAGCAGCGCAAGGAGTACGACGAGATCCGCGCCATGGGCTCCGGCGCTCGCTTCACCGCGTCAGGCGCGGGCGCAGGAGGCTTCGAGGACGTCTTCAGCCGGTTCGGGCAGCGCGGGCAGTCGTCCGCCGACTTCGAGGACATCTTCGCGATGTTCAACCAGGGCGGTCAGGGCGGCACGTTCGGCTCCGGTCGGTTCGGTCAGCCGTCTGGCGGCTTCCGGGGCTACGGCGGACCCCAGCGCGGAGCCGACGTCACGGCGCGGACGACTCTCGATTTCGTCACGGCGGCGCAGGGCGAGACCATCACGCTGCAGGGCGAGGACGGCAAGCCGTTCAAGGTGAAGATCCCGGCAGGCGTCGCGGACGGTCAGAAGATCCGTCTGCGCGGCCGAGGTCGGCATTCGCCGGACGGCGGCGAGAACGGCGACATCGTCGTGAGCATCACGGTGCGTCCGCACCCGGTGTTCACGCGCGACGGGCTGAACCTCCGTCTCACGGTGCCGGTGACGTTCACCGAGGCGGCGCTCGGCGCGACAATCGAGGTGCCGACGCTCGGCGGCGAGACGGTCAAGCTCCGTGTCGCCCCCGGGACGCCCTCGGGGCGCGTCCTGCGCGTCAAGGGACGCGGCATCAAGAGCAGCAAGGGCACCGGCGACCTGCTGGCCGAGCTGCAGGTGGCGGTCCCCTCGCACCTCGACGACGACGCTCGTGCGGCGCTCGAGGCGTTCGCGGCGGCCGAGCCGAAGGAGAACCCGCGCGCGGACCTGATGGCCAAGGCGCGCGGCTGACGCACCCTTCGCTCGCTCAACGAGCGAGACCCCACCCCTCGCTCGTTGAGCGAGCGAAGCGAGTCGAAACGCAGCAACCGATGAGAAACACCAGGAGGTGATGGCGATGGTCCCCGACGATGACGATGCTCCGGTGCTGACGATCGCCGTCGCCGCCGAACTCGCGGGCATGCACCCGCAGACGCTGCGGCAGTACGACCGGATCGGACTCGTGATCCCCGGTCGTACTCGCGGCGGCTCGCGCCGGTATTCGGCGCGCAACGTGCAGCAACTGCGCGAGGTCGCCCGCCTGTCCGGCGAGGGCATGAGCCTGCCGGCGATCTCGCGTCTGCTGCACTTGGAGGACGAGGTGCGGATGCTGCGCCGACGCGTCCTCGATCTCGAAGGCGCCCTGCGCGCCGAGCGCGAGAACCGCCCAGGAGTGCGCGTGTTCGCCGCCGGAGCGAGCGGAGTGATCCCCATGGCGTCGGGCCGCCGCATCCGCCGATCGACCGAGGTCGTCCTGTGGCGGCCGGGTGATCGCCGCACCGAGGACTGAGCCGAATCGAGCGCCTGCCTGCTGTGGAGACGGCGATGCACGCGCTGCGGGATCAGCACGAGCAGACGGTCGCCCGGTAGAGGGCGTGCGGACAGGTCGTCGCGGTAAGGTGGCGACACCATGAGGATGACGCGTCGCACGCTGCTGATCGGCGCCGGGGTCGGCGCGATGAGTGTGCTGCTCGCGTCCTGCACGCCCGAACCGACGCCGTCGCCCACGCCGACCCGTACGCCGACCCAGCCGCCGCCGACGTTCGACGGGCCGGCGCCGACGGAGTCGATGCGCAGCACCTGGACGACCGATCCCTTCTCGCGCGGCGGCGCGAGCTTCACACCGGTCGGCGCGCAGCCGAGCCTGCGCCAGGCTCTCGCCGAGCCGATCGAGCAGCGCGTGTTCTTCGCCGGCGAGGCGACCGATGCCGACGAACCCGGCACCATGCGCGGCGCCATCCGATCGGGCGAGCGCGCGGCGATCGATCTGCGCACGCGCGCGGCCGCCGGCGAACGCATCGCCGTCGTCGGTGCGGGGCTCGCGGGTGTTGTCGCGGCCGGGCGCCTCGCCGAGGACGGTGCCGTCGTCACGGTCTTCGAAGCGCGCGACCGGATCGGCGGCCGCATCGATTCGCGGGTCGATGAGGCCTGGCCGCTTCCCGTGCAGCTCGGCGGATGGATGCTGGGAGTCGACGACACCGATCTGCGCGAGCGGTTCGCCGCCATCGACACGCGGCTGCTCGATCTGCAAGGCGCCGATTGGCGCTCGTCGGGCGGCCCCGTCGACCCTGTCGGCGACGACGTCCTGACCGGCGCGATCGAGACAGCCCAGACGCAGCCGGCTGACGTGTCGGTCGCCGAGGCGCTGACCGAGGCCGGTGCGGATCCCGCGGAGCCGACGCTGGCCGCTCTCCTCGCGGCGGTCACCGCGGCATCCGGAGGCGACGCCGACGTCCTGTCGTCCTGGTTCCCACCCGCGTTCCCCGCGGAGAGCTATGCGGCTGTGTCGGCCGATCTGACCTCCTTCCTGGAATCGTTGCTGCAAGGGCTCGAGGTGAGCCTGTCGTCGCCGGTGTCCCGCGTCGCGTACGACGACACCGGCGTCAGCCTGCGGCTGGGGACCGGGGAGTCGCTGTCGTTCGATCGCGTCGTGCTGACCGTTCCGCTCGGCGTTCTGCAGCACGGCGGCATCGAGTTCTCGCCCGCGCTGCCGTTCGCGCATCGCGGCGCGATCGCCGATCTCGGCGTCGGCGCGATCGAGACGATCTGGCTGCGGTTCGATGAGGCCTTCTGGGACACCGAGGCGGCCCTGTGGCACGTCGTCGACGGGGATGCGGTGATCCGCACGTGGTTCAACCTCGAGCCGACGACGGGCGAGGCCGTCCTCGTCGGCGTGGTCGGCGGTGCCGCCGCCGAGGCCTTCGCCGAGCTGGGCGATCAGGATGCGGTCGTCGCCGCTCTCGCGTCGCTCGCGCCCTTCATCCCCGCCGATTCGTAGCCCCGCTTCGCCGCTCGCCGTCGGGCGAGCGGCGCCCAGGGGCTCGGCATCCGGCTCACGCCGACGACGGCTGCCGCGACCAGCGCGAACATCGCCAGAGCGAGTGCGCACGTCACCACGAACTCCGGCGGTCCTGAAACCTGCCGTGGATCGAGGAAGTAGTACGGATACCAGCCGATCGACGGCCCGCGCCACAGCGTCACCAGGCCCCACAGGATCGGAAAAGCGAGGGATGCCGGAACCACCCGCCACGTGACCCGGCGATGCCCGGGGGTCAGGCCCCACGCGAGTGCGGTGCAGGCGGGGAGCCAGAAGTGCAGCAGCTGGTCGGACCACGGCACGTCGATGCGGATGCCGCGCAGGCCCGCCTGCCAGACGATCAGCGCGAAGGCGATACCGGCGGTGATGGTCCAGGTGAGGACGAGGGCGAGGGCGATCGTGAACCATCGCGGGTCGTTCGCGCGTCGGAACGCCAGGACGCCGCCGATCGCGAGGAGGACGACGAGGGCGCAGTTCGACTGCACGGTGAGGTACGCGAAGAAGTTGTCGCCCGCGACCGTGTTCGAGCTCAGACCCCAGAAGAGCCGGTGGGTCAGAGCGGCCAGGCAGACGGCGGCGGTGAGCAGGCGCAGAGCGCCGAAGATGATCCGCCAACGCACGTTCGCTCCGCCTCCTCTCTCGCGCGGCCTCATCCGGCGAGTCTACGGAGCGCAGGTGTGAGTGCTCAGACCGTCATCGCCAGGCCCGGTCACTGCTTCTCCATGGCGTCGCCGCAGGGCGCGCCGGCGTCGAGAAACCAGACTTCGGGCGAGAAACCATCCGCGGCGTGGTTTCTCGCGCGCCGAGTGGTTTCTCGGCAGCGGACCCCGTCAGGGATGCCGCGGCAGGAGCCCCTCGACCAGGGCGTCGACGATGGCATCCGTGGAGGTTTCCGGATCGATCGAGGACGTGAGCCTGTCGAGCAGGAGGCCGTCGATCGCGTAGTGGAACAGGGCGATCTCGCGGGCGCCGCCTGGCAGGCGCGCCGCTTCGTTGAAGGCGACGTCGGCGGCGAATCCGGTGCGCAGCCATGACGAGACGGTGTCTGCGAGTTCGGGGCGTCGTGCCGATTCCAGCCGCAGCTCGAACAGCGCGAGGGTCACCTCGCGCTCCGTCGAAAGGCGTCGCACGATGTCGCGCAGGTACTCGGCGAACAGCTCGCGACTCGGCTCCTGCGCGGCGCGGCGTTCGAGGTCCTCGGGCGTCGGAGCGAGCCGCGCACCGATCCGTTCGAACAGCCCGGTGATCAGCGCCTCGCGGGTGCGGAAGTAGTTCGACGCCGTCCCGATCGGCACTCCGGCGCGCTCGTCGATCGCGCGGTGCGTCAGCCCGCGGGAACCAACGCTGGACAGGACGGCGATGCCGGCATCCGCCAGCGCATTACGACGTGCCTCGTTCTTCGCCATGATCTGAGACTAGCGCAACCACTGCACCTGTTGTAGTCTCGAACCACTTCACCTGTCGTGATTGGAGTTCTCATGCGCGAATTGACCTACTACGTCGCCGTCACCCTCGACGGCTTCATCGCCGGGCCGGACGGGGAGTTCGACTTCTTCCTCGCGGAGGGCGATCACCGGGACGTCATCAACGCCCGGTTCAACCAGACCATCCCCACGCAGATCAACGAGGCGCTCGGCATCCCCATCGACGGCGACCTGTTCGACACCGTGCTGATGGGATGGAACACCTACGCGGTCGGGCTGCCGGCCATGCCGAGCCCGTACCGCCACCTGCGGCAGGTCGTCTTCACGAGTCGCGCGGCCGAGCCGGTCGAGGGCGTCGAGTTCATCGACGCCGACCCGGTCGCGACGGTGCGCGCGCTCAAGGCCGATGACGGCAAGGGCATCTGGCTGTGCGGTGGGGGAGCGCTCGCCGCCGCACTGGCTGACGAGATCGACCGGCTCGTGCTGAAGATCAACCCCGTGCTGATCGGCGACGGCATCCCGCTGTTCGGAGGCCGCGGGTACGCACCGCAGGCGCTCGTGCGCACGGCGACGACGGCGTTCGAATCCGGCGTGGTGCTCGCCGAGTACGCGCGCGTCTGACCGACCCGGACACGCCAGCGGGGCGGGAGGGCCGAAGCCCTCCCGCCCCGCTTTGCGCGTGCAGATTACTCGCGCGCGAACGCCGCCTGCGCCTCGAGCTCGAGATCGAGGTACTGCTCCTCGCTGACGTCGATGCCGACGCCGAGCAGCTTCCCGTTCGTGAACGGGAACGGGTTCGTGTACTGCTCGCTGACCGCATCCGCGCTGTCGAAGCCGATGCACAGCCCGTCGCCGCACAGCGTGAACTTGCCGATCTGCGCGCGCATCGGGCCCTCGGCGACGACCTGGTCGTCGACGTAGAGCTTCGCGGTGCCGATCGACTCGCCGTGCTCTCCGGCGCTCTCGCGGATGAACTCCACGCCCAGTGCGTGCGGCCCCTCCGTCAGGACGTCGGACGTGAACGTCTGCTCCGGCGGGATGCCGAGGAAGTTGTACACGTAGGTGAGCCGGCCGTCCTTGATGAACAGCGTGTGCCCGCCGAAGCGTGAGCCGTGCGCGAAGATGACGCCCTCGGTACCGTCCTCGACCACGACGTCGCCGATGATCTTGAACGACCGACCGCGGACGTTCACCGCCACCGACTCCGGCACCGCCGTCGTGCCCGGGTAATAGATGTAGCGGTTCCGCGGCGGCTCGGCCTGCGGGCGTTCGATGGTCAGCTGCTCACGAGCAGGGCGGTCATCCAGCGGGTAGACGAAGTTGTCCTTCGCCTCGATCTCGAACGCCTCGATGAGCTCGGCAAGCTTCTCGGGATGCTCGGCCGCGAGGTTCTTCGACTCCGACCGGTCGACATCGACGTGGTAGAGCTCCCACACGTCCTCGTCGAAGCGGCCGTGACCCGTCAGCGGTGCGTGGATCGTGGACGCCTTCCAGCCGTCCTTCCAGATGCCGCGCGTGCCGAGCATCGAGTAGTACTGCACGTGCTTCTCGGTAGGGCCATCGGGCGCGGCGTCGAAAGACGACTTCATCGAAACGCCGGGCAGCGGGCGCTGCTCGACTCCCCGGAACACATCGGGGAACTCGATGCCGATGACGTCGAGGATCGTCGAGACGACGTCGACGGAGTGATGGTACTGGTGGCGGATCTCGCCCTTGGCCTTGATGCCCGCCGGCCAGTGGATGATCATCGGGTCGCACGTGCCGCCGGAGAACTGCGAGTAGCGCTTGAACATCTTGAAGGGGGTCGAGAACGCCGCCGCCCACCCCGTCGGGTAGTGGTTGTACGTTCCCTGACCGCCCAGCTCGTCGATCTTGGCCAGGTTCTCCTTCAGGTCGTCGGGGAAGCCGTTGAAGAACTTGTTCTCGTTGACCGAGCCGTCGGGGCTGCCCTCACCGGAGGCGCCGTTGTCGGCGCAGTAGAAGATGAGCGTGTTGTCGAGCTGGCCCGATTCCTCGAGGTAGTCGATGACCCGCCCGATCTCGACATCCGTGTACTCGCTGTACGCGGCGAAGACCTCGGCCATGCGGCTGAACAGACGCTTCTCATCGTCCGACAGCGACTCCCACGGCTTGACGTAGTCGGCGGCGTTCGCCTGGTCGTCCGGCAGGAAGTTGAGTTCGGTGAGATCCGTGTCCGCGGGCAGGATGCCGCGTTCGGTCATGCGCTCGAGCACCCACGTGCGGTAGGCGTCGTATCCGTCGTCGAACAGACCCTTGTACTTCGCGATGTACTCGTCCGGGGCCTGGTGCGGGGCGTGGTTCGCACCGGGGCAGTACCACGTGAACCACGGCTTCGAGGGGTTCGAGGACTTCTGATCGCGGATCATGCGGATGGCCTGATCGGCGAGATCCTTGGAGAGGTGGTAGCCCTCGTCCGGCGTGTACGGCGCCTCGATGAACCGGTTGTCCTCGACGAGATCGGGGAACCACTGGTTCGTCTCGCCGCCGAGGTAGCCGTAGAAGCGATCGAAGCCCATCGCGAGGGGCCACTGGGACTTGCTGCCGCCCGAGGAGATGTCCTCCTCGGGGACGTTGTGGTTCTTGCCGACCCAGAACGTGGAGTAGCCGTTGTCCTGCAGGACCTGGCCGATGGTCGCGCACTCCGCCGGGATGCGTCCGGAATAGCCGGGGAACCCGTTCGTCCCTTCCATGATGACGCCCATGCCGTTGGCGTGGTGGTTGCGTCCGGTGAGGAACGTCGACCGCGTCGACGAGCAGATCGACGTCGTGTGCCATTGCGTGTATGTGAGTCCGTTCTCGGCCAAGCGGTCGAGCGTGGGCATGTTGATGCGTCCGCCGTACGGCGACCACGACGCCATGCCGGTGTCGTCGTACAGGATCACCAGGATGTTTGGTGCGCCCTCCGGCGCCTTCGGAAGCTCGTACGGACTCCAGTCGGGGACCGAGTCCCGAATGTCGACCGCGATCTTGCCGCTGAATTCCTTGGCCATGACTCTCCTCCAGTCGGGAGCGCGGATGCCTCCGCACGCGTACGCCTTGAACGCTACTCGGGACGCTCTGACCGGGCCAGAGGTTCACCCGGAACAGGCTAGGAACAAATCGGATCGACGCCGCCGCCGCGCCGCACGGATACGGTGGGAGTGTGACGACACACGATCAGGTCCTCCTCGACGGCGGAACGTTCCTCATGGGTTCGGACGATTTCTACCCGGACGAGCGCCCGGTGCACGAGCGCACGGTCACCCCGTTCCGCATCGATCGCTACGAGGTGACCAACGCGCAGTACGCCGCGTTCGTCGATGACACCGGCTACGTCACGATCGCCGAGCGCGAACTCGACCCCGCCGCGTTCGAGGGAGCCGACCCCGCGGACCTTGTTCCGGGCTCCATGGTGTTCACGCCGACGGACGGCCCGGTCGACCTGCGCAACTGGCGCAACTGGTGGCGCTGGCAGCCCGGGGCGTTCTGGCGCCGGCCGTTCGGACCCGACTCGTCGATCGACGATCGGATGCAGCATCCCGTCGTGCACATCGCCTTCGAGGATGCGAACGCCTACGGCGACTGGGCAGGGCTGCGTCTGCCCACCGAGGCGGAGCACGAGTACGCCGCGCGGGGCGGGCTCGAAGGCAAGCGCTTCGCGTGGGGCGACGAGGCCTACCCGGAGGGCGTCGCGCAGGCCAACTCCTGGCTCGGGCGCTTCCCGTACGACAACCAGGGGGTGGGGGATGCCGCGCCCGTCGGCTCGTACCCCGCGAACGGGTACGGCCTGTTCGACATGATCGGCAACGTGTGGGAGTGGACGAGCGACTACTACACCCAGCGTCACCTGCGGCTGTCGGACAAGCCGGTGGATGCCGGTAAGCGCACCAATCTGCTCGCCGCGGCGAGTGCGCTGAGGGAATTCCCGGAGATCCCGAGGCGGGTGCTCAAGGGCGGATCGCAGCTGTGCTCCCCGGAGTACTGCCTGCGCTTCCGCCCTGCCGCACGATCACCGCAGGCGGAGGACACCGGGATGAGCCACATCGGCTTCCGCTGCGCGAGCGACGCCTGACGCCCTCCTCGCTCGTTGAAGCGGGTCAGGCCGGGAACACCTGCGACCAGTCATCGCGCACGCTGATCACCGTGAGGTCGTCGGCCGCGAGCGCCTGCTCCGCGCCCTTGTCGTAAGGCGTGTCGCCGCGGTCGGTGTCGTCGTCGTGGTGCACGAGCAGCGCGAGACTGCGCGGGCTGCCCTGCGCGAACCGCAGCATCGGCAGATCGCCGTTCGAGTTGCCCGCCGCCAGGATCGGACGGCGACCGGTGCGCATCCAGATGCGGACCGGCTTCTCGGGGCCATCGTCGAAGTACGCCAGCTTGGGCGCGTAGCGCACGACGTTGGCCTCTTCGTCGTACGTGAGCCCGAGTCCGGTTCCGATCACGCGTTCCGCGGGGATGCCGTAGTTCGCCACGGTCATCGGCCGCATGAAGTCGCGCTCGCCGCCGGAGACGATATACGCGGTGAAGCCGTTCGCCTCGAGGTACCGCACCAGCTCGACCATCGGCTGGTAGACGGTGAGCGAGTACGGCGTACCGAGGGAGAGGTGTCGGGCGTCGCGATAGAACTCCTCGACCGACGCCGCGTAGTCCTCGACGCTCAGACCGGCGGAACTGCCCGCGACCGCGGCGATGAGCACGCCGAGATCGGCATCGTCTCCGGCGTAGTGCTTGTCCACCGCTGCTCCGAGCCACGCGAGGTCCCCGGATGCAGCCGCTTTGTACGGCTGCTTCTCGGTGAGCGTCGGGTCGGCTTCAGCCGCCTTCTTCCATTCGCCGAGCAGGTAGTGCAACTGGGTGACCATGGGCTTCTCGGTCCACAGCGTGCCGTCGTTGTCGAAGACTGCGACGCGCGCGTCGGGAGCGACGTAGTCGGCGCCGCCCTCGTCGGTCACGGCCGCGACGAAGTCGATGATCGCGGTGCGGGTGGCGGTGTCGCGCCACGAAGGCAGGATGTCGGTCATGGAGTCCTCCTCGGATCTGGCTCTGACCCTATCGCTCGCGTCGCCGGCGGGAGCACCGCTCGCACCCGACGGGTGACGCGATCAGAGCAGTCCCGCGATGCCCTTCTGCAGCTGGATCGCTCCGATGACGAGCAGCAGTGCGGCGTTGAGGACGTGAGTGTTCCCGGCGATCCACGTGCGCACGCGATCGAGCAGCGGCTGCGCGTTCTCGCCACGCGCGAGCACGTAGAGCACGGGGAGCGCGATCGGGAGCGCGCCGATCACGATGAACCCCGCGGCGAACAGCATCTGCGCGGAGGCGTCGAGGCCCGAGAGCGAGATGTCGAGGGCGGCGATGATGG
Organism: Microbacterium sp. ZKA21; assembly: GCF_050434165.1. Taxonomy (NCBI): domain Bacteria; kingdom Bacillati; phylum Actinomycetota; class Actinomycetes; order Micrococcales; family Microbacteriaceae; genus Microbacterium; species Microbacterium sp. ZKA21. The sequence continues at coordinate 376,563 of NZ_JBNPVV010000003.1, forward strand.
CGCAGGACGCGTCGACGGGGTTGAGGACGAACAGCCCGATGCCGAGCAGGAACGTGCGCGCCGGCTTGAACGTCGACACCGTCTGCAGCCAACCGGGGAGCTGCGGCGACGCCGCGACGACCTCCTGCGGGGTGGTGGCGTTAGACATCTGCGCGATGTGCACCCGGCCCTTGCGGTACACCCACACGGCCGCCGCGAACAGGAAGACGCCGATGACGGTTCGCAGCACCGCCACCCAGAGGGGCGGCTCCGCGAGCGCATGAACTTCGAACACGTCGAACAGCCACAGACAGACGACGGTCAATCCGGCAAGGCCCACGAGCCAGCCCAGCAGATAGGCGATGCCGTTCGATCGGGCGCGCTCCGACAGCAGCACGGCGACGAGGGCCATGATCGCGAGCGGGCTCAGCACGACGCCCAGCGTCACTGGGATCAGAGAGAACACCAGCTCGGTCATGGGTGCCTTTCGTCTCGATGGGGTGCGTGCTCACTCTGGCACTCAAGCACGCTTTTGGACAGAGCCGGGAGAAAGCGCTGTTGAGCATTGTTCCGTAACGCGTGCTGTGCCACGGTGGACACGAAGCCGTCGGGTACGACGGCTTATGAACGGGAAGGGCGATCCCGTGAGTTTGCGGATGCGAATGTGCATCCGTGGCCGCGGGGCGCCCTGACCACACCAGAGAGGTTGACCGTGAGCTCCGTCCATCGTTCTGCACTTCCGATTCCCGACCTCGCCTACACCGGCACCGTGACGTACGACGCGACGGACCCGGACACCCACTACCCGCCGATCACACCGGTCCGTCCGCCGGATGGAGCGCCGAACGTGCTCGTCGTCCTCATCGATGACACGGGATTCGGCGCATCGAGCGCTTTCGGCGGCCCGGTTCAGACGCCCACCTTCGAGCGCATCGCGTCGCAGGGGCTGAAGTACACGCGATTCCACACGACCGCCCTGTGCTCGCCCACGCGTGCCGCCCTGCTGAGCGGTCGCAACCACCACACCGTCGGCATGGGCGGCATCACCGAGATCGCCACGTCTGCGCCCGGCTACAGCTCGCTGCGCCCGAACGACTGCGCCCCGCTCGCCGAGACGCTCAAGCTCAACGGCTACAGCACCTCGCAGTTCGGCAAGTGCCATGAGGTCCCCGTGTGGGAGTCGAGCCCGATGGGGCCGTTCGACCACTGGCCGACCCCGGGCAACGGATTCGAGTATTTCTACGGCTTCATCGGCGGCGAGACCAATCAGTGGTACCCCGCCATCTACGAGAACACCTCGCCGGTCGAGCCGTGGGGCACGCCCGAAGAGGGATACCACTTCATGGGCGACATGACCGACAAGGCGATCGGATGGATGAAGCAGCGCAAGGCGCTGACGCCCGACAAGCCGTTCTTCACGTATTTCGCGCCGGGTGCGACGCACGCCCCTCACCACGTCCCGCAGGAGTGGGCCGACAAGTACAAGGGGAAGTTCGACCAGGGCTGGGATGCCCTGCGCGAAGAGACGTTCGCCCGGCAGAAGGAGCTCGGCGTCATCGCCGCCGATGCAGTGCTCACCGAGCGCAGCCCCGGCATCCCGGCGTGGGACGAGATGAGCGCGGATCTGCACCCCGTCCTCGCTCGTGAGATGGAGGTGTACGCGGGGTACCTCGAGTACGCCGACCACCACGTGGGACGACTCATCGACGCGCTCGACGAGCTCGGCGAACTCGACAACACGCTCGTCTACGTCATCATCGGCGACAACGGCGCCTCCGCCGAGGGGACGATGAAGGGCACGACCAACGAGGGCTTCGTCATCAACCACATGGACGCGATGGAGGACGACGCGTACATGATCGCCCACAAGGACGAGCTGGGCACGCCGCAGTCGTACAACCACTATGCGATCGGCTGGGCGCACGCGATGGACACGCCCTACCAGTGGACCAAGCAGGTCGCCAGCCACTGGGGCGGCACGCGCAACGGCACGATCGTGTCCTGGCCGAACGGCATCGCGGCCCGAGGCGAGATCCGCAATCAGTTCGCGCACGTGATCGACGTCGCCCCGACGGTGCTCGAGGCGGCCGGCATCCCGGAGCCGTCCTCCGTGAACGGCGTGACGCAGCGCCCCTACGAGGGCACGCCGATGAACTACTCCTTCGACGATGGCGACGCCGATGAGCGCCACACGACGCAGTACTTCGAGATGCTGGGCAACCGCGCCATCTTCCACAAGGGCTGGGTCGCCTGCGCGAAGCACAAGGACCCGTGGCTCGGTTCGTCGCACGGTCTCGATGACGACGTGTGGGAGCTCTACAACGTCGAGGAGGACTGGACGCAGTCGAAGGACCTCGCCGCCGAGCACCCGGAGAAGCTCGCCGAGCTGCAGCGTCTCTTCCTGATCCAGGCGGCCCGCTTCAGCGTGCTTCCGATCGATATCCGGTCGGCGGAGCGCTTCAACTCGGAGATCGCCGGGCGCCCGGAACTCGTCAAGGGCTCGTCTCAGACGCTGTACACCGGAATGAAGCGGCTGAGCGAGAACTCCGTGATCAACCTGAAGAACAAGTCCTTCACGATCACGGCGTCGATCACGGTTCCGGATGCCGGTGCCGAGGGAGTCCTGATCGCCCAGGGCGGCTCGTACGGAGGATGGAGCTTCTACGCGCACGAGGGCGGCCTGCGGTTCGCGTACAACATCCTCGGAATCAAGACGGATGTGGTCGCAGGCGATGTGAAGCTGGATGCCGGAACGCACGAGGTGCGCGCCCACTTCGCCTACGCCGGTGGCGGCGTAGGCAAGGGCGGCACGGTGTCCCTCTACGACGGTGAGACGCTGGTCGCCGAGGGCGAGGTCGAACGGACGCTGCCGTTCATGTACTCGATGGACGAGACGGTCGACGTCGGACAGGACGTCGCCTCACCGGTGTCGCCCGACTACGGCGCGCGCGGCAACGAGTTCACCGGTGAGATCGGCTGGGTGCGGCTGGACGCGGGCGACGACGACCACTCGCACCACGCCGACCCCGACCATCTCATGACGATCGCGATGGCGCGGCAGTAGCGAGCCGCCGACGCGGCATCCGCGTGAGTGCCGGGCTCAAGCGGATGCCGCGTCCAACCCCTCCCGGACCGAGTCGTGAGCGCGACCGTCGTGTTCCAGGGACGCATACCAGGACGTTCTGCGTGCGATCACGCGCGCGGCCTCCGGCAGCTTGGCCAGATGCAGTGTGATACCGAGCTGGGACAGTTCGCGGTCGAGGTCCTCGAGGGCGTCGAGAACGGTCACGGTGACGATGTCGAGGCGCTCGACATCCAGCACGACCGCAGTGACCTGTTCGGGCTGCGTCGTCGCGAGGGCGATGATGGCGCGCTCGTTCTCGAGGGCATTGGCCGTGTAAAGTCCTCGGCCGAGGTGGATTCCGATCGCCGATCCGCGGCGATCGACGATGTCGAGCTTGGGGATGTTCAGCTCCCGCAGCACGAGGACGAGCGTCACGACCACTCCGACGGCCACGGCGGCGAGCAGTCCGACCGACAGGCCGATGAGCGCGACGACGAGCGCGATCCAGAAGTCGCGGGGGCTGATGCGCGCCCACCGGACCAGTTCGGGGATGTTGATGAGCCCGGCGACCGCGACGAACACCATGGCCGCCAGTGTCGCCTGCGGCAGAAGGCTGAGCACCGGTCCGAGGAACAGCGACACGAGGATCGCGAGCGCGACGGTGACGAGGGTGGACACCTGGGTCTTGGCGCCCGCGGCCTGATTGACGGCGCTCTGCGAGAACCCGCCCGCGGATGGCATCGTCGTGAAGAACGCGCCGACGACGTTCGCCGCGCCGGTCGCGAACAGCTCCTGGTTGCTGTCGATTTGCGGCTCGGTCGCCTTGCGGATGCCGCGGGCGACCGCGGCCGATTCGAGGAAGGCCATCACGGCGATCGCAAGGGCCCCCGGCACGAGATCCGCCAGATGGGCGAGGTCGGGCAAGCGTGGCGTCGGGATGCCGGAAGGAACGGGGTCGATGAGCGCGACGCCGGCCGCGGTCAGACCTGTGAAGGCCGCGAGGAGGATGCCGCAGGCGACGACGATGAGCGTCCCCGGCACGCGGGGCGCGAACTTCTGCAGCACGACGAGCACGACGATCGACCCGACTGAGAGCGCGATGGTCGCCGCGTTCGCGCTGCCGAAGGCGTCTCCGACCGCCAGGAGCGATCGGATGAATCCGTCGCCGGAGACATCGCCTGTCTCGCCGAGCAGTTTCGGCAGCTGCCCGACCGCGACCGTCGCGCCGACGCCGATCTTGATGCCGAGCACGGTCGCCGCGCTGATGTTCTCCACCAGGGAGCCCAGCTTGAAGATGCGCGCGAGGAGAAGTGCGAGACCGACGAGCAGCGTCAACGTCACGAGCGAACCCAGCGCTTGATCCGGATCGTCTGCGCTCGCCGCGACACCGGCTGTGACCAGTGTCGTCGCTGTGAGCGTCGCGATGGTCGATGTGGTCGAGACGCTCATCGCGCGACTTCCGCCGAGCAGCGCGTACACGAGCATCGGGATGATGCAGGTGTACAGGCCGACCTGCACGGGCAGGTTCGCGATGGTCGCGTACGCCATCGCCTGAGGGATCACGACGGCTCCGGCGGAGAGCCCGCCGACGACATCGGCTACCAGCCATTCCCGCCGGTAGCCGGAAAGCGAGGGCAGCAGCCAGCCCGGACGGTCCTGGTGCGAAGACGTAGAGGTCACATGCGCGAATCTACCGGGCAGCACCGATCATGCGTCACACTTCAGGAGTGAACTCCCTTCTCCTCGCCAACCTCGGTTGGGTGGCCAGCGCGATCATCGTGCTCGTCATCAACATCGGCGCGCTCATCATCATCCCGAAGGGGCGCAAGCCCACGGCGGCCATGTCGTGGCTGCTGCTGATCTTCCTGCTGCCGATCGCGGGGATCGTGATCTTCCTGCTGATCGGCAACGTCAAGCTGCCCAAGAAGCGCCGGGCCGAGCAGGCGCAGATCGACGGCATCATCCGCGACCGCGTCGCCGCGGGCGACTTCGCGGTCGACACGTCCGAATGGCCGACCTGGTTCACCCGTGTCACCGCGCAGAACACCGAGCTGACGAGCTTCCCGCCGGTCGGCGGCAACACGGCCGAGCTGATCGACGACTACGAGGCATCCATCATCGCGATGGCCGAGGCCATCGACACGGCCGAGACGTACGTGCACGTGGAGTTCTACATCGTGAGCTGGGACGAGACGACCAGGGTGTTCTTCACCGCGATGGAGAACGCCGTCGCGCGTGGTGTCACGGTGCGCCTGCTCGCCGACCATATCGCCTCGCGCAAGGTCGCCAAGGCCGATGAGACCTTCGCCGAGCTCGACCGCATCGGCGTGCTGTGGAACTGGATGCTGCCGGTGCAGCCCCTCAAGGGCAAGTACCAGCGCCCCGATCTGCGCAACCACCGCAAGCTCGTGGTCGTCGACGGGCGCATCGCGTTCGTCGGCTCGCAGAACCTCATCGACCGCTCCTACAACTCGCCGAAGAACATCAGCCGCGGGCTCAAGTGGCAGGAACTCGTCTCGCGCGTCACGGGTCCGGCGGTCACCGAGATCGACGCGGTGTTCCTCTCCGACTGGCTGATCGAGACCGGCGAGCAGCTCGACGAGATCGTTCCGGCCTCCGAAGTCGAGGCATCCACCGCGCCGGACGCCCTGGTGTGCCAGCTCGTCCCGAGCGGACCGGGCTACGAGACCGAGAACAACCTGCGGCTGTTCCTCTCGCTCATCCACGGCGCCACCGAGCGGGTCATCATCACCAGCCCGTACTTCGTTCCCGACGAGGCGATGGTCTACGCCATCACGATCGCCCGCCAGCGCGGACTCGAGGTGCAGCTGTTCGTCTCGGAGCTCGGCGACCAGGGCATGGTCTACCACGCGCAGCGCTCGTACTACGAGGCGCTGCTCGAGGCGGGCGTGCGGATCTTCCTGTACCCGGCGCCGTTCATCCTGCACTCCAAGCACTTCTCGATCGACGACGACATCGCCGTGATCGGCTCGAGCAACATGGACATCCGCTCGTTCACGCTGAACATGGAGATCTCGATGCTGGTGCGCGGCGCCTCGTTCGTCGCGCAGATGCGCGAGGTCGAACAGGCCTACCGGGATGCCGGTCGCGAGCTCACCCTCGAGGAGTGGCGGCGGGAGCCGGCGAAGTCGACGTTCCTGGACGGCGTCTTCCGGCTGACCTCGGCGCTGAACTGACCGTCGGCGTCAGGCCGGCGGGAGGCGCAGCACGTCGCCGGACTCGTCTGTCGTCAGGTCGTCGGAGATGCGGATGCTGCGGGCGAGGTCATCCAGCGCCGGAAGCGTCGTGCCGAACCGCTCGCGGTCGCCGCTGAAGGCGCTGAGCGTGATGAGGTGCGTTCCGGTGTCCCACGTGTAGGTGGCGAACGGCGGGTCGTCCGGGTTCGGCGGCACCGGCATGACGAGCTTCTCGCCGACGCCGAGCGCCGTCGGGAACGCCTCGGTGTCGTCGTACTCCATCGGCATCATCGCGCGGGCGGTGCGCACCTGCGGGGTGAGCTCGACCACGCCGGCCATCGCGGCGAGGAGCTCGGGGTCCGCCTTCCAGCTCCACACCAGGCGCGTGCCGTTCGCGCTCATGAGCGTCCGCGGCGCGAGGCGCTCGACCAGCCAGCCCAGGGCGGGCCCGGGGCCGCCGGCCTGCTCGAAGGCGCGTCGAGTCTGAGCCGTCATCAACCGGAAAGCGGCCTTGCGGTGGCGACGGCCGCGCAGTCCGGACGGCCAGGAGACGGGCGCCCAGAGGGTCGGATCGGCGGATGCTGTCAGGCGCATGGCTCCACGCTAGGGGAACGCGCTGGGATCCGCGTGTGTGCGACGTCGCACACCCCAGCCACGGCCCGCGCCACGTCCCGGCATCTACTCGGGTTGTGCGCCACCTTTCTGAGAATGCGCCTGTTGTCTACTGGCGCGAACTCGGAAAGGTGTAGCAGAACCGGCCAGGGGGGAGCACGATGGGCGCCATGGCGACGTTGACGGATGTGCGCGAGATCGCGATGGCGCTGCCCGGCGTCCAGGAGCGCACCGGTGGCCACACCGGTGCGCCGGAATGGAACCTGCGCAGCGCATCGATCGCATGGGTGCGCGGACCGACGAAGACGGACCTGCGCAGGCTCGCTGAACTCGGGCGTTCCTGGCCGGAGGGCATGGTGCTCGGCATCCGCGTCGCCGATCTGCAGGAGAAGGAGGCTCTGCTGGCGGCCGAGCCGGACGTCCTGTTCACGATCCCGCACTTCGACGGGTATCCGGCCCTGCTGGTCATGGTCGACGTGATCGACCGCGACCGGCTGGCGGAGCTGATCTGCGACGCCTGGCTGATGCGCGCGCCCGCGCGCGATCGGAAGGCTTGGCTCGCCGAACGCGGGCTCGAGTGAGCTTCAGCCCTCGAGCAGGAACGGCCGTGACGCGGCGAGGAACGACCGAGGATCGTCCGCCCACAGCCGCACCCGCGTGACCTCGTGCGCACCGCCGCGCGGGGCGAGCCCCGGTAGGCGGATCGGCGTCGGACGCTCGAGTTCGATGAGGATGTTCGTCTCGTCCTGCATCCGCTCGGCGTACTCGCCGCCGGCGACGCGCGGGCTCTTCGGCTCGTCGACCCGCTTCGCGATCTCGACGGACGCGACCGCGCTCCACGGGATCGCGACGTCGACCTCCAGGCCGTTGCGGATGCGGATGCCGGTGGGGCCGACCGCGTGCGGACGCTGCAGCATCGCGCACAGCAGCCCCAGCATCCAGGTCAGTCCCCAGAGGCCGAGGATCAGCACGCCGATGCGCACGGCGGGCCACGGATGAACGATGAGGTCGAGGATCGGGATCTCGATCGCCGAGAGCACGATGAAGATGATGAGCACGGTCAGGACGGGGCGGTGGTAGCCGATGCCGGTGCCGCCAGGTTCGATCGCCGGACGGCGCACGATCGCGCGGCCCATGCTCGAGTACACCCGAAGCTCGGCGTGCAGGGCGCGCTTCGCCAGCGAGACGAGCCGGCGGACCCGTGGCGGGCGGGTGGTGGTGTCGGTCATGATCGGCGCTCCGAGGATGCGGCCGCGGGGGCCGCGGGGGACGCGGCGGCCTCGTCGACGAGCGCGGCGAGCTTCGCGATCACGCTGTCGAGTCCGCGCTCGAAGGCCGCGCGATCCGCCGGTGCGATGGCGGCGATGAGATTCTCGTTCAGCTCGACGTGATCGCGCTGCATCCGCTCCATCATCGCGGTCGTGGTTTCGGTGAGCTCTACGAGCACCGCTCGGCGGTCAGTCGGGTGCGGTGTGCGACGGACATGGCCGGACGCCGTGAGGCCGTCGACGAGTCCGGTGATGTTGCGGGGGCTGACGTCACACGCGACCGCGAGCGACTGCTGCGTCGACGGACCGCTGTGGGCGAGCACCCACAGCAGGTGGACGCGCGCCTGGGTCAGGCCGGTGCCGTCGAAAGCCCGCGCCATGTCGCGCTGGAAGAGGTCGGCGATCTGCAGCAGGCGGTCGAGGAGGAGCGGTTCCATATTCATGATGGTACTGCATAGTTACCATACTTCACTAAATTCGTCCGGCCGCCTCCGCGGCCTCAGCAGGGCGCTCGGGTAGAGTTGCCTGCGCCCGACCAGGCACCGAATCTCCTTGGCCGCCCGACCGTAAGGCAGCATCTCCGTGACTTCACCCGACGATCCGATCGACCCGTCGAGCGCTCCCGTTTCCCGTCCGCTGAAGATCGTCATCGGCTGCGACACCTTCGCGCCGGACATCAACGGCGCGGCCCGTTTCGCCGAACGGCTCGCCGCCGGGCTCGTTCAGCGCGGCCATGAGGTCCACGTCGTGGCGCCCAACCAGGCCTACCGTCGGGCACGGGCGCACACCGAGGTGATCGAGGGCGAGCGGATGACGCTGCACCGCCTGCCTTCGGTGCGCTGGCTGCCGCACGACTGGCTCCGCTTCGTCTGGCCGTGGCGCTCCAAGCACTACGCGCGCGAGGTGCTGGATGCCGTGAACCCCGACGTCGTGCACATCCAGTCGCACATCATCATCGGGCGCGGCCTGGCCCGCATCGCGAGCGAACGAGGCATCCCGGTGGTGGCGACGAATCACGTCATGGCCGAGAACATCCTCGACCATTCCGCGTTCCCCGATGCCATCAACCGGCCGATCATCACGTGGGCCTGGGGGGACGCGGGTCGCACCCTGAACCTCGCCCGCGCCGTCACGACGCCGACGCGCCGCGCGGCGGACTTCCTGGAGCGCACGATCGACATCCAGGGCGTGATCCCGGTGAGCTGCGGCATCGACCGCACCCAGTACACGCCCGTCGTGGCGCCCCGCGAGAAGAACCGGATCATCTTCGTCGGCAGGCTCACCGCCGAGAAGCAGATCGAGGTCATACTCCAGGCGATGACCAAGCTGGACCCCGCACTCGACGTGCACTTCGACGTCGTCGGCGGCGGCGACCAGCGCAAGAGCCTCGAGCACCTCGCGACGCAGCTGGGTCTGGCCGACCGGGTCGCGTTCCACGGCCGGACGAGCGACGAGGAGCTGCGCGCGCTGCTGTCGCGCGCGAGCCTGTTCGTGATCGCATCGATCGCCGAACTGCAGTCGATCGCGACGATGGAGGCGATGGCGTCCGCGCTTCCGATCGTGGCGGCGGATGCCGTGGCGCTGCCCCACCTCGTCCACGACGGCGAGAACGGGTACCTGTTCGAACCGGGGGATGCCGAAGAGCTCGCGGCGCGGCTCACCGACGTGCTGACGGCGGAGCCTGCCGAGTACGAGCGGATGCAGCGCGCCTCGCTCGACGGCGTCATCGTGCACGACATCAACCGCACGCTGGATACGTTCGAGGCGCTGTACCGCGGCGATTCCCTGCCGGAGTAGCGGCATGCACATCGTCCTGTTCGGCGATCAGCACCTCGACTCGCTCGGCGGGGCGCAGGTCTCGATGCGGTTGCAGCGACGGTTCCTGGAGCGCGCCGGGCACACCGTCACGGTCGTGGCGCCGAGGATGCACGTCTCCCGGTCCGGTTCCCTGAGCTCGTCGAAGGGCGACCCCGCCTACCTGGACACCCCGTCGATGCCGATCACGCTCGACCGCGAGTATTCGATGACCTGGCCGGGCAACCGCGTCGACCGCTACCTGGATCGTGCATTCGTCTCGCGGCCACCCGTCGATCTCGTGCACGTGCAGGCCGACTTCTGGGGTGCCTTCATCGGGCACCGGTTCGCGCATCGTCACGGCATCCCGGTCGTGCACACGATGCACAACCGCGTGGATGTCGGGCTCGCGGCCGTCACGCCGCTGCATCGCCCGGTGCTCGCCGTGCTCAACGCGTGGCGACGCGCGGCGATGCGGGGGATCGGGGCGCAGGTGCCCGGTGCCGATGGCTGGGCGTATCTGCGGGGGATCGCGCAGGAGTCCGGCGCCGTCACCGCGCCCTCGGGGCACTTCGCCCGCCGGCTCGAGCAGCACGGAGTGTTCGACGCCGTGGACGTCGTGTGGAACGGCATCGACGACGACCTGCTCGATCGGGTGCTCGCGACGCGCGGCACCCGCGAGCCCGGTCGACCGCGGTTCGTCTGGCTCGGACGCATGAGCCCGGAGAAGCGCCTGCTGCCCTTCCTCGAGGCCGTCGTGGCCTCCGGCGTCGACGCCGACATCGAGATCATCGGCGGCGGAGGCCAGCTGCGCGCGGCCGAGCGGATCGCGCGCGGTCACGACGGCATCCGATTCGCCGGACGTCTGCCGTATGCCGAGACGCTGACGCGCATCGCCGCGGCGGATGCCGTGGTGCAGACCTCGATCGGCTTCGAGACGCAGGGGATGACCCCCTTCGAGGCCGCCGCCCTCGGCACGCCGACGATCGTGTGCGATCCGGACATCGGTGCGGAGCTGCGCGGTGGACAGTGGCTCGTGCCGGCATCGGATGCCGCCAAACCCGAGCGGGTGGCGGCGCTGGCCGAGACGCTGCGGGTCGCGGCATCCGAGATCGCCGGCGGCACCGCTCCTGTTCCGGATGCCGCGGTCGCCGAGGCGTTCCGGCAGTCGTCGCGGACTGCCGCGATGATCGCCGTGTACGAGCGGGTCCTCGCGGGCTGACCCGATTCCCGGCCCCACTCGACGAGCAGGGGCGCAAGCTGTCGCGTGCGTGCTTGTGAGGCGGCCGTTTGCGGCCGCTTTCACCGCGCGCGCCAGCGCGCTCTGCGCAACACGCAGCGGTTACGCTTGCCCCGTGACCAGCCCCGCACCTTACGCCGACCGATCGTTCTCGCCGAGCCTGCGCGTACTGCTCTCGCTGGCCGCGGCGGTGGTCGTGATCGCCGGGCTCTCGTTCGCGCGCGAGATCGTCGGACCCATCGCGCTCGCCATCGTCATCGTCGTCATCTGCGAACCGCTCCGTCGCCCGCTCGAACGCCGCGGCTGGCCGGCCTGGGCGGGATCGGCGGCCGTGATCGCCGTCGCCTACATCGTCCTCGGCATCATGGGGCTGCTGCTGTGGTTCGCGGGCAATCAGTTCGCGCACCTCGTGGTCGATCTCGCGGCCGACGGCGGGCTGTCGCAGCGCCTCGACGAGACGGTCGGCTGGCTCGAGTCGATCGGCGTCGCCGGCGAGGCGGCGGATGCCGCGGCATCCGCTCTGGACCCGGCGACCCTGCTGAGGGTGGCGTCCAGCATCGGCGGAACCGTGCTCGCGGTGGCGACCGCACTGTTCTTCGTCTTCGCGTACATCATCTTCATGGCGATCGACGCCTCCCGCTACCGTCAGGCGGGCGTTGTCTTCCACGCGACGCACGGACCGGTGATCGCGCGGATCGCGCACCTGAACAGCGGCATCCGCCGGTACTACATCGTCAATGCGTCCTTCGGCGCGATCGTCGCCGTGATCGACGGCCTGGCGCTGTGGGCGATGAACGTCCCCGGCGCGGTCGTCTGGGCGGTGCTGGCGTTCGTGACGAACTTCATCCCGAACATCGGATTCGTGCTGGGCGTCATTCCGCCGGCGATCCTCGCGTTCTTCGTCGGCGACTGGCCGCTGCTGCTGGGCGTCCTGATCGTCTACAGCGTCGTCAACGTGGTGCTGCAGGTGCTGGTGCAGCCGAAGTTCGTCAGCGATGCGGTCGACCTGAGCCTCACGCTGAGCTTCTTCTCCGTGATCTTCTGGACCTTCGTGATCGGTCCGCTCGGTGCGATCCTGTCGATCCCGCTGACGCTGCTCACGCGGACGCTCGTGCTCGAGGGCAACTCCGATGCCCTGCTGCTGCGGTGGGCATCCGGGGATCACTCCGCCGTGCCGCCGCCGGAGCCGGAGCCGGCGCCGGCTCCCGTGCGCCGTCGGCGACGCTGGCCCTGGTCGCGGTGACCGGCAGGATTCAGAAGTAGCCGATGAACGCCCGGCCGAGTCCGTTGATGATGATGCTGCCGAGGGACCCGACGATGACGGCGATGCCGATGCCGACCGCGATGCCCGCCTGGCCGTGCGGAGCAGCAGGCCGTCGAAGCCCGGCGATCCCGAAGCCGAGGGCGAGACCGGCGACGGCGAGCACGATGAACGAGCCGAGCCAGTTCGCGACCTCGATCATCGCGTACCCGCTGCTGTAGTCGTAGCTGTAGATCAGTGCCGTGTTGGCCAGTGTCGAGACGAGCCCGAGCCCGACAGCGATCAGTCCGAAGATGAATCCGAGGCGTCCCGGCGCATTGGTGCTGCCGGCTCCGGCCGCAGACGGGTATCCCGACGGCATCGAACTCGCGTTGAGCTGATACCCCTGCGGCTGTGCGTGCTGGCCGGCCGGTGCCCCGTAGCCGGGCTGTGCGGCGAACGGTCCGGATGACGGCTGCTGCGGCTGCGCGTACGGCGGGACCTGTGGCTGCTGGTGCTGCTGGGGGTCGCTCATGACGCCGAGCATAGTCGCCGGGTGGCGCGCTCAGCGATAGGTGGTCACCGACTCCGCCCGGCGCAGCGCGTCGTCGTCGCGACCGGCGACACGGGTCCAGTCGGTGTCGCGTCGGCGGTATCCGTCGCGGCGCACGTCGATGATCGTCCAGACGATTCCCCAGACGGAGAGGGCGATGAGGAGCGTGACGATGATCATGGCAGAAACGCTACGCTCGCGTGATTCGCGTCACGAGTGGCAGAATGGACATGATCCGTCGTAAAACTGCCATGATGGGTGGTGGTGGAGAAAGGGTGCTCATGGAGACCGTGGCCTGCATCGTCCAGGACGGATTCGCGCCGTTCGAGTTCGGCGTCGCCTGCGAGGCGTTCGGGCTCGATCGATCGGATGACGGCGTTCCGAACTTCGACTTCCGCGTCGTGGCGCCGCACCCGGGTGCGATCGGGTCGAAGCTCGGGTTCTCGATCAATGTCGAGAACGACCTCGCGTTCGCGTACGACGCCGACCTCGTCGTGGTGTGCCCGCTGCCGCGCGAGCGCTGGGGCGACATCGACCCGCTGATCCTCGATGCCGTGCGCGCGGCGCATGAACGCGGGGCGTGGGTGCTCAGCGTGTGCAGCGGATCGTTCATCCTCGCGGCATCCGGAATCCTGGATGGCAGGCGGGCGACGACGCACTGGATGTATGCCGACGTCATGGCCGAGATGTACCCGCAGATCGACGTCGACCCCGACGTGCTGTTCGTGCAGGACGGGCGGATCATCACCAGTGCAGGGACCGCCGCCGGATTGGATGCCTGCCTGCATCTGCTCCGCCAGGAGATCGGCGCCGAACTCACGAACCGGGTCGCGCGGCGCATGGTGGTGCCGCCGCAGCGCGACGGCGGGCAGGCGCAGTTCATCGATCGTCCGCTGCCGCTCGTGCAGAGCGACTCGCTCGCGCTCGTCACCGACTGGGCCATCGAGAACCTCCGTGAGGACCTCTCGGTCGAGCAGCTCGCGCACCGCGCGCACATGTCGCCGCGGACGTTCGCTCGTCGGTTCAAGGCCGAGCACGGCGCGACGCCGGCGGCCTGGCTGGCTCGGCAGCGCATCATCCAGGCGCAGCGGATGCTGGAGCGCACCGATCTCGGCCTCGACCGCATCGCCGCGGAGTGCGGGTTCGGATCCGCCGCCGTCCTGCGGCAGAACTTCGCCCGCGTGCTCGGCACGACCCCGACGGCCTATCGCGCGACGTTCTCGTGCACGCGGGACGAGTCCGCGGCCTGAGCCTCGGGCCGCCCGTGATCTGCGGGCGGACGTGCGTGACGGTGTGCGCCGCGCCCGGGCCGAGCTTGTGGCGACGGAGCGGAAAGACTTCCGATAGTTTTCCGAAACTCTTGCGTCTCGGCATCCCGCCGTCCTATCTTTTGTTGCGAACGCAAACATACGCGACGCAGCACGGCGTCGCGGACGACGATGATGTCAGGAGATCTCCATGCGCCGATCGATCCGATCGATTCTGGTGGCCACCGCCACCGCAGCCCTGGTGCTGCCGCTGTGCGCCGTGACCGCGGCCAACGCCACGCCTCCGGGATTCAGCAACGCCGACAAGGGCGCACTGCGCAACCAGGCCCCCGCCGACCTCGCCATCGGCAGCGCGGTCTGGGGGCGGAACCAGCTGATGGACTACGACCGCAAGGCGCCCACCGAGTACCAGCGCGTCCTCGGTGCTCAGTTCTCGTCGCTGACGCCGGAGAACGACATGAAGTGGGACGCGCTGCGTCCGACCGCCGACACGTACGACTTCGAATCCGCTGACGCCCTGGTCGCCTTTGCGAAGGCGAACCACCAGGAGGTCCGCGGGCACACGCTGCTCTGGCACAGCCAGAACCCGGCGTGGGTCACCGAGGCGAGCAGAACATGGACGTGCGACGACGCGCGTGCCGTGCTCGAAGATCACATCCGCACCGTGGTCGGTCACTTCAAGGGCGAGATCTACGAGTGGGACGTCGCGAACGAGATCTTCCAGGACACATGGGACAACGGCGGCGTGAAGCTGCGCACCGAGGCGAACCCGTTCCTGAAAGCATGCGCCGATGATCCGGTCGGTCTGCTCGTGGACGCGTTCACGTGGGCGCATGAGGCGGATCCGGATGCCGTGCTCTTCCTCAACGACTACAACGCCGAGGGCATCAACGAGAAGACCGACGCGTACTACGCGCTCGCGCAGGAGATGCTCGACCGGGGAGCTCCGCTCGGCGGCTTCGGTGCGCAGGCGCACCTGAGCCTGCAGTACGGCTTCGACACCTCGCTGCAGGCGAACTTCGAGCGCTTCGCTGCACTCGGGCTCAACGTCGCCATCACCGAGGCCGACGTCCGCATCCCGCTCCTGGACGGCGAGACCGGTCCGACCGCCGAACAGGTCGCGGCTCAGACCGAGCGCTACGACGCCCTGCTCCAGGCCTGTCTGAACGTCGATGCGTGCTCGTCGTTCACGGTCTGGGGGTTCCCGGACGCGAACTCCTGGGTGCCCGACGTCTTCCCCGGCGAAGGCTGGGCGACGCCGTTCGAGGACGACTTCACGCCGAAGCCCGCGTTCCACGCGATGCTCGAGTCGCTCACCGAGGCGACTCCGGGGACGTCCCCGCGTCGCTGATCCCGGTTCGAATCGCTCGATTGACCCTGATCCGGGAGGATCGCGGGTCAATCGAGCGATTCGAGCTCACTCCGCCTTCCAGTGGCCGGGGGACGGGAGCGCCTCGTCGTGCACCTGCACCCCGGCATCCGACACGGTCGCCGTGCAGAACAGCAGGGACTGCGTCGGATAGCCGTGCGGCCGGTTGTCACGGATGATCGCGCGGTCGTCCTCGGCCGACAGCTCGGTCGTCTCGGCGAGCAGCGGCACCCACGCATCCGGATCCGTCGCACGGAACCGCGGCAGCCAGGCGGCGATACGCGCAGTCGCCGGGTCGTCGAGGTCGTCATGCGCGATCATGTGCACCCCGGGGGCGATCGGGGTCTCGCGCAGCGCGATCCCGTCCCAGGAGATCACGCGCGCGGCATCCGGAGTCGCCTCGAGCAGGTTGAAGCCGTGCATTTGCGGGATGCCGGTGGGAGAGCGGCCCATCACCGACTCGAGCGCGAGCGATCCGCGGGATGCCGCGTCCGGCAGATCGAGCACGTCCGCACGATTGAGCAGCACGGCGAGGCGATGCTCGGCGGGATTCACCGCGAGCCAGGCTCCGCCCGCGCGGCGGTCCCGGATGCCGATGACGCCCGGGTACTCGGCAGGCCACCACGCGCCGACGTGATCCCACGCGCGCTGGGGATCCTCATCCCGTACGGCCAGGAGGCGCGAGCTTCCGGCATCCGCCACGTCGATCACCACGGTGCACACGGTCG
Organism: Microbacterium sp. ZKA21; assembly: GCF_050434165.1. Classification (NCBI taxonomy): domain Bacteria; kingdom Bacillati; phylum Actinomycetota; class Actinomycetes; order Micrococcales; family Microbacteriaceae; genus Microbacterium; species Microbacterium sp. ZKA21. The sequence goes on from NZ_JBNPVV010000003.1 coordinate 392,875, forward strand.
CCAGCCTATCCGCGCACGCGACGGCCGTCATCCGCCGATGTAGCTCATCTCGATCCGCTGGCGCTTCTCGCGCAGCTCGGGCGTGAGCGTGGCACGGATCTCGGAGTAGCGATCGTCTCTGCCTGCCCAGATCGATGCCATCGCCGCCGAGAGCTCGTCGTCATCAGCGCCGCCGCGCAGCAGGGCACGCAGATCGTGGCCCTCGGTCGCGAACAGGCAGGTGAAGAGCTTTCCCTCGGTCGAGATCCGCGCCCGGTTGCAGGTGCCGCAGAAGGCGTTCGTCACCGACGAGATGAGGCCGATCTCGCCGCCGCCGTCGACGTAGCGCCATCGCTGCGCGGTCTCACCGGCGACCACGGCATCGACGGGCTCGAGGGGGAACAGCCTGCCGATCCGCTCGACGATCTCGGCGGCGGGCACGACTTCCTCGAGTGCCCAGCCGTTCGACGTGCCGACGTCCATGTACTCGATGAAGCGCAGCGTGTACGGGGTGTCCTTGAAATGAGCGGCCATCGCTTCGATCTCGCCGTCGTTGAGCCCGCGTTTGACGACCATGTTCAGCTTGATCGGGTCGAGACCGGCGGCATGGGCGGCGTCGATGCCGTCCAGCACGCGCGAGACCGGGAAGCGCACATCGTTCATGCGCTGGAACAGCCCGTCGTCGAGGGAGTCGATCGATACGGTGAGCCGGTCGAGCCCGGCATCCTTCAGCGCCTGGGCCTTGACCGTCAGGGCCGAGCCGTTCGTGGTGAGCGCGATCTCGATGCGTCCGCCTTCGGGCGTGCGCAGGGCCGCCAATCGGGCGATCAGATCTTCGAGGCCGCGGCGCAGGAGCGGTTCGCCCCCGGTGAGGCGCAGCTTGCGCACGCCGTGGGCGACCGCGACCCGCGCGATGCGCTCGATCTCCTCGAAGCTGAGCAGTTCGTCGCGATCGAGGAACGCGTACTCCGTGCCGAACACCTCTCGGGGCATGCAGTACACGCAGCGGAAGTTGCAGCGATCGGTCACGGAGATGCGCAGGTCGTGCAGAGGCCGGCGGTGACGATCGGAGAGGGTTCCCGTCGCGGGCAGGCGCGACGCGCCCGGCGCCCGCGGCGTGAGCGCAGCTGTCGACCGGTCGGACATGATCGCCCCTTTCGAGGGGCAACACTACACCGGTGGGACCCGACGGTCGGCCGCAGAATCTCGCATCTCGGAAAACATGTTTCAGAAAGGTCTGGACGCATCCGGAGCGCGCTGTTACAGTCGAACCGCCGGGCGACCAACGAGGGTCGGCTGGCGCAGGAAGCAAAACCTAGCGGTTCGACGTATATCTCGAGGGACGATCTGGCCACGGGCAGGTCCGAACGGAAGCCGTATCACTGCGACGACAGCAAGGAAGCCTTCATGAGCAGCATCAGCATGTCCGTCACCGATTCGCAGCCCACACCGGCCGAATACCTGGCCAGGGCCGTCGCGCTCGCCACAGAGAACGTCCGCAACGCCGGAGGTCCGTTCGGCGCGATCGTCGTCTCGGCGGATGGGCGGGTCTTCGAGGGTCTCAACAGAGTGACAGCGAATCTCGATCCTTCGGCGCACGCCGAGGTGACGGCGATCCGCAACGCCTGCCAGGGGCTCGGCACCTTCGATCTCACGGGCGCCACGCTCTACACGAGCTGCGAGCCCTGCCCGATGTGCCTCGCCACCTCGCTCTGGGCCCGCATCGACCGGGTCTACTTCGCCGCCGACCGCAATGACGCGGCCGCAGCCGGCTTCGACGACGCGGTGTTCTACCGCTACTTCGAGGGCGGTGAGGACGACCGAGCGATCATGCCGGTCGGCCAGGAGCACCTGCCCGCTGAGGAGCGTGTCGCTCCGTTCACCGAGTGGAACGGCAACTCGTCCCGCATCGACTACTGACGGCACCCGCCGCAGACCCACCCCGCCCGTCCCGACGTCTGCCGTCTCGACATCCGGCGACCCTTCCCATCCCTTCCGCATGACAACCGCTTGGAGCCGACGATGTCTTCACATGTCTTCAACGACCCAGAGACCGGCGCGACCCCCGCGCCGGAGCTCCCGCCCCTGGCCACCGGCGCCACGACCACGGTCGACGCCGAGCCAAGGAATGCCGTCGACCGCTTCTTCGAGATCACCCGGCGCGGATCGACGTTCGCCCGTGAGATCCGCGGCGGCATCGTCACCTTCGTCACGATGGCGTACATCGTGATCCTGAATCCGCTCATCCTCGCCGGCGTCGACGACGTCGCCGGCAACGCGCTCGATCCGGCCCAGATCGGGGCGGCCACCGGCCTCACCGCCGGAGTCATGACGATCCTCTTCGGCCTGATCGCACGTCTGCCGTTCGCGCTCGCGGCCGGCCTCGGCATCAACTCCTTCCTCGCGGTCTCGGTCGTCGGTCAGGTCACCTGGCCGGAGGCGATGGGGCTGGTGGTGATCAACGGACTCCTGATCGTGCTGTTCGGAGCCACCGGCATCCGCACCGCGATCTTCAACGCGGTGCCCGCACAGCTGAAGGCCGCGATCACAGTCGGCATCGGCCTGTTCATCGCGTTCATCGGGTTCGTCGACTCCGGCTTCGTCACCCGCACCCCCGGCGGCCCGCCCGTGCAGCTCGGCGACGCCGGGTCGATCACCTCGGTGCCGACGCTCATCTTCCTGCTCGGCCTCGTGCTGATCGGCGTGCTGGTCGCGCGCAAAGTACCGGGCGGCATCCTGATCGGCATCGTGGCGACCACGATCGTGGCGATCATCGCGCAGGCGATCCTCAAACTCGGACCGAGCTTCGAGGACCCGAGCGGATGGCACATGACCATCCCCGAACTGCCGAGTTCGTTCGTGACCATCCCCGACTTCGGGCTGATCGGGCAGTTCGACCTCTTCGGCTCCTTCGGCCGCATCGGCGCTCTGGCTGCGACCATGCTCGTGTTCACGCTGGTGTTCTCCAACTTCTTCGACGCGATGGGGACCATGACGGGTCTGGCGAAGAACGCCGGCCTCGCGTACAAGGACGGCACCTTCCCGCGCCTGCGCTCGGCCTTCGTCGTCGAGGGTCTCGGGGCCGTCGCCGGTGGCGCGACCTCGACCTCGTCGAACACCGTCTACGTCGACAGTGCGTCCGGCATCGGCGAGGGGGCGCGCACGGGTCTCGCGGCGGTCGTCGTCGGCATCCTGTTCCTGCTGTCGATGTTCTTCACGCCGCTGACGCTCGTGGTGCCGATCGAGGTGGGATCCGCGGCTCTCGTGGTGGTCGGTGCGATGATGATGGGCCAGATCAAGGAGATCAAGTTCACCAACTTCGCCGTCGCGCTGCCGGTGTTCCTCACGATCGTGACGATGCCGCTCACCTACTCGATCGCCAACGGCATCGGCGTCGGCTTCATCTCCTGGGCTCTCATCAACGCGCTCTCCGGTCGCGCCCGCAAGGTGCACTGGCTGATGTGGGTCGTCGCCGCCGGTTTCGCACTGTACTTCGTGCGCGGACCGATCGAACAGGTCCTCGCGGGCTGAGACGCGTCCGCAGAAGACCCCCGGAGCTTCGGCTCCGGGGGTCTTCCGCGTGATTCCGGATGCCGCGGGCGATCACACGCGGCATCCGTCGCGTGTGCGACCGTGTTCCCGATGCTTCGGGTCGCACTTCGTGTCGCTATGACGCGGCCTTAGCGACATGAACTGCGACCGGAACGTTCGGACAGGACGCGGAAGCGACATGAACTGCGACCGGAACGCTCGGACAGAACGCGGAAGCGACATGAACTGCGACCGGAAGATCGGCCTGGGTGACGCGGGACGGTGACGCGGGGACGGGTGACGCGGGACGGTGACGCGGGGACGGGTGACGCGGGACGGTGACGCGGGGACGGGTGACGCGGGGACGGTGACGCGGGGACGGGTGACGCGGGGACGGGTGACGTGGGGACGGGTGACGCGAGGACGGGTGCGCGGGTGCGGATGCGGGTGTGCGGATGCGGTCAGCTGATCTCGGGCCAGGCCGCCAGGTCCGCGGGCAGATCGATGTCGCCGCCGGATCCGACGTCCGCGCACTCGACATCGTCGATGAGGTGCGGACGCTGAGACAACCACGCGCGGGCGCCGGCATCGCCTTCGGCGAGTGCTGCGGCATCGACCAGGTCGGCCGTGTCGAATACCACAGGGTTCCCGGGCGCGCCGTTCCACGCGGCACGGGTCGCCCGTCCGGGCAGATGGGCGTCGAGCAGCCGGCGCATGACCTGCACACTCACGCCCGGCTGATCGACCAGCAGCACGATGACCGCGCGCGGACGGGATGCGGCCACGCGCAGCGGGCGCACCGCGGCGCGCAGCGACGCCGACATGCCGAGGTCGGCATCGGGCACGTGCACGACCTGCGCAGACGGCGATCGCGTACGCAGCCAGCGCCGGACGGCGGTGGCCTCCGGGCACACGGCGACCGTCACACTGCAGCCTGCGAGAGCCGCCGCTCGTGCCGTCCTCGTCACGAGCACCTCGTCGTTCCAGGTCAGCAGCGCTTTCGGCCCGCGGCCGAGGCGCATGCCGCGTCCGGCGGCCAGCACGATCGCGTGCCGGTGATGCAGCGTCACGCGCCCGCCTCCGCGCCGGCATCCGCATCTCGGGAGACCACGGCGGCATGGATGCGGTCGCGCGTGAACGGGGTGCGGGTCATCCGAATGCCGGTCGCGTCGCGGATCGCCGAAGCCAGCGCGGGCGCGATCGGGTTGAACGGCGACTCGCTCATCGACTTGGCGCCCAGCGGGCCGAGCACGTCCGAGGTGCGGGCGAACGAGATCTCCGAGCGCGGCACGTCGCCGAAGACGGGTACGTGATACTGGCGGAGGATGTCGGAGACGACCCGTCCTGCATCGTCGACTCGAACGATCTCGTGCAGCGCGGCTCCGATCCCCTGGGCGATTCCGCCTTCGATCTGGCCACGGCACTGCTCGGGGTTGACGACGACTCCGGCGTCCGCTGCGTGGATCGAGCGCAGGATGCGCAGCTCGCCGGTCGCCTCGTTCACCGCGACCCGGAATCCCTGCACGTTGAAGGCGACGGAGCGCGGTGTGCCGCCCCAGTATCCGGTGGCCTCGATGACGTCGTCGTCGGCCGCGGCCGCGATCTCCTGCAGCGTCACGGCGGAGCCGCCGCGCACGACGCGGTCGCCCGTCAGGATGCACTCGGCCGGCGGGGCGCTCAGCAGGACGGCGGCCCGATCCCGCAGCATCGTCGCGAGCGCGCTCGCCGCGGCGTGGGTGGCGCGGCCGGCGACGACCGTGCCGGTCGAGCCGAAGGCGCCCGTGTCGTGCGGCACGAGGTCCGAGTCGGACTGGCGTAGTCGCACCCGGCGGGTGTCGCTCTGCAGCACGGTCGCCACGATCTGCTGGTGCACCGTCGAGGTCCCGTTGCCGAACTCGGCGGTGCCGACATCGAGCGTGACCACGCCGTCGGCGTCGAGTCGCAGAGCCACGTGGGCGTGATGACCGCGCGGCGGCACAGTGGCGATCATGGCGACCGCCGACCCCTCGCCCATGCGCCAGCCGGGTTCGAGCACCGCGGCATCGGCTGCCCGGTCGCGCGCCAGGGCATCCTGGACGATCGAGACGCACTCGTCGAGGCCGTAGCTGCCGATCAGCAGGTCGGGTTCCTCGTGCGCGGCGACCATCGCATCGTCGGCACCGATGAGGTTCGCCCGCCGGAAGTCCAGGGGGTCGATGCCGAGCCTGCGAGCGAGCTCGTCGACCGTCGATTCGATCGCGAAGATCATCTGACTGAGGCCGTACCCGCGGAACGCGCCGGAGGGCACGGTATTGGTGTAGACGACGTCGGCGTCGATCCTCTTCGCCACTGCCCGGTACACGGCGATCGATTCGCCGACCCCGTGGAACATCACCCCTGGGCCGTGATTGCCGTACGCGCCGGTGTTCGAACGCACATCGACGCCGATGCCGGTGATCGTGCCGTCGGCTGTCGCTCCCATGCGCACGCGGATGCGGAACGGATGCCGCACCGTGGTGGCCGTCAGCACCTCCTTGCGCGAGAACTCCACCCGCACGGGCCGGCCCGTCGCCATGGTCGCCAGCAGCGCCAGGTCCTCGGTGAGCACCTCCTGCTTGCCGCCGAAGCCGCCGCCGACCCGGCCGGTGTAGACGCGGACGTCGTCCTTGTCGAGACCGAAGACACGCGCCAGCGTGCGTCGCACGAGGAACGGCACCTGGGTGCTGCTGCGCACGACGAAGCGTCCGCCCGCGTCGCGCCACGCGATCGAGCCGTGCGTCTCCAGCGCTGTGTGCGAGACCCGGTGGGTGTGGAACTCCCGCTCCTCGACGATGTCGGATGCCGCCAGCGCCGACTGCAGGTCGCCGACCTCGGAGTGCAGCTCCATGACGAGGTTGCGCGTCGGATCGGCCAGGCCCTCGACGCTCCCGCCCCCGGGGGACGTGGGGCCGTGCAGCGCGATGACGTCGGGATGGTCGGCCAGCTCGGGGTCGGTGTTGAACGGCAGCACCTCGTACTCCACCGCGACCAGACGTGCCGCACGGTCCGCGTCCCGCTGCGACTCCGCGACCACCAGCGCCACCCGCTGACCGACGAACCGCACGTATTCGTCGAACACCCGGGTGTCGGCGGGGTCGTCGGCCTCGATCTCGTGCTGCGCGGTCGAGAACACCGTCTGCGGGGCATCCGCGCGGGTGAGCACGGTGACGACCCCTGGGGCATCGAGCGCGCGTGCGGTGTCGACGCGAACCACCCGCGCGTGCGGGTGCGGGCTGCGCACGACGGCGGCGTAGAGGAGGGGCGCAGGCAGCTCGTCGGGGTCGACGTCCATCGTGTACTGCACGGTGCCGGTGACCACGCCCACCGCGGCAGGTGCCCCCGTGGCCGATCCCACGCCGCCCGCGCGGTCGTCGATGTTGGTCCGGCCGTGCACGGCATCGTCGATGCTGCGGTAGCCGGTGCAGCGGCAGATGCTGCCCTTCAGCGTGCGGTCGAGGTCGGCGGTGTCGATCACGGGCTCGCCGGTCCGAGGATCGGCGACCCGCGGCAGGGACGCCACGGTGCACACCATGCCGGCCGTGCAGAACCCGCACTGGAATCCGGCGGCGCGGCGGAACTGCTCCTGCACCGGATGCGGATGCTCGGGGGTGCCGAGCCCCTGCACGGTGACGATGTCGCGTCCGGCCGCGCGGTGCGCGGGGTAGACGCAGCTGTGCACGGCTTCGCCGTCGACGATCACGGTGCACGCGCCGCAGTCGCCGCCGTCGCAGCCCTTCTTCACGCCGTATGCGCCCTGGTCGCGCAGCCAGGTGCGCAGGCACTGCCCCGGTTCGGCGGTGACGTCGACGGTGCGGCCGTCGACGGTGGCTTCCTGGCGCCTGTCGGAGCCGTCTGCCGATGCGTCGTCGGCCGTCGTGGGGGAGGGGACGATGTCGATGGTCATGCCGCCATCCTCCGCATCCTGATGTCTCCGGTGACGCGTTCCTGCGCGTCATCCACGCCGGTCGCCGACGCCGGCAGCAGTTCGGCGAGGATCTCGTCGCCGAGCCGATGCGTCATGGTGCGCCGCCAGGCCGGCTCGCCGTGGATGTCGTCGTACCAGCCGCCGTTCGCACCCGCGGCGGTGTCGATCGCGCGGCGCCAGGCGCCGGCATCCGCGGGGATCCGCTGGGGTCCTGAGCCTGTCGATGGGCCGAGGTCCAGGGTGACGGGCCGGAACGTCGATGCGGTCACGGTCAGGCGCACGGACTCCTGCGACGTGCGCCGGCCGATGATCAGCGCGGCGGAGCGCCCCCGCTCGGTGAGCGAGATGCGCCGGAATGCCGCCACCTCGCGAAGCGAGGATCCCGGGACGCGGAAGCTGCGGATCAGTTCGCCGTCGCCGAGCCGATTGCGCGCCGGTCCTGCGACCAGCTCGGCGACCGGCATCCTCCGCCGTCGTCCGTCCGGCCGCAGGATGAGCGCCGTGGCGTCCCAGGCGCTGAGCAGCGAGATCATCGGCCCCGCGGGCAGGGCGGTGGCGACGTTGCCGCCGACCGTAGAGACGTGCCAGATCTTCCAGGAGGCGACGAACGCATCGCAGGCGGGCCGGATCAGCTCGATACCCGGGAGATCAGCGGGCAGGATGCCGTCTGGCAGCGCATAGAGATCGGCGATGCGGCACGTGGCGGCGATCTCGAGTCCGTGGCCGCCGCCCGGTTCTGCGATCCAGGTGAGCGCAGGCCACCCGGATGCCGTGATGTCGAGCAGACGGTTCGGCGCACCGCGGGTGATATCGGTGCCGTAGGAGTAGATGACCGTGCCGCCGGCGAGCCAGGAGTCGCCGGGCAGCCACTGCTCGGGATCGGCGCACATCAGCACCTCGTCGACGCACGTCACGTCCATGCCGGCACCCCGCTCTCGAGTGAGGCGGTCGCGCAGATGCGCGAGCCGTCGTGCACGTCTCCGCGGGTGTCGCGCAGACGCGGCCGGGGCGGGGCGTCGATGCCGGTGCGGGCGGCGGTCTCGGTGAGGATCAGCTCGGCGAGGATCGACACCGCCACTTCCGCCGGGGTGCGCGCGCCCAGATCGAGGCCGATCGGCGAATGCAGCACGGAGAGCGCGCTGTCCGCGAGACCGCCGGCGCGCAGTTCCTGCACACGCTTCTCGTGCGTGATGCGCGACCCCATCGCGCCGACGTAGGTGAGATCGAGCCGCAGCGCCCGCTCGAGCACCGGCAGGTCGAAGCGCGGGTCGTGGGTGAGTACGACGATCGCGGTGCGGGCGTCGATGCGGCCGGCATCCAGCTCCTGTTCGAAGTGCCGGAGCGGATGCATGCGGACCACCTCGTGGGCCCCGGGATGCCGTGCCCGCGTCGCGAAGACGGGCCGTGCGTCGCAGACCGTGACGTGTCTGCCCAGGGCGGCCGCCGCCAGGGCGAGCGCCGCCGAGAAGTCGTTCGCGCCGTAGACGATCAACCGGGCAGGGGCCGCCGCCGATTCGACGAACAGGCGTCGCGCGACCGGGCAGCCCGGTTGCGTCCGGTCCGTGATGTCGACCACGTGCGCACCTCCCGCGCGTGCGGCGGCGCGCACCGCGTCGTCACCGGCTTCCGGCGGGACATCGGCGCCGCGGAACGCGCAGGCAGTCGTCGCATCCGCGTGGGTGCGCCTGGAGCGACCCACGGGAATCGTCCGTCCGTCTGCGCGTTCTCCTCGGATCCGGTTGAGATCGCTCGGGACACCGGTGGTGCCGATCGCGGGCAGCTCGCGCACCAGGCGCAGGTCGGATGCCGGCGAAGCGAGGGTCGCGAGCACGTCCGGTCCGAACGTGACCAGCGGCTGCACGAGCACGCGCACGTCGCCGCCGCACATCAGCCCGATCTCGATACCGTCGTCGTCCGCGTACCCGAACGAGTGCAGCTCGACCTCTCCGGTTTCGAGGCAGTCCAGGGCCGCGCTGACGACGGCGCCCTCCACGCACCCGCCGGAGACCGAGCCGATCGTGCGGCCGTCGTCGCGGACGGCCATGGACGTGCCCGCGGGGCGGGGCACGGATCCGGAGACCTCGACGATCGTGGCGATCGCCCAGCGGCCGGGGTCGGCCAGGCATTCGGTGTAGTCGGCGATGCGGTCGAGCATGGGAACCTCCGGGTCGCAATCCGCTGCGTCTTCGCAGCGGGGTGCCCGGTAGATGGTTCACAGATGTAACCCGCCTAGGCCTGACAGCAGTCTAGATATTCACAGAGTGGATTTCAAGTTCCATTTTCCGGAAGAGCGAGATCGGCGGCCGCGGCCTCATCGATGAGCTGGAGCATCCTGGCCGCCACGCTCACCGCGATCGCCGCCGGTTGCTTGCCCGCCACTTCGGGGATGCCGATCGGCGTGGTGACGCGGAGGAGATCCGCCTCGGTGTGACCGAGCTCGGTGAGCTTGGCGCGGAACCGCGCCCACTTCGACGCCGAGCCGATCAGGCCGATGGAGCCGATGCCTTCGGTGCGCAGGGCCAGATCGACCACGGCGAGATCCTCGACGTGGTCGTGCGTCATGACCAGGACGTGCGCTCCCGGGGGGAGCGCGGCGAGCGCGGACTCGGGCACCGGCGCGTGCGTCACCTGCACGCGGGCGACGGCGTCGGACAGCACGTCGATGCGATCCGGCGAGAGCATCTCGGCGCGCGAGTCGATCAGGCGCAGCTCCAGCTCGTGCCTGGTCAGGATGCGGGCGAGCTCGAGCCCGACATGGCCGAGGCCGAAGACCGCCACCGTCGGCACCACGCGCATGGGCTCCAGCATGATCGTGACCTCTCCTCCGCAGCACTGCACGCCGTACTCGGTGACGGCCTTGTCGCTGAGCGTCAGCGTGAGCAGTTCGGGTTCGGCCGCTCCGGATGCCAGCATCCGACTTGCTCGCTCGATCGCCGTCGCCTCGAGATTCCCACCGCCGATGGTGCCGAAGACCTCGCCGGGGGCGACCACCATCTTCGCTCCGCCGTTGCGCGGCGCATGACCGCGCACTGCGGCGAGAGTCACGACGACCGCGGGGATGCGTCGTGCGCGCATCCCCTGCAGGGCGTCGAGCCAGTCCATGACCTCAGCGCGCGGCGGCGAGCACGCGATCGGGATCGGTCGTCGCACCGGCCTGCTGCGCCGCGCGCACCGACCAGAACACGGCCTCCGGCGTCGCCGGCGACGGCAGCTCGACCGTGCGGCCGGCCGGTCCGAATGCGGCGACGGCCTCGCGGATGGCCTCGCGGGCACTGAACGCGAGCATGAAGGGCGGCTCGCCGACGGCCTTCGAGCCGTAGACGGCGCCGTCCTCGCGGGCGTTCGTGAACAGGCGCACGTTGAACTCCTCCGGCATCTCGGAGAAGCTCGGGATCTTGTACGTCGACGCCGACTGGGTCTGCAGGCGCCCGCGGTGCGGTCCGTCCGTGGCATCCCAGCGCAGCTCCTCGAGGGTCAGCCAGCCGACGCCCTGCACGTACGCGCCCTCGATCTGCCCGATGTCGAGCATCGGCGAGAGCGAGTCGCCGACGTCGTGGATGATGTCCACACGGCGCACGCGATAGGCGCCGGTGAACCCGTCGACCTCGACCTCGGTGGCCGCGCATCCGTACGAGAAGTACTTGAACGGGGAGCCCTGCATGATGTCGGGGTTCCAGTGCAGTCCCTCGGTGCGGTAGTAGCCGGCCGCGAACAGCTGCACGCGCTGCAGGTAGGCCGCGTTCGCGACCTCGGCGAAGGTGAGCGCCTGGTCGCGGTTGCCGAGCCCTGTGACCACGCCGCCGGAGAAGCGCACGTCGCGCTCATCGACGCCGAGCAGGCGCCCGGCGACCTTCGCCATGCGTTCCCTGATCTGCTCGCAGGCGTTCTTCACCGCGCCGCCGTTGAGGTCGGCGCCGGAGGATGCCGCGGTGGCCGAGGTGTTCGGCACCTTGTCGGTGCGGGTCGGGGCGAGCCGTACCTGGTGCAGCTCGAGACCCAGCGCTGTCGCGGCGACCTGCATCATCTTCGTGTGCAGGCCCTGGCCCATCTCGGTGCCGCCGTGGTTGATCAGCACCGAGCCGTCCTTGTAGACGTGCACGAGGGCACCGGCCTGGTTGAACGCGGCGAAGTTGAACGAGATGCCGAACTTGATCGGCGTGGTCGCGAGGGCCCGCTTCGCATCCGGACTCTGCGCGTTGAACGCCGCGATCTCGGCCCGGCGCTCGTCGATCGCGGCCTCCGTGCGCAGCTGCGCCCACATGGTGCCCATGCGCTCGGAATCCTTCACAGGCTGTCCGTACGGGGTGGACTGGCCAGGGCGGTAGAAGTTCTGCTCGCGCAGCTGCATCGGATCGATGCCCAGGGCGGGGGCGACCCGACCGAGGATGTCCTCGATCACGAACACGCCCTGCGGGCCGCCGAAGCCGCGGTAGGCGGTGTTGGACGCTTTGTTCGTCTTCGCGATGCGGCCGTGCGCGTGCACGTTCGGGATCCAGTAGGCGTTGTCGAGGTGGCACAGCGCTCGGCCGAGCACCGGCTCGGACAGGTCGAGGCTCCAGCCGCCGTCGCACGTGAGCAGGGCGTCGAGCGCCTGCAGCATCCCGTCGGCGTCGAAGCCGACCTTCCAGCGGATGTGGAACGGATGCCGTTTGCCGGTCATCGTGATGTCCTGCGTGCGGTTCAGGCGCAACCGCACCGGGCGTCCGGTGAGCTTCGCGCCGAGCGCCGCGATCGCGGCGAAGCCGTGCGGCTGCATCTCCTTGCCGCCGAACCCGCCGCCCATTCGCAGGCACTGCACGGTGACCTCGCTGGAGCTGATCCCGAGCACGTGGGCGACGATCTCCTGCGTCTCGGAGGGGTGCTGCGTCGAGCACTGCACGAAGTACCCGCCCTCGGTGTCCCGGAGGGCGAGGGAGGCGTGCGTCTCGAGGTAGAAGTGCTCCTGGCCGCCGAACTCGGTCACGCCCTCGAACACATGGGTTGAGGAGGCGAGGGCGGATGCCGCGTCTCCGCGCTCGACGGTGCGGGCGATGCCCTGGAACGACCCGGCGTCGATGGCGTCCTGCACGGTGATCAGCGACGGCAGCGGTTCGTACTCGACCTTCACACGCTCGGCGCCGAGCCGCGCGGCCTCCTGGGTCTCGCCGAGCACCCAGACCAGCGCGTGGCCGTAGAACATCGCGACATCGGGGAACAGGGGTTCGTCGTGCTTGATGCCGGCATCGTTGACACCGGGCACGTCGTCGGCGGTCAGCACCCGCACGACGCCGGCGACCTCGTACGCGCCGGAGACGTCGATCGTCACCTTCGCGTGCGCGTTCGTGGACTGCACGGGCCAGGCCGTGAGCACGCCGGCCGTCTGCGCGGAGAGGTCGTCGGTGTACATCGCAGCTCCCGTCACATGCAGTACGGCGCTCTCGTGCGCTGCGCGCTGTCCGACGACGGGATTCGCCGGGCGGTCGGCCAGTGCGCTCATGCGGACACCTCCTTCGCGTCGAGGACCGTCGTGCTGTACAGCTTCAGCAGTGCGGTGTTCAGCATGAGAGAGCGGTACTCGGAGCTCGCCCGGTGATCAGACATCGGGGTCCCCTCCGAGCCGAGGATGTCGGATGCCGCGCGCACCGTGGCCGCATTCCACGGCTGCCCGATGAGCGCCTGCTCCGTGGCGTGCGCCCGCAGCGGCGTGGCGGCGACGCCGCCGAGCCCGATCGTCGCATCGGTCACGAGGCCACCGGTGATGTCGAGGGCGAACGCGACGGCGACGCTGGAGATGTCGTCGAAGCGACGCTTGGCGATCTTGTGGAACGCAGTGGTCGCCGCCAGCGGGCGCGGGATGCGCACCGCACGGATCAGCTCGTCCGGGCGGCGGATCGTCTGGCGGTAGCCGGTGAAGTACTCCGCCAGGTCGACCTCGCGCTCGCCGTCGGCCGACGCCAGCACCAATCGGGCGCGGAGGGCGAGCAGTGCCGGCGGGGTGTCGCCGATCGGGGAGCCGGTGCCGAGGTTGCCGCCGAACGTGCCGCGGTTGCGGATCAGCCGCGAGGCGAACTGCGGGAAGAGCTGGGCCAGCAGGGGGATTGCACCGTCGAGTCCGCGCTCGACCTCGGACAGCGACAGGGCCGCGCCGATCTCGATGACATCGTCGGCGACGGACAGGGCGCGCAGTTCCGGCAGCTGCTCGATCGCGACGACGAGCGGTGCGCGCCGTCCGCGGATGTTGACCTCGACGCCCCAGTCGGTGGAGCCGGCCACGAGCAGCGCGTCCGGTTCGTCGCGCAGCAGCGCGAGCGCATCCGCAAGCGACGCGGGCCGGATGAAGCGGGCGCCGTCGACCACGGCATCCGTCGCGACCGGAGCCGGAGCGGGCTCGGCGAGGCGCTGCTGCAGCGGGTCGGCGGGGTCGGGTTCGCCGAGCCTGTAGGCGGCATCGCGGATCGGGCGATAGCCGGTGCACCGGCACAGGTTTCCGCTCAGCGCGTGCAGGTCGAAGCCGTTCGGGCCGTGCTCTCCGGCATGGGCGGAGCATCCGTCGCCGTGCTCGGCGGCGGACCGGCCGGCGGAGACGACGGCGGCGGACCGGTCGGCGCGGTAGAACTCGCCGGCCATGCTGCAGACGAAGCCGGGCGTGCAGTACCCGCACTGGGACCCGCCGGCCTCGGCGAGCTTCTCCTGGACGGGGTGCATCGCCTCGGGAGTTCCGAGGCCCTCCGCGGTCACGATCTCCTGTCCGTCGAGAGCGTAGACCGGGACGAGGCAGGCGTTCACCGGCGTCCAGGCCGTGCCTCCGCCGGGTGCGGGGGTGGCGAGCAGCAGGGCGCACGCGCCGCACTCTCCCTCGGCGCAGCCCTCTTTGCTTCCAGAGAGTCCGCTGGTGCGCAGCCAGTCCAGGGCGGTGGCGTTCGTGGCGGTGTTCGCGAGGGGGCGTCGGCGCCCGTTCACGATGACGGCGTTGTCGGTCATGAGTCGATCTCCTCCGGTGAGTCTAAGCCTCGGGCGCCGCGAACCAGCGCGGGAACAGGATGCGGAAGGCGCGCAGGAAAGCGCCGGATCCGTCGGAGTCGCCCTGTTGGAGATCGGGGTCGATCTGGATGCCGCGGTTCTCTGTCGATTCGGCCCTCGTCGATGCGGGCCGGGATCGTTCACCTCGTTCGGACATGCGCACCTCTTCGTCGAGTGATCGTCTTCAGTCGAGGTTCATTCCATGATATGGAAGTCAATTACTGACTTATGGAAAGCGTACGACGATGCGCCGAAGAGGTCAATGCCCCTTCGCGACGGCGGATCCCTCAGCCGCGAGCGAGTGCGGAGATCTCGGCGATCGCGTCGCGCAGCACCGGGATGGCACGCTCGGCGAAGTCGTCGTCGACGCGGGCGATCGGTCCGGACACGGACACGGCCGTGGCGACGGGCATGTCGGGCACGGCCATCGCGTAGCAGCGCACGCCGATCTCCTGCTCTCCGTCATCGATCGCGTAACCGCGTTCGCGGATGAGCTCGAGGTCCGCGAGCAGGTCGGGCAGCGTCGCGATCGAGTGCTCGGTGGCCGGCGGCATGCCGGTGCGCGAGATGATGTCGCGCACGGCGTCGTCGCTGAACTGCGAGAGGATCGCCTTGCCGACGCCGGTCGCGTGCAGATGCGCACGGCGCCCGACCTCGGTGAACATGCGCATGGCGTGCGGCGACGGCGCCTGTGAGACGTAGATGACCCTGTCGCCGTCGATCGTCGCGAGATTCGCCGTCTCGCCGAGCCGCGACACGAGGTCCTTGAGCTGCGGCATCGCGATCTGCCCGAACTTGCGATTCGCGACCTCGCCCAGGCGGACCAGTCGCGGGCCCAGCGCGTACCGGCGGTTCGCGAGCTGCCTGGCGTAGCCGAGGGAGACCAGGGTGCGCAGCAGTCGATGGATCGTGGGCAGCGGCAGGTCCGCCGCGGCGGCCAGTTCGCTGAGGGTGACGTCGCCACCGGCATCGGCGATGAGCTCGAGCAGATCGAACACGCGGGCGACGGACTTCACTCCGTCGGAGGCGGCAGCGGGCATCGCGGGCCTTTCATCGGATGCGGAACAGGCGATGTCGAACTATCCGCATGGTGGAAACTCTCTGTCGAGCAGGCTACCCCATCGCGATGACCGGTCGCGCTGGCAGAATCGTAGACGTGAACATCGTCGTGGCAGTGACCGGTGGCATCGCCGCCTACAAGACGGTGCACCTCGTGCGCCTGCTGGTGAAGGGCGGGCACGACGTCACCGTCGTGCCGACCGAGGACGCCCTGCGCTTCGTCGGCCTGCCGACCTGGGAGGCGATCAGCCGCAAGCCGGTCACGACCGGCGTGCACGAGGATGTCGCCCGGGTCCGTCATGTCGCCCTCGGCCAGGCAGCGGACCTCGTCATCGTGGCGCCGGCCACCGCCAACACGATCGCGAAGATGGCGGCCGGCCTCGCCGACGACCTGCTGGGAACCACTCTGCTCGCCACCACCGCACCGGTCGCGATCGCTCCCGCGATGCACACCGAGATGTGGCGGCATCCGGCGACGCAGGCGAACATCGCGACGCTGCGCTCCCGAGGGATTCGGATCGTCGGCCCCGGCGACGGCGAGTTGACCGGGGGAGACTCCGGCCCTGGTCGGATGCTGGAGCCGGAGGAGATCCTGGATGCCGTCCTCGCTCCCGCCCGCGACCTGACCGGAGTGCGCGTCGTGATCTCCGCCGGTGGCACGCGCGAACCCATCGATCCGGTGCGGTTCCTCGGCAACCGCTCCAGCGGGCGGCAAGGGGCGGCCCTCGCCGCCGAGGCCGTCGCGCGCGGCGCCGAGGTCGTCCTCGTCGCCGCGAACATCGCGCCGGATGTGCTCGCCGCCGCGCACGGCGCCACGGTCCGTCCGGTCGGCACGGCAGGGGAGCTCTCGATCGCGATGAAGGATGCCGCGGCATCCGCCGACGTGGTGATCATGGCCGCTGCCGTCGCCGACTATCGGCCGGCGCACCCGGCCGAGCACAAGCTCACCAAGGAGGACGCGCTCCTCACCAGGATCGACCTCGTCGAGAACGAGGACGTCGTGGCGGCGCTCGCCGCGTCTCGACCGGCGGGGCAGACCGTCGTCGCGTTCGCCGCCGAGACCCTCACGGATCCGGACGAGCGCCGGGCGCGCGCCCGACGCAAGCGCGAGCGCAAGGGCGCGGACCTGCTCGTCGTGAACCTCGCCGATGCCGAGCACGGATTCGAGAAGGCCGAGAACGCGGTCGAGATAATCGGCGAGGGCGGTGCCGTGGTCGGGGAGGCCTCGGGAACCAAGCGCGAGGTCGCCGCCGCGATCTGGGACCGACTCCTCGCTGCTCGCGCGTGAGCGTCGATCGGAACCACGCGAGTGTCGTAGATTGCAGGACGTGGACCTCTCAGACATCCTCGCCGTCATCGGTCTCGTTCTGCTCGCGCTCGGGGGTGGGACGTTCTGGTCGTTCTCGACCGGTGTGATGCCGGGCCTCGGCCGCACGGATGACGACATGTTCGTGTCGGCGATGAGATCGATCAACCGCGCCGTGGTGAACCCGCTGTTCCTGCTGCCGATCTTCCTGCCGCCCGTGCCGCTCGTGTGGGCGGGGCTCATCGATACGGGCAGTCCGCGCGGATGGATGCTGGTCGCTGCCGGCGTCGTCTTCTTCATCGGGGCGATCATCGTGACCGGAGCCGGGAACGTCCCCTTGAACAACGCCCTCGACGCCTCGTCGTCGCCCTCCGCCGTGTCACGAGCGGCTTTCGAGCGCCGGTGGAACGTCTTGAACGGTGTGCGCTCGGCCGCGTCCGTCGGGGCGATCGTCCTGGCTGCTGTCGCTCTCGTCGTCTGATTCCGCCCTGGTGCCACGAATTGCACTGCGTTAGACTTTTCGAATTGTAGAAGTCAACTTTCACAGGACGGAAAGTAAAGATGAACGCTCCTCTGCCGCCCCGCGTGTCGCGGGAGATCGCCCCTGAGCTGGCCCGATCGTGGCTCCTCGTCGCGGGGACCAGGCCGGACACCTTCGACGACGCGGCCGCCTCGCACGCCGACGCTGTCGTGCTCGACATCGAGGACGCCGTCGACCCGAGTCGCAAGGACGAGGCCCGGCAGGGTGTGGTCGACTGGCTCAGCACCGGCGGCAGCGCCTGGGTGCGCATCAACGACGCCGCGAGCGACTACTGGGCCGACGATATCGAGGCGCTGCGCGCCGCTCCCGGCCTCCGCGGCGTGATGCTGGCGAAGACCGAGCTCGGCGGCCAGGTCATGGATACCTTCAACCGGCTCGGCGCCAAGGTGCCCGTCGTGGCGCTCGTCGAGTCAGCCATCGGGCTCGAGAACGCGACCGAGATCGCCCGCGCGAAGGGCGCCTTCCGGCTCGCCTTCGGCAGCGGCGATTTCCGTCGTGACACCGGGATGTCCGCGGATCGCGAGGCGATGGCGTATCCCCGAGCGCGACTGGTCATCTCCAGCCGTGCCGCAGGTCTGCCCGGTCCCATCGACGGGCCGACCGTCGGCACCAGCCACCCGGTCCTCCGCGAGCAGTCCGCCATCACGGTCTCGATGGGCATGACCGGAAAGCTGTGCCTGTCGTCGGACCAGACACCCGTCGTCAACGAAGTGATCAGCCCCACCCGCACCGACGTCGAATGGGCGTACTCCTTCCTCGCGGACTTCGACGCCCGCGGACGCATCATCCGCGACGGCAGCGACCTGCCGCGTCTCGGCCGTGCGCGCAAGATCATCCAGCTCGCCGAAGCGTTCGACGTCGCCTTCATCCTGAACTGACCCTGACCCGATCGGAGCATCATGACCACTCGACTCGCCACCGGCGACATCGCCCCGGACTTCTCGCTCGCGGATGCCGACGGCGAACGCACCGCGCTCGCCGACTACCGCGGCCGGAACGTCGTCGTGTACTTCTATCCCAAGGCGGCGACGCCGGGGTGCACAACGGAGGCATGCGACTTCCGCGACAGCCTCTCCTCGCTCGACGCGGCCGGCTACGCCGTGCTCGGCATCTCGCCGGACACCGTCGACGAGATCCGCGCCTTCGCGGACGCCGAGTCGCTGACCTTCCCCCTGCTCGCCGACACGGATGCCGCGGTGGCGCGCGCCTGGGGCGTGTGGGGCGAGAAGACCGTGAACGGCCGCACGTTCGAGGGAGTCATCCGCTCGACCTTCGTGCTCGATGGCGACGGCATCGTGCAGCGCGCGGAGTACGGGGTGGATGCGGAAGGTCACGTCGCCCGGCTCCGCGCCGAACTCGGCGCCTGACGCCCGTACCGGCGGCCGGGTGCCGGACGATCTTCCCGAAAAGGGTTGACACCGTCCGGCATCCTCCGCATACTAATTACACATGCTGAAATAACAGTTCCGACATACGGAAACAGAATCCTCTCGGAAGAGAGTCCGTATAGCCTCTACACGTCGGATGCCAGTATGTGCTTGAGGATCGAAGATGTTGCTCGAGGAGTTCAACTCCAGCACCCGCGAAGCCGCTCTGGGCGTCGCGAAGCCTGCTCTGGATATCCCCCGTTGGTACGAGGCGATCATCGCCGGTCGTCCGTACGCGTCGGTCGATGCGCTGACGGAAGCCGCCATGCGGGTCGCCGCTCCGCTCACGGAAGCGGAGCTCGACGCCGCGCTGGCGCATCATCCCCGCATCGGGGAGCGCGCTCACGGCGACAGTGCCGAGGCGGCGCATGCCCGAAGCGAGCAGGCCGGTGTCCACGCGAGTGCGGCCGAGGCGCTCGCCGAAGGCAACCGGGCCTACGAAGCGAAGTTCGACCGGGTGTACCTGGTTCGCGCCGCCGGCCGTTCAGCCGACGACATCCTCGCCCTGCTGCAGGAGCGGCTGGGCAACACCCCTGAGCAGGAGCTGGTCGTCATCGACCAGCAGCTGCGCGAGATCGCGGCTCTCCGTCTCTCCGGGGCCATCGAGACAGAAGGAGCACGCGCATGAGCGTCTCTCACGTGACCACCCACATCCTGGACACATCGATCGGGCGCCCCGCGCCCGGCGTCGCCGTCATACTCGAGGCCCGAGTCGGCGATGGATGGAACGGGATCGGTACGGGCCTCACCGATGCTGACGGGCGGGTGAAAGACCTGGGTCCCGAGCGGCTGGAGAGCGGTGCATACCGACTCCGGTTCGACACGGCGGCCTACTTCGCCGGCATCGAAACGGACACCTTCTTCCCGGAGGTGGTGCTGACCTTCCTGGTCGACGCCGAGCAGGAGCACTACCACGTGCCTCTTCTGCTCAGTCCGTTCGCCTATTCCACTTACCGAGGAAGCTGAGTACGAAGATGACCGAAATCATTCTGGGCAAGAACCAGTACGGCAAGGCGGAGGTGCGCGTCGTCCGCGTGACGCGCGACACGCCCCGCCACGAGATCGAGGATCTCAACGTCACGTCGCAGCTGCGCGGCGACCTCGCCAGCGCGCACTTCGACGGCAACAACGAGCACGTCGTCCCCACCGACACGCAGAAGAACACGGTGTACGCCTTCGCCAAGGACGGCGTCGGCAGCCCTGAGGAGTTCCTGCTCCGCCTCGGCCGCCACTTCACCGGCGAGTTCGAGTGGATCACCGGCGGTCGCTGGGAGGCCGAGCAGTACACCTGGCAGCGCATCGAGGGCGACGGCGGCGAGCACGATCACTCGTTCGTCCGCGGTGGCACCGAGACCCGCACCGCCCTCGTGCAGATCGAGGGCGACGACACGGTCGTCATCGCCGGGCTGCAGGACCTCAAGGTCCTCAAGACCACGCAGAGCGGGTTCGTCGGCTACCCGAAGGACACCTACACGACCCTCCCCGAGACCGAGGACCGCATCCTCGCCACATCGGTCACCGCCAAGTGGCGCTACAACCGCAACGACATCGACTTCAACGAGGTTTACGCGGACGTCCGCAGCCGCCTGCTCGCCGGATTCTCGCGCAACTACTCCTACGCGCTGCAGCACACGCTGAAGGAGATGGCCGAGGCGGTGCTCGAGGCGCATCCCGAGATCGACGAGATCCGCTTCTCGACGCCGAACAGCCACCACTTCGTCGTCGACCTGTCGCCGTTCGGCCTGGAGAACCCCAACGAGGTCTTCTACGCTGCCGACCGCCCGTACGGACTCATCGAGGCGTCGTTCCTGCGCGAAGGCGCCGACACCGACCACTGGTCGTGGAGCGGCTCCGCCGGCTTCTGCTGACCCTCGGCTGACCAGGGGCCCGTCTCCGACGGGGCGGGCCCCGGCTGCCGCATACCCGATACCCACCCGAGAAAGCCCACCCCGAACAGCGGGTCACGGACAAGGAGGTCCTCACATGACTGCTGCACGCACAAAGACCAAGACCAGGATCAGGACGGAATCGGACCGGCCGGAGGACGAACGCCTCGGCGTCGGCACCGCCTTCATGTTCGGACTGCAGCACGTGCTGACGATGTACGGCGGCATCATCGCCCCGCCGCTCATCATCGGCGCCGCGGCGGGACTGTCCCCGACGGAGGTCGGCGTGCTGGTCGCCGCCTGCCTCTTCATGGGCGGCCTCGCGACGCTTCTGCAGACCATCGGCATCCCGTTCTTCGGATCGCAGCTGCCGCTCGTCCAGGGCGTCTCGTTCGCCGGCGTCGCCACGATGCTCGCGATCGTCAATCAGGGCGGCGGCCTGCCTGCCGTCTTCGGAGCGGTGATCGTCGCGTCGCTGATCGGCCTGGTGATCGCCCCGTTCTTCGCACAGATCGTGCGATTCTTCCCCCCGGTCGTCACGGGCACCGTCATCACCATGATCGGTCTCTCGCTGGTCCCGGTGGCAGCCCGGTGGATCACGGGCGCGAACCCCGAGTCGCCGGACTACGCCGACCCGGTCTTCGTCGGCATCGCCGGGTTCACGCTGCTCGCCATCATGGTGCTGTCGAAGCTCGGCAACTCCACGATCTCGCGCCTGTCCATCCTGCTCGCCATGGTCATCGGCACGATCTTCGCGGCCCTCATCGGACGGGCCGACTTCTCGAAGGTGTTCGAAGGACCGATCTTCGCCTTCCCGACGCCGTTCGCCTTCGGCGCCCCGACGTTCGACGCCGCCGCGATCATCTCGATGACGATCGTGGTGCTGGTGATCCTCACCGAGACGACGGCTGACATCATCGCCGTCGCCGAGATCACCGGGTCCAAGGTCGACCGCAAGCGGATCGCCGCCGGTCTCCGCGCCGACATGGTCTCCAGCGCCATCTCGCCGATCTTCAACTCGTTCACGCAGAGCGCCTTCGCCCAGAACGTCGGGCTCGTGGCAGTCACGAAGATCAAGAGCCGCTACGCCGTCGCGGCCGGCGGCGTGATCCTCATCATCCTCGGTCTGCTGCCCGTGCTCGGTCGCGTCGTCGCGGCGGTGCCGACGTCGGTGCTCGGCGGTGCGGGACTCGTGCTGTTCGGCACGGTCACGGCATCCGGCATCCGCACGCTGTCGAAGGTGAAGTACGACGGCAACATGAACCTCATCATCGTGGCGGCGTCGCTGTCCTTCGGCGTGCTGCCCGAGGTCAACCACGACATCTACATGAACTTCCCGACGTGGTTCCAGGTCATCTTCGGATCCGGCATCAGCTCGGCGGCGATCATGGCGATCACGCTGAACCTCGTCTTCAACCACTTCACGCGGGGCACCCCGGACAACCCGTCGGTGTTCGCCGCGAGCCCCGTGCGGGTCGTCAAGACCGACGTCATCCGGACCCTCCGCGAGGGGGACCGGTACGTCGACGGCACGCTGATCGACGCCAAGGGCCGCAAGATCGTCGTCATCGACGACGACGGCGAGCAGTCCGCCCCGGCGCACTGATCCTGCGCGGGGGCGGCCGCTGGTCCGCCCTCGCGTCCGGCGCGACGGTCCGTGCACCGACGCGTCAGGGGCGGACCCGTTCGGTGACACCGGGTCCGCCCTCACCCCGCTCCCGAGGAGGTTGCGATGCCCGATTCGTGCTCAGCCGCGGCCGGCGTACGGCATCCCGGATGCCGTGACCGTCAGCGATGCGACGTTCGCCTCCGCCGGAAGCTGCGCCATGAAGAGCACCGCGCGCGCGGCATCCGCGACATCGAAGGTGGGCTCAACGCGTCGCGAGCCGTCCGGCTGCAGCGCTCCGGTGTCCGCACCGAGTTCGGTCATGATCGCGGTGCGCGCATTGCCGATGTCGATCTGGCCGGCCGTGATGCCGTGGTGGCGGCCGTCGAGATCGATCGACTTCGTCAGCCCGGTGATGGCGTGCTTGCTCACCGTGTAGGCCACGGACAGCGGACGCGGCACCTGCGCCGAGATCGAGCCGTTGTTGATGATGCGCCCACCCTGCGGATGCTGCGCGATCATCGCGCGCATCGCGGCACCGGCGCACAGCAGAGCGCCGGTGACGTTCACATCCAGCACTCGCTGCCAGTCGTCGAGCGGGATCTCGGCCGCCGATGCGGACGGGCCGAAGGCGCCGGCGTTGTTGAACAGCACGTCCACCCGGCCCCACGCGGCGACGACCCGTGCGAACAGCGCCTCCACCTCGGACTCGACCGTCACATCCGTGGGCACCACGAGGGCGTCCGGATGCCCGGCCGCCGTCTCGTGCAGGGCATCCTCCCTCCGGCCTGCCAGGGCCACACGGAAGCCCTCGGCCAGCAGGGCGCGCGCGACCGCGCGCCCGATCCCGGAACCTGCTCCCGTCACGACGGCGATGCGTGTGCTCATCCTCGAGTCCTCCCGACGTTTCCCTGATCCCATCTAACAAGAAAGGCCGAACCGTGACAGACACTCGCGCCTCAGCCGCCATCGCCGACCTCGACCCGGAGGAGACCGCCGAATGGCTCGAATCCCTGGACGCCGTCATCGCGGCGCGGGGAACCGATCGCGGCGAGCACATCGTCCGCACCCTGGTGGATCGTGCCGGCATCCGCTCGGAGCCCATCGCGACCACCGACTACGTGAACACGATCCCGGCGGACGCCGAGCCGGAGTACCCCGGCGACGAGGAGCTCGAGCGCCGCTATCGCGCCTGGATGCGCTGGAACGCCGCCGTCATGGTGCACCGCGCGCAGCGCCCGGGGATCGGCGTCGGCGGGCACATCTCGACGTACGCCGGAGCCGCCACGCTCTACGAGGTCGGCTTCAACCACTTCTTCCGCGGCAAGGACCACCCGGGCGGCGGCGACCAGATCTACTTCCAGGGGCACGCGTCGCCCGGCATGTACGCCCGCGCCTTCCTGGAGGGACGTCTCGGCGAGGAGGACCTCGACGGCTTCCGCCAGGAGAAGTCCCGTGAGGGGCACGCGCTGTCGTCCTACCCGCACCCCCGACTCATGCCCGAGTTCTGGGAGTTCCCGACCGTGTCGATGGGCATCGGCCCGATGAACGCGATCTACCAGGCGCAGTCGAACCGGTACCTGCAGGGCCGCGGCCTCAAGGACACGTCCGATCAGCACGTGTGGGCGTTTCTCGGCGACGGCGAGATGGACGAGCCCGAGTCACGCGGGCTCCTGCAGCTCGCGGCCAACGACGGCCTCGACAACCTCACCTTCGTCGTCAACTGCAACCTGCAGCGCCTCGACGGACCCGTCCGCGGCAACGGCAAGATCATCCAGGAGCTCGAGGGCTTCTTCCGCGGCGCCGGCTGGAACGTGATCAAGGTCATCTGGGGGCGCGAGTGGGACGGTTTGCTCGACGACGATGCCGACGGCGCCCTCGTCGACATCATGAACACGACCGTCGACGGCGACTACCAGACGTACAAGGCCGAGTCCGGTGGCTTCATCCGGGAGAACTTCTTCGGCCGCGACCCGCGAACCCGCGCGCTGGTCGACGGCCTCACCGACGATGAGATCTGGGGTCTCAAGCGCGGTGGGCACGACTACCGCAAGGTCTTCGCCGCGTACGCGAAGTCGCTGGAGCGCAACGGCAGGCCCACCGTCATCCTGGTCAAGACCGTCAAGGGCTACGGTCTCGGCCAGCGCTTCGAGGCGCGCAACGCGACGCACCAGATGAAGAAGCTCACGCTGCAGGACCTCAAGGATTTCCGCGACCACCTGCGGGTCCCGATCTCGGATGCTCAGCTCGAAGCCGACCCGTACCAGCCGCCGTACTTCCACCCCGGTCAGGATGCCGAGGAGATCCGCTACCTGCAGGAGCGCCGCCGCGCGCTCGGCGGATACCTGCCCGAGCGGCGTCCGCACGCCTCCGGTGAGATCGCTCTGCCCGATCCGAAGGCGTACGAGGTGGCCGCGCGCGGATCAGGCAAGCAGCAGGCGGCGACCACCATGGCGTTCGTCCGCGTGCTCAATGACCTCATGCGCGATGCGGAGTTCGGCAAGCGGATCGTGCCGATCATCCCCGATGAGGCCCGCACGTTCGGGATGGACGCGTTCTTCCCGACGGCGAAGATCTACAACCCGAACGGGCAGAACTACCTCGCCGTCGACCGCGACATCGTGCTGTCGTACAAGGAGTCGACCGCGGGGCAGATCCTGCACGTCGGCATCAACGAGGCCGGCTCCATCGCCGCGTTCACGGCCGCAGGCACGTCGTATGCGACGCACGGCGAACCGTTGATCCCGGTGTACGTGTTCTATTCGATGTTCGGCTTCCAGCGCACCGGCGACTCGCTGTGGGCCGCAGCCGATCAGATGGCCCGCGGGTTCCTGATCTCGGCCACGGCCGGCCGCACCACGCTCACCGGTGAGGGGCTGCAGCACGCCGACGGGCACTCGCCGCTGCTCGCCGCGACCAATGCGGCCGTGATCACCTACGACCCGGCCTACGGCTACGAGATCGGCCACATCATGCGCGCCGGCATCGAGCGCATGTACGGACCGGGGCGCACGGATGCCGAGCGCAACGTGATCTACAACCTCATGGTCTACAACGAGCCGATCGTGCAGCCCGCCGAGCCGGAGGGCGTCGACGTGGACGGCATCCTCGGCGGCATCCATCGGATCGCCCCCGCGGCCGCACCGAAGGCGCACCTTCTGGCGTCCGGCATCGGTGCGACCTGGGCGCTCGAGGCGCAGCGGCTGCTGCGGGACGACTGGGGCGTCGAGGCCGACGTCTGGTCGGTGACGAGCTGGACCGAACTGCGCCGGGACGCGGTCGCCGCCGAGGAGGACGAGTTCCTCGGGCGCGGTGCACGTGTGCCGTTCATCCGGCGCCAGCTCGCCGATGCCCAGGGCCCGATCGTGGCCGTGAGCGACTACGCGAAGGACCTGCCGGACCAGGTTCGCCAGTTCGTGCCGAACGACTGGGCGACGCTCGGCGCCGACGGCTTCGGCTTCTCGGACACCCGCGCCGCCGCACGCCGG
The DNA here is from genome assembly GCF_050434165.1 of Microbacterium sp. ZKA21. Classification (NCBI taxonomy): domain Bacteria; kingdom Bacillati; phylum Actinomycetota; class Actinomycetes; order Micrococcales; family Microbacteriaceae; genus Microbacterium; species Microbacterium sp. ZKA21. The sequence goes on from NZ_JBNPVV010000003.1 coordinate 418,640, forward strand.
TTCTTCAAGATCGACGGTCCGTCGGTCGTCGTCCGCACCCTGCAGCTGCTGGCTGCCAGGGGAGAGGCGGATGCCGCGGTCCCCGCCAGGGCGGCCGAGAAGTACCGCCTGCTCGACGTGAACGCGGGCACGAGCGGGTCCGACGCGGACTAGGCGCGCCTGAGGGGTCGCGTTCGGTCGCTTCCGCGTTCAGGAGGCGACCATCTGCGACCCCTGCGCGCGGGGAGGTCGGCGCCGAGTTCGGTCACGCTAGTGGCGGGTGGGATGCTGTGCATCCCTGCTGAGATGTGACCGAACCCGGTGTCAGGCGGTGAGGTCGGCCATGATCGCCTCGGCCGCTTTCCGCAGCAGCGGGACCGCGCGCTCGCCGAAGGCCTCATCGACGCGCGAGATCGGTCCGGAGACCGAGACGGCGGTCGGCGTCGGCGCCTCGGGGACGGCCATCGAGAAGCAGCGGACGCCGATCTCCTGCTCCTGGTCGTCGATCGCGTAGCCGCGCTCGCGGATCACATCGAGCTCGGTAAGCAGATCGTCGATCGTGCCGATGCTGTGCGCGGTGGGAGTCGGCATCCCGGCGCGCAGGACGATGCCGCGTACCGTGTCGTCGGGCAGCTGGGCGAGGATCGCCTTTCCGACGCCGGTGTCGTGCAGGTGCGCGCGGCGTCCGACCTCGGTGAACATGCGCATCGAGTGCAGCGACGGCACCTGCGCGACGTAGACGACCATGTCGCCGTCGAGGACCGCCATGTTGGCGCTCTCGCCGAGCGCGTCGACGAGCCCCTTCAGCTGCGGGCGCGCGAGCGCCCCGAGCTGGCGGGACGCACCCTCGCCGATGCGGATCAGCCGCGGGCCGAGCGCGTAGCGGCGATTCGGCAGCTGGCGCGCGTAGCCGAGCGAGACCAGCGTCCGCAGCAGGCGGTGGATCGTGGGCAGCGGCAGGTCGGTGGATGCCGCCAGTTCGCTGAGCGTGACGTCACCGCCGGCATCCGTCACCAGTTCGAGCAGTTCGAAGACGCGCTCGACCGACTGCACCCCGGAACTGGCGCTCTTCGGGCTCTTGCTCTCCGCCATTGAAACCTCCCACGGTCGGAATCATTCCGTCGCCCCAACTCTATCGGTGTTGCGGATAACTTCCATAAAGTAGATAATAGAGTCCACGATACGAAAAACTCGATGAGGAGAAACCATGGCGAATCCGGGACCCGGCAACTCGATCACGTTGCGCATCGACGCGCCGTCGAACTTCAGCGTCACCAGCGAACTGGCGGCGGCGGCGGCGGGGGCGGGGGCAGCGGTCACCGCGCTCGACGTCGTCGAATCGCATCCGAAGACGATCGTCGTGGACCTGACCTGCAACACCACGGGTGAAGAGCACGCAGAACGCGTCCGCGACGCGGTCGACGCGCTCGACGGCGTCACGGTCCGCCTCGTCAGCGACCGCACCTTCCTCATGCACCTGGGCGGCAAGCTCGAGGTCGTTCCCCGTGTCCCCCTGCGCAACCGCGACGACCTGTCCCGCGCCTACACCCCGGGCGTCGCCCGCGTCTGCACGGCCATCGCCGAGGACAAGAGCAAAGCGCGCCAGCTCACCGTCAAGCGCAACACGATCGCCGTCGTCACAGACGGCACCGCCGTCCTCGGCCTCGGCGACATCGGTCCAGAGGCCGCCCTGCCGGTCATGGAGGGCAAGGCAGCGCTGTTCAAGCAGTTCGCCAATGTCGACGCCTGGCCGGTGTGCCTCGACACCAAGGACACCGAGGAGATCATCAAGATCGTCAAGGCGATCGCTCCGGTCTACGGCGGTGTGAACCTCGAGGACATCGCCGCCCCGCGCTGCTTCGAGATCGAGGCCCGCCTGCGCGAAGAGCTCGACATCCCGGTCTTCCACGACGACCAGCACGGCACCGCGATCGTGACCCTCGCCGCTCTCCGCAACGCGCTGAAGGTGGTCGGCAAGACGATCGAGGACGTGCGCATCGTCGTCTCGGGAGTCGGCGCCGCCGGCAACGCGATCGTCCAGCTGCTCCTCGCCGAGGGCGCACGCGACATCGTCGCGTGCGGCCGCGACGGCGCCATCCACGCGGGCGCCGAGTACGCCGATGCGCATCGCACCGAGCTCGCCGCCTCCACGAATCCGCGCGGATTCCAGGGCACGCTCAAGGAGGCGCTCGCAGGTGCGGACGTGTTCATCGGCGTCAGCGCACCGAACATCCTCGACGAGCACGACATCGCCGTCATGGCCGCCGAGGCGATCGTCTTCGCCATGGCCAACCCGACGCCCGAGATCGATCCGATCGCCGCCTCGAAGCATGCGGCCGTCGTCGCCACGGGACGCAGCGATTTCCCGAATCAGATCAACAACGTCCTCGCCTTCCCCGGCTTCTTCCGCGGGCTGCTCGACGCCGGAGTGTCCGACATCACCGCGCCTATGCTGGTCGCAGCCGCCGAGGCCATCGCATCCCGGGTGGGCGACGACGAGCTCAATGCGAGCTTCATCATCCCCAGCGTGTTCGATCCTCTCGTGGCCGGCGCGGTCGCCGAGGCGATCGTCCGCGTCGTCGAATCAACCGCCTCGATCAAGGAGTGACCATCGTGTCCGCCACCGTCAGCACCCCCTCCGCTCACCCCCGTGCGGCCGAGATCCTCTCGCCCGAGGCGCTCGCCTTCCTCGGCCGACTACACGAACGCTTCGCCGTCACTCGCGACCGGGTGCTCGACGAGCGTGTCGAGCACCGTGCGGCGGCCTCGGCATCCGGTCGGCTCGACTTCCTCGCCGAGACGGCCGACATCCGCGCCGGCGACTGGAAGGTCGCCGAGGCTCCGGAGGCCCTGCGCGACCGTCGCGTCGAGATCACCGGTCCGGCGACACCCGCCAAGATGGCGATCAACGCCCTCAACTCGGGTGCGAAGGTATGGCTCGCCGACCTCGAGGATGCCTCGGCGCCGACCTGGCACAACGTGATCGACGCCCAGGTCAACCTGTACGACGCCGCCCGCGGAACGCTGTCGTACTCCGCGCCGAAGGGCAAGGAGTACCGCCTGCGCGAGGATGCACCGCTCGCGGTCGTCGTGGTCCGCCCTCGTGGCTGGCACATGTCGGAGCGCCACATCTCGGTGGACGGCGGCGCATCGATCGGCGCCCTGGTCGACTTCGGCCTGCACTTCTTCCACAACGCGCAGACGCTCACGGCGTCGGGGCAGGGCCCGTTCTACTACCTGCCCAAGATGGAGAGCCGGCTCGAGGCGCGGTTGTGGAACGACGTCTTCACGTTCGCCGAGCAGGAGCTCGGCATCCCGCACGGCACGGTGCGAGCGACCATGCTCATCGAGACGATCCCCGCCGCCTTCCAGATGGAGGAGATGCTCTACGAGCTGCGCGAGCACGCGTCGGGTCTGAACGCCGGACGCTGGGACTACCTGTTCAGCGTCATCAAGTACTTCCGCGACGCGGGCGAGCGCTTCGTCCTCCCTGACCGCGCGAGCATCGTGATGACCGCGCCGTTCATGCGCGCGTACACCGAGCTGCTGGTCAGCACGTGTCACCGCCGCGGCGCCTTCGCGATGGGCGGAATGGCCGCGTTCATCCCGAACCGCAAGGACCCCGAGGTCACTGCGGCCGCGATCGACAAGGTCCGCGCCGACAAGACCCGCGAGGCGAACGACGGCTTCGACGGATCGTGGGTCGCGCACCCCGATCTCGTCCCGATCTGCCGCGAGGTGTTCGACGGGGTCCTCGGGGACAAGCCGAACCAGCTCGACCGCCTGCGCGACGACGTCTCGGTCACGGCCGAGCAGCTGCTCGACATCGCATCGGCCGGCGGAGAGGCGACCGAGGCGGGCCTTCGGACCAACCTCTACGTCGCGGTCGCGTACACGGCCGTGTGGCTCTCCGGCAACGGCGCGGTCGCCATCCACAACCTGATGGAGGATGCCGCGACGGCCGAGATCTCGCGCTCGCAGGTCTGGCAGCAGGTGCGCAATGCCACCGTGCTCGCGGACACCGGCCGCACCGTCACCCCCGAGCTCGTCGAGCAGCTGCTCGGCGAAGAGGTCGAGCGCCTCCGCGGCGAGGTCGACGCGGCATCCTTCACGGCGCACTACGAGCCGGCGGCGAAGCTCGTGCGGGACCTGTGCCTCGAGGACGAGTACGTCGACTTCCTCACCACTCCCGCGTACGAGCTGGTGGGCTGATGGCGACCCTCACCGCCGCCGACCTCGCCGCGGTCGACACGCGCCTGGCCGGCACCGACACGCTGCTGTCGACCGAGTACCCGGGCGATGACGGCACCCGTCAGCCCGTGCACACGCTGTACGTGCCGGCCGATCGGTTCGACCTCGAGCTGTCGGCGACGTTCGGGGCCGCCGCTGCGCAGGCCGTCGCGGAGGCCGGCGGCACAGTCGCGCTGGCGCACACCGTCGGCCTCGGCCACCTCGCCGAGGAGCTCGCGCCGCTCGTGGATGCGAAGCTCGCCGCCGAGCCGATTGAGGACCTCCGGTTGGACTTCGAAGACGGCTACGGCGCGCGACCGGATGCCGAGGAGGACGCGGATGCGGTCCTCGCCGCCGAGCGGGTGGCGGCCGCTGTCGCCGCCGGCGTCGCGCCGGCCTTCATCGGCATCCGATTCAAGTGCTTCGAGGAGCCGACCCGGCACCGCGGCATCCGTACCCTCGATCTGTTCCTGACCACGCTGGCGGGTGTCGGTCCTCTCCCGGACGGGCTGGTGCTGACCCTGCCCAAGGTGACGACCGTCGAGCAGGTCGAGGCGATGGTCGCCCTGTGCGAGGTGTTCGAGGAGCGCCTCGGGCTGCCGGCCGGCCGGCTGCGCTTCGAGGTGCAGATGGAGACGCCGCAGCTGATCATCGCCGCGGACGGCTCCGTGCCGGTCGCGACGCTGCTGCACCGCGCGCAGCACCGGGTCTCGGCCCTGCACTACGGCACCTACGACTACAGCGCCTCGCTGCAGATCGCGGCCGCGCACCAGTCGATGGAGCATCCGGCCGCTGACTACGCCAAGCAGGTCATGCAGGTCGCCGTCGCCGAAACCGGCGTCCGACTCTCGGACGGCTCGACCAATGTCATCCCGGTCGGCGACCCCGATCACGTGCGGGATGCCTGGAAGCTGCACGCCCGGCTCGTGCGGCGCTCGCTCGAGCGCGGCTACTACCAGGGCTGGGATCTGCACGCTGCGCAGCTGCCGACCCGGTATCTCGCCACCTACGCGTTCTACCGCGAGGGATTCGCCGCGGCGGCCCGGCGCCTTGACGCCTACCTGCACGGCGACGATGCCACGATCATGGACGAGCCGGCGACGGCTCGTGCCCTGGCGCGGTTCGTCGTCCGCGGGCTGGGGTGCGGCGCGATCACGGCGTCCGAAGCCGTCGAAGCCACCGGCGCGGAACCCGCCGAACTCATCCACCTCGCCCACCCGAAACTCGTCACCGCCGACAAGGAGGCCTGATGTCCTACTACACGCCTGCCGGAGGCCTTCCTCCGCAGTCCGATCTGCTCACCGATCGCGCGGTCGTCAAGCTCGCGTACACGTTCATCCCGAAGGGGGTGATGCGCGACATCGTCACGAGCTCCCTGCCCGGCTTCACGAACACCCGTTCGTGGATCCTCGCGCGGCCGACGCCGAGCTCGGCGACGACGTTCTCGCAGCTGATCGTCGAGATCGCCCCTGGCGGAGGCGCCGAGAAGCCCGAGCGCGAGGCGGGTGTCGAAGGCGTGGTCTTCGTGACCACCGGGCAGCTCATGCTGACGCTCGAGGGGGAGCGCCACGTGCTCACCGAGGGCGGTTACGCGTTCCTCGCGCCGGGAGCGATCTGGTCGCTCGCGAACGAATCCGGCGAGATCACGAGCTTCCACTGGATCCGCAAGGCCTACGAGTGGCTGGACGGCGTCGACGCCCCGGCATCCTTCGTCACCAGCGATCAGGAGATCGAGCCGGTCGCGATGCCGGACACCGACGGAGTCTGGGCGACCACCCGGTTCTCGGACGCCAGCGACCTGGCGCACGACATGCAGGTGAACATCGTCACGTTCAAGCCGGGCGGTTCGATCCCGTTCGCCGAGACGCACATCATGGAGCACGGCCTGTTCGTGCTGCAGGGCAAGGCCGTGTACCGGCTCAACGACGACTGGGTCGAGTGCGAGGCCGGCGACTACATGCTGCTGCGCGCGTTCTGCCCGCAGGCCTGCTACGCCGGCGGTCCGGAGGACTTCCGCTACCTGCTGTACAAGGACATGAACCGTCAGATCAAGCTCACCTGAGCTCTGCCGCTCCGTCGCGAAGGCGCCGTCCCCGTGGGGGCGGCGCCTTCGTCGTGTCGGAGGCGAGCGTTGACAGGGTCGCCACCTCGGCGTATTCTTTTCACTACTAGGAATTGTTCTTCCACAATCCGAAATCAAGGATGATCTCATGAGCTACACCGTCAACGCCTCGATCCTGCTGACCGACCTGCCGCTGCTCGAGCGCCCGGCCGCAGTCAAGGCCGCCGGCTTCGACGCGGTCGAGTTCTGGTGGCCCTGGTCCGTCGCGATCCCGGAGCAGTCCGAGATCGAAGGATTCGTCGGCGCGATTCAGGATGCCGGGGTGCAGCTGACCGGTCTCAACTTCTTCGCCGGTGACATGCCGGCCGGCGACCGGGGCCTCGTCTCGTGGGTCGGCCGCGAGGACGAGTTCCGCGCCAATGTCGACGTCGTCGTCGCGATCGGCGAGCGTCTCGGCACGAAGGCGTTCAACGCGCTGTACGGCCTGCGCCAGGAGGGCGTCTCCGCCCAGGCGCAGGACGACCTCGCGGTCGAGAACCTCGCGATCGCCGGCCGCGCCGTCGCCGAGCTGGGCGGCATCGTGCTGCTCGAACCGGTCAGCGGTGCGGACGCCTACCCCGTCAAGACCGCCGCCGACGCCCTCGCGATCATCGAGCGCGTCCGCGACGAGCAGGGTGTGGACAACATCCGCCTGCTCGCGGACTTCTACCACCTGGCCGTCAACGGAGACGACGTCGCCGCGGTCGTCGCGGGCCACGCAGCGGAGTTCGGCCACATCCAGATCGCGGACGCCCCCGGACGCGGCGAACCGGGCACCGGCGACCTGCCGCTCGCGCAGTGGATCGCCGACGCGCAGGCGGGCGGGTACGAGGGAGTCGTCGGCCTCGAGTACAAGGCCACGCAGGCCGACCCGTTCGCCTGGACCGCTGCCACCGCGCAGGCCTGACCACCACTTCCCGCAGAGGAGCAAGACATGACCAGCATCGCTTTCATCGGCCTCGGCATCATGGGACTGCCCATGGCCAAGAACCTCGTCACGGCTGGATTCGACGTGACCGGCTACAACCGCAGCCAGGAGCCGATCGACAAGCTCGTCGCCGCCGGCGGCACCGGCGCGAACAGCGTCGCCGACGCCGTGAAGGACGCCGACGTCATCATCACCATGGTGCCCGACTCCCCGGATGTCGCGGGCGTCGTGCAGGGGCCGGATGGCGTCTTCGCGAATGCCAAGGCGGGCGCGCTGTGGATCGACAACTCCTCGATCCGCCCCGATGTCGCCAAGGAACTCGCCGAGGAGGCTGTGGCCGCTGGCTTCGGCGTCGTCGACGCACCTGTCTCGGGTGGCGAGCAGGGCGCGATCGACGGCGTCCTGTCGATCATGGTCGGCGGCGCGGCCGAGCACTTCGCGGCCGCAGAGCCGGTGCTGAACGCGATCGGCAAGACCATCGTGCACGTCGGCCCTGCCGGCGCCGGCCAGACCGTCAAGGCGGCGAACCAGCTCATCGTCGCCGTCAACATCCAGGCGCTCAGCGAGGCCATCGTGTTCCTCGAGGCGTACGGCGTCGACACGGATGCTGCGCTGAAGGTTCTCGGCGGCGGACTCGCCGGCTCGAAGGTCCTCGATCAGAAGGGCCAGAAGATGCTCGACCGCGACTTCGCCCCCGGATTCCGCCTCGCCTTGCACAACAAGGACCTGGGCATCGTCACCGCCGCCGCACGACAGGCCGGCGTCACCGTTCCGCTCGGCTCGGCCGTCGCCCAGCTCGTCACCGCGCTCGTCGCGCGCGGCGATGGCGCACTCGACCACTCCGGGCTCTTCAAGCTCACCAACGAACTCTCCGGTAAGGACATCTCATGACCCGCATGCGCGCAGTGGACGCCATCGTCCAGATCCTGGTGAAGGAGGGCGCCACCGAGGCGTTCGGTCTTCCCGGCGCCGCCATCAACCCGCTGTACTCGGCGATGCGCCGTAGCGGCGGCATCCGACACACGCTCGCCCGCCACGTCGAAGGCGCATCGCACATGGCCGACGGCTACAGTCGCACCGGCGACGGCCGCATCGGCATCTGCATCGGCACCTCCGGCCCGGCCGGCACCGACATGATCACCGGCCTCTACGCCGCGATCGCCGACAGCATCCCGATGCTGTGCATCACCGGGCAGGCCCCGGTCGCCAAGCTCGACAAGGAGGACTTCCAGGCCGTCGACATCGCGTCGATCGCGAAGCCGGTCACGAAGTTCGCCAAGACCGTGCTCGAGGCGGGGCAGATCCCCGGTGCCTTCCAGACGGCGTTCCAGATCATGCGCTCAGGACGCCCCGGACCCGCGCTGCTCGATCTGCCGTTCGATGTGCAGATGACCGAGATCGAGTTCGACATCGACACCTACGAGCCCCTGCCCGTCGCGAAGCCGACGGCGACGCGTGCGCAGGCCGAGAAGGTGCTCGACATGCTCATCGCGTCGAAGCATCCCGCGATCATCGCCGGTGGCGGCATCGTGAACTCCGGCGCCTCCGCGAAGCTCGTCGAGCTCGCCGAGACCCTGGGTGTGCCCGTGTTCCCGACCCTGATGGGCTGGGGTGCTATCGGCGACGACCACCCGCTGGCCGGCGGCCTCGTCGGCATCCAGACCTCGCAGCGCTACGGCAACGCGAGCTTCCTGGAGAGCGACTTCGTGCTCGGCATCGGCAACCGGTGGGCGAACCGGCACACCGGTGGCCTGGACACCTATCGCAAGGGCCGCACGTTCGTGCACGTCGACATCGAACCCACCCAGATCGGCCGCGTGTTCGCGCCCGACTACAGTGTGGTCTCCGATGCGGGCGCCTTCATCGACGCGCTGCTCGAAGCCGCCCGCGACCGCGTCGCCGAACTGCCCGACTACAACGGCTGGGCGCAGGAGTGCCGCGACCGCAAGGCGCGGCTGCAGCGCAAGACCAACTTCGACGAGGTGCCGATGAAGCCGCACCGCGTCTACCAGGAGATGCTCTCCTCGTTCGGTCACGACACCACCTACGTCACCACGATCGGCCTCTCGCAGATCGCCGGCGCGCAGCTGCTGCACGTGTACGGCCCGCGCCAGTGGATCAACGCCGGCCAGGCCGGCCCTCTCGGCTGGACCCTGCCGGCCGCCCTCGGCGTCGTGCGCGGCAAGCCGGAGCAGCAGGTCGTCGCGCTCTCGGGCGACTACGACTTCCAGTTCATGATCGAGGAGCTCGCCGTGGGCGCGCAGCACAAGCTGCCGTACATCCACGTCGTCGTGAACAACAGCTACCTCGGTCTGATCCGCCAGTCGCAGCGTCCGTTCGAGATGGACTACGAGGTCTCCCTCGCCTTCGACAACATCAACACCCCGTACGACGCGAACAGCGTCGCCCAGGGCTACGGTGTCGACCACGTCAAGGTCGCCGAGGGGCTCGGCTGCAAGGCGATCCGCGTCGAGCGACCGGAGGATCTCGCCGCCGGATTCGCGGAGGCGGAGCGGCTGAAGAACGAGTTCCAGGTGCCGGTGGTCGTCGAGGTCATCCTCGAGCGCGTCACCAACATCGCCATGGGTGCCGATCTCGACACCATGAACGAGTTCGAGGACCTCGCGACGTCGCCCGCCGACGCTCCCGAGGCGATCTACGCGCTGCTCGACTGAGCTCGCGGCACACCATGCGCATCCTGATCGCGTCGGACAAGTTCAAAGGTTCGGCAACGGGGGGCGAAGTCGCCGAGGCGCTCGCCCGCGGCATCCGGTCGGTGATTCCGGATGCCGCGGTCGACGCGGCCCCCGTCGCCGACGGCGGCGAGGGCACCGTCGATGCCGTCGTCGCCTGCGGTTTCGAGCCGGTCGCGGTCGTCGTGACCGGACCCGTCGGGCAGCCGGTGACGGCCACGTTCGCGGTTCGAGGAGCGGAAGCCGTCATCGAGATGGCGGCCGCGAGCGGCCTCGATCAGCTGCCAGGTGGGGAGCCTGCACCGCTCACGGCGACGAGCCGTGGCACCGGTGAACTGATCGCCGCCGCCCTGGACTGGGGGTGCAACCGGATCGTGCTGGGTGTGGGCGGCAGCGCCAACACCGATGGCGGGGCGGGGATGCTGCAGGCGCTCGGCGTCTCGCTGCGTGCCGCCGACCGTCCGGTGCGCGCCGGGGGCGCGGCTCTCGCCGACCTGATCTCCGTCGACGTGTCGGGTCTGGACCCGCGCATCGCCGACGCGACGTTCGTGCTGGCCAGCGACGTCGACAATCCGCTCCTGGGAGACCGGGGGGCCGCTGCGGTGTTCGCACCGCAGAAGGGGGCGAGCGCCGACGATGTCGCCGCCCTCGAGGCGGCCCTCGCGCGCTTCTCGACACTGCTGGAGGAGCAACCGGGTGTGCGTCCCTCCGCGACGTCACCCGGCGCCGGCGCCGCCGGCGGCGTCGGCTACGCCGCGATGGCCGTGCTCGGGGCGACTCGAGAACCGGGCATCGAGGTCGTGCAGCGCCTCACCGGACTGGCGGGCCGCATCGCCGGCGCGGACCTGGTGATCACCGGCGAGGGGAGCCTCGACGATCAGAGCTTCGGCGGCAAGACCCCCATGGGAGTCGCCGCCGCCGCTCGGGCGGCCGGAGCGCCGGTGATCGCGGTGTGCGGACGCACGACCCTGAGCGCCGAACAGGCAGTTGCCGCCGGCTTCAGCGACGTGCGCGCGCTCAGCGAGCTCGAACCGGACCCGGCGAGGAGCATGGCCAACGCGGCCGACCTGCTCGTGCGGGTCGGCGCCGAGATCGGGCGCTCGCTGCAGGGGCATTGACAGCCGCGGCATCCCTCGCGCCCCAGCGGATCACCGGTTCACGTCCGGCGTCCGGCGAGCGGGTGCACAATCGACACAGCAGGATCGCCGGCGTGACCGGCGGAAGGGAAGGGCGACATGTCGCAGGAGAACGATCAGCAGGATGCCGCGGCGTCGCACGACCCGACGGGTGAGCGCTACGACCTCGTGATCCGCGGAGAGCGGGTGCTGACGTCGTCCGGCATCCGTCCTCGGGAGGTCGGCGTGCGGCACGGCGTCATCGTCGCGATGCAGCCGCTGGGCAACAACCTGCAGGGCGCAGAGATCGTCGAGCTCGCGGATGACGAGACGCTGATCCCCGGACTCGTCGACACCCACGTGCACGTGAACGAGCCGGGCCGCACCGAGTGGGAGGGCTTCGCCTCCGCGACCCGCGCGGCCGCGGCCGGCGGCGTCACGACCATCCTGGACATGCCGCTGAACAGCATCCCGCCGACGGTCGACGTCGAGGCGCTCGAGATCAAGCGCAGCGTCGCACGCGACCAGGTGCACGTCGACGTGGGGTTCTGGGGCGGGGCCATCCCCGGCAACACCGAAAACCTGCGCGACCTGCACGATGACGGCGTCTTCGGGTTCAAGTGCTTCCTGCTGCACTCGGGCGTCGACGAGTTCCCTCCGCTGGATGCCGACGAGATGGAGAAGGACATGCGCGAGCTCGCGACCTTCGACTCCGTCATGATCGTGCACGCCGAGGACTCGCGGGCGATCGACCGCGCACCGCAGCCCGAGGGCGACGACTACGGGAAGTTCCTGGCGTCGCGTCCCCGCGGTGCCGAGAACCTGGCGATCGCGGAGGTGATCGAGCGCACCCGCTGGACAGGCGGACGTGCGCACATCCTGCACCTGTCGTCATCCGACGCGCTGCCGATGCTGCGCACGGCCAAGCAGGACGGGCTCAAGCTCACGGTGGAGACCTGCCCGCATTACCTGACGCTCACCGCCGAGGAGATCCCGCACGGTGCGACCCAGTTCAAGTGCTGCCCGCCGATCCGCGAGGCCGGGAACCGCGAGCTGCTCTGGCAGGGCCTCGAGGACGGCACGATCGACTTCATCGTCTCCGACCACTCGCCGTCGACGCTCGATCTCAAGGATCTGGACAACGGCGACTTCGCGGTCGCGTGGGGCGGGGTCGCGTCGCTGCAGCTCGGTCTCTCGCTGATCTGGACCGAAGCGCGCCAGCGCGGCCTGGAGCTTGCGACCGTCGTGTCCTGGATGAGCGAGCGTCCGGCCCAGTTCGCCGGCCTCACCGGCAAGGGGCGCATCGCGCCGGGGTACGACGCCGACTTCTCGGTGTTCGCCGCCGACGACGCGTACGTGGTCGACGTGGGCAAGCTGCACCACAAGAACCCGCTCACGCCGTATCACGGCAAGCCTCTGGCCGGCATCGTGCGCCGCACGTACCTGCACGGCGAGGTCATCGATTTCGAGACCCCGCGCGGGCGTCTGCTGCGGCGGGGCATGGCCGACTGACGGCTGTCGCGCGGGGAATCTGATCGCCGCGAGGATCCGCATCGCGGCGATCTTCCTGTCCGCCCAGCGGATCGGGCAGAATCGCAGCATGACCGAGAAGACCAGGCAGCGGAGGGACGTCTTCGACGTCATCGCCGTATTCGTGCTGTCGATCACCGCCGTCCTGACCGCCTGGTGCGGTTTCGAGTCCTCCAAGTGGGGCGGCGACATGTCGATCGCCTTCAGTGAGGCATCCGGCGCGCGCATCAACGCCGGAGTCGCCGACGGCACAGCGCGTGACGCGCGCCAGTACGACCTGACGATCTGGACCGAGTGGGTGCAGGCCGACCGCGCGCAGGATGCCGAGCTGACGGCGTTCATCGAGGAGCGGTTCACGCCCGAGTTCGCCGTGGCGTTCGAGGCGTGGGACGCGGATGGCCGCACCGAGCGCGGGCCCTTCGTCATGGAGGAGTACGTGCCACCGGGAAGCGCAGAGGCGGCCGAGCTGTCCGAGCGGGCCGATACGCGCTTCGACGACGCATTGGAGAGCAATCAGCGCGGCGACAACTACACGCTGCTCACCGTGCTGTTCGCCCTCGTGCTGTTCCTCACTGCGATGTCGCAGCGCGATCTGACGATGTGGGTGCGGTGGGTGCTGCTCGGCCTCGCCATGGTCGTCGGAGTGACGGGCGCGATCATCATGCTGACGTTCCCGATCCTCATCTGACCGCCGCTGGCCGGCCCGGCATGATCCTGCTAAAGTTGAGTCAACACCACTCAACTTTGAAGGAGTCTCCGCAGGAGGAAAGATGACCAACCCGGCACAGGAAGACCAGCAGTCCGCTCTCGAGCAGTTCGGGATCAACCTCACCGACCGCGCTCGGCAGGGCAAGCTCGACCCGGTGATCGGACGCGACAGCGAGATCCGCCGCGTCAGCCAGGTGCTCACCCGTCGCACCAAGAACAACCCGGTGCTCATCGGCGAGCCGGGTGTCGGCAAGACCGCCGTCGTCGAAGGCCTTGCGCAGCGCATCGTGGCCGGTGACGTGGCCGAGTCCCTCAAGGACAAGGAGCTGGTCACCCTCGACATCTCGGCGCTCGTGGCCGGTGCCATGTACCGCGGGCAGTTCGAGGAGCGGCTGAAGCAGGTCCTCAAGGAGATCACCGAATCCGACGGCAAGGTCATCACGTTCATCGACGAGCTGCACGTGCTCATGGGCGCCGGCGGCGGGGAGGGGTCGGTCGCGGCATCCAACATGCTCAAGCCGATGCTCGCGCGTGGCGAGCTGCGCATGATCGGCGCGACGACCCTGAACGAGTACCGCGAGTTCATCGAGAAGGATGCCGCGCTCGAGCGCCGCTTCCAGCAGGTGTACGTCGGCGAGCCGACGGTCGAGGACACCATCGCGATCCTCCGCGGCCTCAAGGGCCGGTACGAGGCGCACCACGGCGTCACGATCTCCGACAGCGCGCTCGTCGCCGCTGCCGCGCTGTCGAACCGGTATCTGCCCAGCCGGCAGCTGCCCGACAAGGCGATCGATCTCGTCGACGAGTCGATGTCGCGGCTCAAGATGGAGATCGACTCCTCGCCGGTCGAGATCGACCAGCTCAAGCGTCAGGTCGATCGGCTCAAGCTCGAAGAGCTCGCGCTGAAGAAGGAGAAGGATGCCGCGTCGAAGGAGCGGCTGAGCACTCTGCGCGAGCACCTCGTGGAGCTCGAGCGGGACCTGGCCGTCCTCGAGGAGCGCTGGGCACGCGAGCGGCAGAGCCTGAACCGGGTCGGTGACCTGAAGAAGCAGCTCGACGACGCGATCACGCAGCGCGACCTCGCCATGCGCAATGCCGACTACACCAAGGCGTCCAAGCTCGAGTACGAGACGATCAAGCGCCTGGAGCGCGACATCGCCGAGGCTGAGCAGGCCGAGGCGACGGCATCCACCGAGCCGCGCATGGTCAACGAGCAGGTCACCGAAGAGGACATCGCGGCCGTCATCGCGGCGTGGACCGGCATCCCCGTCGGGCGGCTCCTTCAGGGCGAGAGCGAGAAACTGCTCCACCTCGAGGCCGAACTCGGCAAGCGCCTGATCGGGCAGAAGGATGCCGTGAAGGCGGTGTCCGATGCCGTCCGCCGCTCGCGCGCGGGCATCAGCGACCCAGGGCGGCCGACCGGATCGTTCCTCTTTCTCGGCCCGACCGGCGTCGGCAAGACCGAGCTGGCCAAGGCGCTCGCCGAGTTCCTGTTCGACGACGAGCGCGCCATGGTGCGCATCGACATGTCGGAGTACGGCGAGAAGCACTCGGTGTCGCGCCTGGTCGGCGCCCCTCCGGGTTACATCGGATACGAGCAGGGCGGGCAGCTCACCGAGGCCGTCCGTCGCCGTCCGTACAGCGTCGTCCTGCTCGACGAGGTCGAGAAGGCGCACCCGGAGGTGTTCGACATCCTCCTGCAGGTGCTCGACGACGGCCGCCTGACCGACGGGCAGGGTCGGACGGTCGACTTCACCAACGTCATCCTGGTGCTGACGTCGAACATCGGCTCGCCGATCCTCATCGACCCCACGATGTCGACCGAGGTGAAGCGGGAGCAGGTCATGGCCCTCGTGAGGCAGGCGTTCCGGCCGGAGTTCCTCAACCGGCTCGACGACATCGTGATGTTCTCCTCGCTCACCGAGGACGACCTCGCGCAGATCGTCGAGCTCGCCGTCGACCAGCTGCAGGCGCGCCTGCACGAGCGGCGGCTGAGCCTCGCCGTCACGCCGGATGCGCGGTCCTGGCTGGCCGAGCGCGGATACGACCCGCTGTTCGGCGCGCGGCCGCTGCGCCGGCTCATCCAGTCCGAGGTGCAGAACAAGCTGGCCACGGCCCTGCTGAGCGGCGGGGTGCGCGACGGTGACACGGTGCGCGTGGATGTCGCGGCCGACGGGTCCGGGCTCGTGCTGACCACGGCGAGCTGATCGCCTCCCGGTCGGCCGGGCACGGATGCAGGGAGATCCCCCGGATGTCGGAAGACATGCCGGGGGATCTCCCTGCATGCGGGGAATCTCCCGACATCCGGCCCGCGCCGCGCTCATCGGCCGGCTGGACGATGCCGGTCTGCTCGCGGCGCCGGATGCCGAACGGGCGGCCACGCAGTTGAACTGGCTCGTGATGGGGGAGCCGGTCAACCGCGCCATGCTGCTCGGTGATGAGGCGGCGCTGGGCGGACGAGACATCGCCGTACATGTCGAGGAGGCATTGGACGTCTTCCTCGCCGCCTACGGTCGCTGACCACGGGGCGTTCAGTGCGATCGCGAGATGAGTTCCAGCAGCGCGGTCCCATACGCCTCCGACGGATCCGGATGCTCGAACTGCAGGTGCTCGCCGGCGATCTCGATCTCCACGCGGAACGTGTCTTCGAGTCGCACCAGCCGGCGGAAGGTCCCGCGCAGGAGGTCGCGCAGCTGATCCTCGCGTGGCAGCCACACGGCATCCTCGAGAGTGACCGCGTCGAGCGCCCACTCGGTCGTGCCGTTGAAGGCGAGGTCCGTACCGCTCGGCGTGCGCCGCGCCTCGATCGTCAGCTCGCTGACCGTGAAGACATCGGCCTCCGCTTCGAGTTCGACATCGTCCGGAAGGTCGAGCTGGAACCGGTCGCCGCTGTCGGGCCGCCAGGTCAGGCCGGCGTCCCGCAGCGCGATGGCGAGTTCACGGGAGATCATGACTTCAGCCTATGACCGGTTGCAGGTCATGTCGGTCGGGTGAGGCAGAGTGGGGACATGACGAACTCGACCCCGGCCACAGACACGCGCGACGCCGCGCTCGCTGCGCTGCGCGAGCTCGTCGGACGTCCGGATGCCGAGTTCCATGACGGGCAGTACGAGGCGATCGAGGCGCTGGTGGCGGGTCGACGGCGTGCACTCGTCGTGCAGCGCACAGGGTGGGGCAAGTCGGCGGTCTATTTCGTCGCGACCCTGCTCCTGCGCCGTCAGGGCGCCGGACCCACGGTGCTCGTCTCGCCGTTGCTGGCGCTCATGCGCGACCAGATCGCGGCCGCCGAACGGGCCGGTGTGCGGGCCGTCGCGATCAATTCGACCAATGCGCACGAGTGGTCCGATGTCATCGCGCAGCTCGATCGGGACGAGGTCGATGTGCTGCTGGTCTCGCCCGAACGACTGAACAACCCGGCGTTCCGTGAGCAGCAGCTGCCTGCCCTGGTGCGCCGCATCGGCATGCTGGTGGTCGACGAGGCGCACTGCATCAGCGATTGGGGGCACGACTTCCGCCCCGACTACCGGCGGCTGCGCGATCTCATCGCCGAGATGCCCGCCGCGGTACCGGTTCTCGCCACCACGGCGACAGCGAACAGCCGTGTCGTCGCCGACGTCGCCGAGCAGCTCGGCACCGGCAGTGCGGATGCCACCGGCGCGGATGCCGGTGTGCTGACGATCCGCGGTCCACTGGCCCGGGCATCCCTCCGCCTCGGCGTGCTGCGGCTGCCGGATTCGGCCAGTCGGCTGGCCTGGCTGCTCAGCCACCTCGACGACCTGCCTGGATCCGGCATCATCTACACGCTCACGGTGGCGGCCGCCGTCGACACCGCCCGGCTGCTGCGCGAGCACGGGCATGAGGTGCGCGCGTACACCGGGCAGACCGACACCGACGAGCGCACGGAGTCCGAGGGGATGCTCAAGCGCAACGAGGTCAAGGCGCTGGTGGCGACGAGCGCGCTGGGCATGGGCTTCGACAAGCCCGATCTCGGGTTCGTGCTGCACCTCGGAGCTCCGTCTTCACCGGTCGCGTACTACCAGCAAGTGGGCCGCGCCGGACGCGCGAGCGACAGCGCCGATGTGCTGCTGCTCCCCGGCGTGGAGGACCGCGAGATCTGGCACTACTTCGCCACGGCGTCGATGCCCGACCAGGAACGGGCGGAACGCGTGATCGCCGCGCTCGGCGACGCACCGGTCTCGACGCCGGCCCTGGAAGCGATGGTCGACATCCGTCGGACGCCGCTCGAGCTGCTGCTGAAGGTCCTCGATGTCGACGGCGCGGTCCGCCGAGTGCAGGGCGGCTGGGTCGCCACGGGGCAGTCGTGGACGTACGACGCCGAGCGCTACGAGCGCATCGCGGCCGAGCGCCTCGCCGAACAGCGGCACATGATCGAGTACGAGCGGACCGACGGATGCCGGATGGAGTTCCTCCAGCGCTCGCTCGACGACGAGACCGCCGCCCCGTGCGGACGCTGCGACAACTGCGCCGGTGTCTGGTTCCCCAGCGAGATCCGCACGACAGCGACCGAGGCCGCGGCCGGATCGCTCGATCGCGTCGGGGTTCCGATCGAGCCGCGCAAGGCATGGCCGACCGGGGCCGATCGGCTCGGCGTCCCCGCGAAGGGCCGCATCGCCCCCACGGAGCAGGCCGCCGACGGACGCGCGCTCGCGCGCCTCACCGACCTCGGGTGGGGCGGGACGCTGCGGGCGCTGTTCGCCGCCGGTGCGCCGGATGCCGCAGTCACCCCGCAGGTGCTCGCCGCGTGCGTCCGCGTGCTCGCCGACTGGGGCTGGGACGAGAGGCCGGTCGCGGTCGTCGCGATGCCCTCCCGGTCGCGTCCCCTCCTGGTGGATTCGCTCGCCCGGGGTCTCGCCGAGGTCGGGCGCCTGCCGTACATCGGAGCGTTGTCGTTCGCGAACGGCGGCCCGACGGGGCAGCCAGGCGGCAACAGCGCGTTCCGGCTCGCCGGCATCTGGGACCGCTTCAGCGCCGATGGGCTCGAGATTCCCGCAGGGCCCGTGCTGCTCGTCGACGATCAGGCCGACAGCCGGTGGACGCTGACGGTCGCCGCCCGCGTGCTCCGCCAGGCCGGCGCGACGGCAGTGCTGCCGTTCGTGCTCGCCCTGCGCGGGTGACGCGGGTACGGGGTCGTCGTTCCGCGGACCGCGTGTGCGCGTAGAGAACGAAAGAGCGCTCCACAGCCCAGGGCCGTGAAGCGCTCTTTCATATCTCTGGAAAGACCTCAGGCGCTGACGAGCACCGTCTCGTCGAGCGAGCGGCGCACGCGCGGAGCGACCTCGCGCTCCTGCAGGGCCTCGGGAAGCGACTCGACGTCGCCGAACTCGCCGAGCGCGATCACGGTCGTCGGCACGAAGCGCGCCTCGACGCCGGGCAGCTGCTGCAGAGCCTCGGGCTCGAAGCCGCTCATCTGGTGCACGACGAGACCGTCGGCGTGCGCCTGGATCGACAGGTGCGCGACGGCCTGACCCAGGTCGTACTGCGCGTGGCTCAGGGCGTTGCCCTCGGCATCCGTCGCCTCGGTGAGGGCGACGATGAGGACGGCCGCGTTGCCGGCCCAGATCTGGTTGAAGCCGATGAGTCCGGCGTGGATCTGCGCGTGCAGCTCGGAGCCGCGACGGGCGACGAGGAAGCGCCACGGCTGGGTGTTGTTGGCCGACGGGCTCCAGCGGGCGGCCTCAAGTGCCGACGCGAGCTTGTCCTCGTCGATCGGGGTGGCGTTGTCGAACGCGCGCGGGCTCCAGCGCTCCGCGAGGATGTCGAGGACAGGGGCGTTCGTGTCGGCCGTGCGAGCGATGACAGGAGTGGACATGGGTGACCTTTCGAAGTCGGGTTCCGTGCCGACTCCGTCGTCCGCGCTTACGCCAGTCTAAACGCATGCACCTGAATGCATATTCCGAAGGTCACGGAACGAAACAGGTCATCACTCCTTCGAGCGGAATGCCCGCCCCAGCATCCGATCCACACCGAAGTACACATAACCGACGGCCACGAGCGCGACGGTGAGGATCAGGATCTGGGTCGCGACGCCGCCGATCCCCAGGGCGTCGACGTTCATGAAGGGGTAGGGGTACTTCTTGCCGGGGCCGAACTCGCCGCCGAGCGCGGAGAAGGTGAACGCGAACACCAGATAGGCGTAGGGGATGAGCGCCCACAGCAGCGGATCGATCCAGCGGAACGCACCCTTGTGCACGAACAGCAACCAGTCGGCGATGAGCAGGCACGGGGTGATGATGTGGATCAGGTTGTCGGTGAGCGTGAACGGCTCGTAGGTGCCCGGCTGGCTGAATGCGGCGGGAACGAGCACGAAGAGGTACACCAGCATGGTGACGGTGATCGCTTCCATCACCGCGCCGCTGAGCCGGGCCGACGGCGTCGACGTGCCGTAGCGGCCGTCACGCCTGAGATCCCGTACGGTCCTGATGATCAGCAGCACCATCCACACCGCGCACAGGATGTTGCTCATGATCGTGTAGAACAGCAGGCTGCTCCACGACGGGGTGGCGGTGAGGATGCCGGTGACCCGAACGATCCCGGTGATGATGAGCACCAGCGCGATCGCCCGGTAACCGAGCGCCAGAGGCCGAAGATTGATCGCGCCTCCGGAAAGGAGGGGGCGCGCGGTGCGCACGTCGGTGGTCGTCACGGGTGAGAGCCTTTCTCGCGAGGGCGGCACGGTCCAGGCTAGTGGCGGTGCCGCCCGCTCGACGTCCCGGGCGCGGCTCGCGCGTGAAAGAGGAAAAGTGCCGGTCATCCGCGCAGGAGACCGACACTCTTCTTCTTCCATCAGCGGTGGCGGATCCCTCGGTGGTGTGGGCCGCACCGCCACTGCTCAGGCGCGCAACGCCTCGCCCAGCTTGACCCGTGCGCCCATCTTCAGCAACGAGTTCTCGTAGATCTTGGCCGAGAGCCCCACCACCAGCGCGCACGTCGCGACGAGCAGCGCGAGCGCGACCAGCGGCTCCCACCATTCGGCCTCGCCGAAGAACAGTCGGATCGGCATCGCGACCGGTGCCGAGAACGGCACGTACGACAGGATCGTCATGACCGTCGGGTTCTCGCCGAGGAACAGTACGAGGTAGAACGGTGCCATCACGAGGAGCATCATCGGCGTGTAGACCGAGCCGACGTCCTCCTGTCGCGACACGAGCGATCCGGCCGCGGCGAACATCGTCGCGATCAGCACGAACCCGAACAGGAAGAACACGGCGAACCAGATCAGCGGTGCGCCGAATCCCTGCAGCAGGTCGGTCTGGCCGGTCACGATCAGGCCGATCGCAGCGACGACGACGAGCAGCAGGATCTGCGTGATCGCGAGCAGCGTGTTTCCGATGACCTTGCCGGCGAGCAGTACGCGTGCGGGGATCGCCGACAGCAGGATCTCGATGATCCTGGTCTGCTTCTCCTCCACGACGCTCGTCGCAATCGGAGAACCGAAGCTCAGCGCCGCCATCATGAACACGAGACCGAATATCATGCCGAGGATGTACCGCATGCCGAAGGTGGGCGCGTTCGGGTCGAGCAGCTCCACGGTCGGGGCGAGCGAGAACACGCTCACCAGAGCATCCGGCGGCGACTGGTTCGCGATGATGATCACCCCGGTCGGCGCACTCGAGTCGGCGATGACCGCGGCATCCACGTCGCCGGATTCCACCAGGGCGGTGGCGGCCTCGCGATCAGCGACCTCGGTGACCTCGAACGTGTCGCCGTCGGGAAGGAGAGCGGCGGCCTCGCTCGTCGCCGCGATCGGCGTCGAGCTCGTCGTGTTCGAGGCGATGCCCATCCAGATCACGCCCGCGAGGGCGACGATGAGCAGGATGCCGGTGGAGATGAGGAACGCCTTGCTGCGCAGTCGGGTCGACAGTTCGCGCTCGGCGACCAGCCAGATCCCCTGCGCGGGCGAAAGAGTGGGGTGTGCGGAGAGTGACATCAACGGACCTCCTCGAGTTCGTGAGCCGGTGCCGGCTGGATGACTTCCTTGAAGATCTGGGCGAGCGTCGGCTGCTGCGGTGCGAAGCGGCCGACGTCGCCGCCGTCGAGCGCCCGGCGCAGGACGCGCTGTGCGGTGTCCGGCGCGTCGACGTCGAACACCGCGCTGCCGCCGTCGAAGTCGATGACCGTGACCCCAGGCTCGTCGCGCAGCCAGCCGGCATCGCCCGTGGTCTCCAGCTCCCAGCGCGGGGCCGCGTACTGTCGGCGCAGTTCGTCGCGCGGTCCGGATGCCCGGATCACCCCGCCGGCGATGATGACGACGTCGTCGCAGAGCCGCTCGACGACGTCGAGCTGGTGCGACGAGAACAGCACGGAGACACCGCGCGCCGCGCGCTCCTGCAGCACGCCGGCGACGGTGTCGACCGCGAGCGGGTCGAGACCCGAGAACGGCTCGTCGAGGATCAGCACATCAGGGTCGTGGACCAGAGATGCCGCGATCTGCGCGCGCTGTTGGTTGCCGAGCGACAGCGCCTCGATGTTGTCGTTGAGTCGTTCGCCGAGCCCGAGCTCCTCGAGCAGCGCGGTCGATCGGGCGACGGCATCCGTCTTGGAGAAGCCGTGCAGTCGCGCGAAGTAGGCGACCTGCTCGAGCACCTTCATCTTCGGGTAGAGGCCGCGCTCCTCGGGCATGTACCCGAAGTTCCGGCGTATCTCGGGGGTCAGCGCTGCTCCGCCGAGCGTGACGGACCCGCCGTCGGAGGTGAGCAGGCCGAGAACGATCCGCATCGTGGTCGTCTTGCCCGCACCGTTGCCGCCGACGAAGCCCGTCAGGTGGCCGCTGGCCACCGGGAAGGTGATGTCGTCGAGCACACGGCGCTCGCCGAAGCTCTTGATGATTCCTGTCAATTGCAGGGTTCCTGTGCTCATGCTCCCAAGCTACGAAGAAGCGGATGCCGGGGCATCCCCCTTGGGGCGGACACCGGGTCCGCTGCCGGACGGAGCTCAGCGGCCGGCGGTGAGGACCGCCCGCACGATCAGCCCGGCGATGAGCGCCCAGAAGGCGGCGCTGATCCCGCCCAGCGACAGGCCGGATGCCGCGATGAGGAACGTGACCACGGCGGGCATCCGCTCGGCGGGCTCCGCGACGGCCTGCTGCACCGCAGAGCCGAAGGCGGCGAACAGGGCGAGACCGGCGACCGCCGGGATCACCGCGGCCGGCGCCAGCAGCACGAGCGCGGCGAACGCCGCCGAGAAGCCGCCGAGCACGAGATACGACGCCCCGGTCGAGACGCCGGCGACCCAGCGTCTGGCGGGGTTCGGATCGGCTTCGGGTGCGGCGGCCAGCGCCGCGCTGATCGCCGCGAGGTTGATCGCGTGTCCGCCGGCGGTCGCGCCGACCGCCGTGCCGATCCCGGTGACGAACATCGCCGGACGCCAGGGCACGTCGTAGCCGTAACTGCGCATGATGGCGACGCCTGGCACGTTCTGCGACGCCATCGTCACGACGAACAGCGGCAGCGCGACGCCGACGAGTGCTCCGACCGTGAACGTCGGAGCCGTGAACTCGAGGCGCGGGAGAAGCAGCGCCGGGTCCACATGAGCGCCCGTTCGGAACAGCTCGATCGCGACGACGACGGCCGCCGCGACGAACGCCAGCGGAACCGCCCATCGCGGCGCGAACCGTGCGAACACGAGCCAGGTGAGCACGACGGGCAGCACGCCCCACGGGTTCTCCGCGATGCCGGTGATCGGCGCGAGACACAGCGGCAGCAGGACGCCCGCCAGCATGGCCTGCGCGATGGATGCCGGGATCCGCGCGATCAGCCGACCGAACCCCGGCCACAGCCCTGCGACGATGATGAGCGCCGCGACCACGAGGAATGCGCCGACGGCAGCCGGCCATCCGCCCTCGACCGTGCCCGTGGCGGCGAGCAGCGCCGCGCCGGGGGTCGACCACGCCGAGGTGATCGGCATCCGGTACCGCCAGGCGAGCATGACGCAGGCGAGCCCCATCGTCAGGCTGAGGACGAGCAGACCACTCGCCGCCTGGCCTGAAGACGCGCCGACGGCGCTGAGCCCGGTGAGCACGACGGCGAACGAACTGGTGAATCCGACGAGTGCCGTGACGATGCCCGCCGTGATCGGGCGCGAGATCGAGACGGCGGTTCCGGTCATGCATGCGAGGTTATCGCGGGCCGCCGTCCGCGCTGACCTGCTCGCGGGGAGTTGGGCTCGCGCTGGTGGGACGCTCGGGCTCGGGAGCGAGGCTGTCGAAGCCGTCCACCGAGCGTGTGAAGACCGGCCGGGGCCTATCCCGCCGCGCGGCGAAGTCGTCCGACCGTCAGGGCGCCCAGCGCGATGACGACAGGCGCCGACGCCAGCAGTGCCAACGGGCCCGCCGACATCGCCACGAGTGCGCCGAAGGCCAGTGCGGCCGTCCACAGCAGTGCATCCGATTGCCAGAGCCAGATGCCGATGGCCGATGCGTCGCCGGCGGGCGTCGGCACCGGCATCATCAGCTCGATCGGCAGCGGTCCCTTCGTCGTGTCGTACGCACGGACGGCGACGAGCAGAGCGCCGAGCACGGCCACCGGGGTCATGACATCGCCGCCCGCTCCCCACGCAGCAGCGGCGGGAACGACGATCGCGCACAGTGCGGGCCAGGAGAGGTGCAGCAGAAGCATCCGCCCCGCCGACCCGCCGTACAGCGCAGGGCGCCCCGCCGCATCGGCCGCTTCGCGGCAACCGTCCATCAGTGCGCCCAGCGCCAGATAGGCGATCACGCCGAGGCTGATCGCCGCGACCCAGCGGGGTCCGGTGCCGACACCGGCCAACCACGCCCAGCCCGCGCCCGACGCGGCAAGAGCGACGAGCGCGACGGCGAACCGCATCGGTGTGCGCACCGAACCGATGGCATCGCGCTGCAGCACAGCGAGCAGAAGCGGCCGGTTCATCGCGATGCGCAGCCGCCTGCCGGATGTCGGCAGAGGGCGCGTGCGGTCGGCGGCCCCGGCGAGATCTCCTGTCGCGGCGAGCACCGTCATGGCCTCCCACCGCGTCGCGTGCGCCTCGAGACTGTCGGGACGCAACCGGCCGAGCAGGACGGGCAGCAGGGCTGCCGCCACGATCGCCAGGCCGCCGAGGACGAGCAGCGCCGCCGCGGCATCCGACCCGCTCCAGAGCGCACCCAGGGCGGACGCGGCGGTCCACGGGACGTCGGCGACGACCGCGATGAGTTGCGCGATCAGAGCGGCCGCAAGCAGGCCCCTGCCGCGCCGCCCGAGCGACTGCCCTGCCAGCCAGATCCCGACTGCCGGGACGGCGAACAGCGCGGCACCGGCGGCGAACGCGACGCATCGCCCCACGGCGATGCCGTTCGCGAGCAGGCCGCTGACCGCCAGGAGGGCGAACCCGCCGCTGAGGATCACGGTGCTCACCGTCGCTCGGGTCAGCCGGCGCGCCCACGCGCGCGTCGGTGAGATGTCCGAGCGACCGACGACCGATGCAGTGAACGGCGTCGGCACGATCGGCCCCCGCACCCGCCCCAGCGCCAGGGCGCCGAGCCAGAGCAGGGCGCCGAGCACGCCGATGATGTGCGCGAGCGCCGGTCGGGTCAGTGCCTCGACCGCCTCGGGCGTCGCCAGAGCCAGCACGATCGTGCGGACGACGGGTACGCCCGCGATGGCGGCGACCAGGATCCCGACGTACACGAGGTAGGCGGCGTCGGCACGGGTCGGTCGTCCCGCGCGCTCGCGCCGGGCCGTGCGCGCGGCGGCGAGCCTGGCGCGCTCGGAGGCGCCGTCCGTCACGATGCGTCGCCGACCGTCAGGACCTCTGCGCCGATCGATCGCACGAGCTTTCCGCTGTGCGTCGCGAGCCCGATCGCGACCCCGGAGGCCATGCGCCGACGCAACGCCTCGGCCACGAGACCGCGGCGGTGCGCATCCAGTCGCTGCTCCGGTTCATCCAGCAGCAGCACTCGGCATGGGCGAGCGAACGTGAGGGCGAGTGAGAACAGCTGCAGCTGTCCGGAGGAGAGCTCGGTGGGGTAGCGCATCGCGAGCGCGGAGATGTCCAACTCCGCGAGTCCCTCGAGCGCCGCACGTTCGCCGTCGGCGGCCGAGTCGCCCCAGGTCGCGCGGACGAAGCGCAGCTGCTCGACGAGTGTGAGGTCGCGGGCCAGCGGGGGCATCCCGATCATCGCCGCCACGGCCGCCCGGTGCCCGGCGCGCCGGATCCGCAGGGGCTCCCCCTGCCACGTCACTCCTCCCGTCGACGGGGGCGTGAGGCCGGCGAGGACCCGCAGCAGCGTCGTCTTGCCTGCTCCGTTGGGGCCGCGGATCGCCAGCGCGCCGCCTGCCGCGATCGTCGCCGAGGTCGTCGGCAGCAGCACCTGCTCGTCGACGGCCACGCTGACTCCGGTCGCCGTGAGCATCCCCGGCATCATGCCAGCCCACCGCGCAGCGCGAGCACGACCGCCTGCACCCTGTCGCGGGCTCCGAGCTTCTGCAGGATCCGGGAGACATGCGTCTTCACGGTCGCCTCGCCGATGTACAGCCGCGCGCCGATCTCGGCGTTGCTCATGGCCTCGGCCATCAGCGTCAGCACCTCGGCCTCGCGGTCGGTGAACGGCTCGGCCGGTGTCGGTGTCGGCGCGGCAGGGTCCTCGCGTCCGAACCGCCGCAGCACGCGCCGGGTCACCTCCGGCGCGAGCATCCCGTCGCCCGCGGCCAGAGCCCGGACGGCCGCGACGAGATCCTCGGGGCCGGCGTTCTTCAGCAGGAACCCGCTGGCCCCGGCATCCAGAGCAGAGAAGAGGTAGTCGTCGCGATCGAACGTCGTGACGATCGCGATCGCGGCGTGCGAGTCGGGTGCGGCGACGATGCGCCTGGTCGCCTCGATGCCGTCCATGTCCGGCATCTGGACGTCCATGCAGATGACATCCGGATCCAGAGCGGATGCCGCGGCCACCGCCTCCATGCCCGTCGACGCCTCGCCGATGACGGTGATGTCGGGCTGGGCGTCGAGGATCGTCCGGAAGCCGGCGCGCAGCATCGCGTGGTCGTCCACGAGGAGGACGCGGATCTCGCCGCTCATGCGGTCGCTCCGGCGAGGGACGCGACCAGCGGCACGCTGACGCGGACCCGCCAGCCGCCGCGTTCCCGCGGCCCGGATTCGATCGTTCCGCCCGAGGCCGCAGCGCGCTCCCGCATGCCGAGCTGCCCGAGACCGGCCCTGGCCGTGAGAACCCGGCGCCCGGTGTTCACGACCTCGAGCTCGACCGCGGCATCCGTGTAGCGGAGCCGGACGTCGGCGGTGGCGCCCGCACCCGCGTGACGGCGCGCGTTCGTGAGCGACTCCTGGGCGATGCGATACAGGTTCACGGCGACCATCGCAGGCACGGGACGCGGTTCGCCGATGACCTCGTAGGTGGCCGGGATGCCCGCTTCCCTCGTGGCCGCGACCAGCGCCGTGATGTCGTCGAGATCGAGCGTCGAGGCCGCGTCGGCGGCATCCTCCTCCGAAGAGCGCAGCGTCTCGAGCAGGTTCCGCAGCTCTCCGATGGCGTCGCGCGCGGATGATTCGATCCCCGTCAGGATGCGTTTCGCCTCACCGGGATCGGCGTCGATGACAACCCGGGCGGCCCCGGCCTGCACCCCCATCACCGAGACGTGGTGCGCGACCACATCGTGCAGTTCGCGCGCGATGCGCACCCGATCCAGCGCGACGGCCTGCGCGGCTGTGACCTCGCGCTCGCGCTCGAGATCCGCGGTGCGCTGCTCGAGGGCCGCACGCTGCATCGCGGAGTGCCAGGCGCGCTCGCCGAAGTAGTACGCTCCGCCGAAGTAGAGCACGTTCACCAGCAGCTGCAGCAGCATGAACGCGATGTACGGCGACATCGCGCCGGCGATGACGTCGGCTTCGTCGGCGGTGTCGATCGCGTCGCGGTACATGGTGATGATGAGCCACAGGAACATGCCGGCGATGATCGTCGCGCGCACGATCGTCGCGGCTCGTCGGTTCGTCATCCAGGCACCGACCGTGTACAGCGCGATGAACATCGCGACGTTGCCGGCGTACAGCTCGGGGATGCGGAAGGTCACGGCGACGAAGTACGCGGCGGAGACGACGAGCGCCACCTGTGCGGGCCACACGCGGCGGAAGGCGAGCGGAGCGGCGAGGACGACGAGATACGGCACGGCGAACGGAAGCGGCGCCTGCTCGTCGCCGTAGATCTCGGAGATCGACGACAGGACGGCGCTGATGATGCCGGCGACGAAGACGACAGCCGCCAGGATGAGATCCGCTCTGCGCTGCTGAGGGGTGATCGGACGAGTCGGTGCGGGCATGGGCACCACGCTACGGAAAAGCGGATGCCGCGGCATCCGCCCTGGGGTGGATTCGGAGCGCACTTGCTATTGACAAGCTTGGTTGTTATTTGCAAGTGTTGTGTCGTCCGCATCGGACGACCGGAATCGACAAGGGAGTCAGAAATGTCCACCAAGATCTTCGTCAACCTGCCCACCGCCGACCTCGAGCGCAGCAAAGCGTTCTACACGGCGCTGGGCTGCGACATCAACCCGCTGTTCACCGACGAGAACGCCGCCTGCATCGTGTGGAGCGAAGACGTGTACTTCATGGTTCTCACGCGCGACTACTTCGGCACGTTCACGGAGAAGCCCATCGTCGACCCCCGCGAGGGCGCGCAGGTGCTCATCGCGCTGAGCCGCGACTCGCGCGAGGACGTGGATGCCGTGCTCGCCGCCGGTCTCGCCGCGGGCGGAACGGAGCCGAACGAGGCCAAGGACTACGGCTTCATGTATTCGCGCGACCTCGAGGACCCTGATGGCAACGGCATCGAGTTCCTCTACATGGACCCGGCCGCCGCAGACCAGGGCCCCGAGGAGTTCATGGCCGAGCAGGGAGCCGAGTCGGCCTGATGGCCGCCCGGAGCTACGGCCAGTACTGCGGCATCACGACGGCCGTCGAGCTGATCGGGGAGCGCTGGGCGATGCTCATCGTGCGCGACCTGCTCGTCGGCCCTCGCCGCTACACCGATCTCAAGCAGGGGCTGCCTCGGATCCCGACCAACATCCTCTCCACACGGCTCAAGGAACTGCAGGAGGGCGGTGTCGTGCGTCGGGTCCCGCTGATGAACTGCGGCCTGGTGTACGAGCTGACGCCCTACGGGCGCTCGCTCGAGCCCGTCATGCTCGCGCTGGGCCGCTGGGGATTCCAGGCGATGGGGGACCCGGAGCCCGGTGATGTCGTCACGCCGGACTCGCTCACGATGGCGCTGCGGACCTCGTTCCAGCCGTCGGGAGCTGCGGATGCCGACTTCGAGCTGCACCTCGGCGACATCGTGCTGCGGGTGATCGTGTCGGCCGGCGACCTCTCCATCACGCAGCTCGCCCCGCCGGCACCCCCCGTCGGCGGTGGCCTGCCGACGGGGGAACCGGATGCCGTGATCGTCGCCGGCCCCGGCATCCGGCGCCTGATCGCCGGAGATGTGACGCCCGCCGAGGCGATCGCGCAGGATCTCGTCGCCGTGGTGCGCGGCGACGAGAGCGCACTGGACGCCTTCGCGTCGACCTTCCACATCGCACCGCTCATCGTGTCCGATTCGCAGAGGAGCGCATCATGACTGGACGCATCATCATCGACCTGTTCACCACCCTCGACGGCGTCGCCCAGGCACCGGGCGGACCGGAGGAGGACGAATCCGGTGCCTTCCCCTTCGGCGGATGGCAGGCGCCGCTGCCGAGCGAAGCCGTCGGGCGCAGCGTCTCCGAGGGCATGGAGACCCTCGACGCGCTGATGCTCGGACGCCGGACCTACGACATCTTCGCCGGGTACTGGCCGCAGCACACCACTGGCGAGGAAGGCTGGATCGGGCAGCTGTTCGATCGGGTGCCGAAGTACGTCGCCTCGCGGGATGCCGGCATCGACCTGTCGTGGTCGGGGTCGACCCGGATCGGCGACGATCTGGTCTCCGAGATCGCCGAGCTGCGGTCGCGCCACCGCGACGTGCACGTGATCGGCAGCATCGACCTCGCGCAGACGCTGCTCGCCGAGAAGCTCTACGACGAACTGCAGCTGTGGGTGTATCCGGTCGTGCTCGGACAGGGCAAGAAGGTGTTCCCGGACGGCGCCGCACCCGCGAACATGACGCTGCTCAGCGCGACGAGCGGCGACGGCGGCACGCTGCTGCTGCGCTACGCGCCCGCCCCGGGCGAGGTGCAGACGGGGACCATGGGGGCTTAGCGCGCGCTCAGGTCAGGAGACGCTCGATCACGAGGGCCACGCCGTCCTCGTCGTTCGATGCCGGGGCGATCTCGTCAGCGGCATCCTGAACGGCAGCCTCGGCGTCCGGCATCGCGATGCCGAGCCCGGCCCAGTGCAGCATCTCGAGGTCGTTGAGCGCGTCGCCGAAGGCGAGGACCTCGGTGCGGTCGATGCCGAGGCGGGTGCACAGCTGAGCGAGACCGGTCGCCTTCGTCACACCCTCGGCCATCACCTCGACGAAGGGAGCGCCGGACAGGGTCGCCTCGAAGCCGGTGAGGCCGAGCGCCTGCAGAGCTGCGAAGATCTCCGGGATCGGGACGGACGGATGCCGGATGACCAGCTTCAGACTCGGTGACGCGAGCACCTCCGCCCTGGACACACCGCCCATGGTCGCCGGGTCGCGCTTGTGGTCGGTGAAGGCGGCGAGCTCGGCATATCCGTGCTGCGCGACGAACGTGGCGCCGACATCGCGCACGCTCGCGAAGACGAGATCGGGGATCACCCGGCCCAGCGCGTCGGCCAGGTCCTGCTGCACGGCGGGCGGGATCTCCTGGGCGAACAGGTGCTCGCCGGTGGTGAGATGCACGCCGTAGGCGCCGTTGCCGCACAGTGCCCAGTCATCGAAACCCGCCCCGGCCGCGACCTGCTGCAGCCCGATCGGCTGGCGTGCGGTCACCGGCACCACGCGGATGCCGGTGGAGCGCGCGGCGTCCAGGGCGGCACGCGTGCGCGGCGACACCGCTTGGGAAGAGTTCAGCAGCGTGCCGTCGAGATCGGTCGCGATGAGGCGGATCACGCGAAGATCATCGGCAGATCGTCATCCTCTTCCACCGCGCCGAAGGCGAGGTCCACGACCACCGGGACGTGGTCGCTCGGCTGCTCGCCCTTGCGCTCCTCGCGATGGATGGACGCTCCGGTCACGGCATCCGCCAGCGCCCGGGATCCGAGGATGAAGTCGATGCGGATGCCCTCGTTGCGCGGGAACTTCAGACGCTGGTAGTCCCAGTAGGTGTACCCCTCGGGGAGGAGCGGACGGACGACGTCGGTGACGCCGGCATCGGCGAGGGCGAAGAACGCCTGGCGCTCGGGAGGCGACACGTGCGTCGAGACGCCCTCGACGATGGCCGGGTCGCCGTTGTCGGCGTCGAACGGGATGATGTTGAAGTCGCCGACCAGCGCCAGTGGCAGGTCCGGGTTCGCGGCGAGCTCCGCCGCCGTCGCGTTCTTCAGCTGCTCGAGCCAGTGCAGCTTGTACGTGTAGTGCGGGTCGTCCAGGCTGCGGCCGTTCGGGACGTACAGGCTCCACACGCGGATGCCGTCGACCATCACGCCCAGCGCGCGCGCCTCCTGCGGGGCATCAGGACCCTCGTGGCCCTTGGCGAAGCCCGGCATCCCGTCGAACGAGGTCCGCACGTCCGTGATGGGCAGGCGGCTCGCGATCGCCACGCCGTTCCACTGATTGAAGCCGTGGACCTCGACGTGATAACCGGCCGCTTCGAACGGCTCGTACGGGAACTGATCCGGCTTGCACTTGATCTCCTGGAAGGCCAGGACGTCGATGTCCTCGCGGACGGCGAACTCGACGGCGCGGGTGACGCGCGTGCGGATGGAGTTGATGTTCCAGGTGGCCAAGCGCATGGCTCAAGCCTACGGGGCGGGGCGGACACTCGTGCGGGGCGGGCTCGTCTTCGGCGTCGTGCGGGGTGAGCGGCGGGCTGCGGGATGCTCCGTTCGCTCGCCGAGGGTCCCTCCCGCTTCGCGGGTCCCTCCCGATGCTCGCTCACGGAGCATCCCTCCGCCCTGTCCGGAACGGGGGAGGCCACCTGGACAACAGGGGAAGGGGGAGGGGCGGCAGCGTCGGCTTCGCCGACGACTGCGTCGGGGGGCACGACGGCTTCGCCGCGTGCCGAAGGGGTCACGGGACTTCCTGCCCGCTGGTTGAGCGAGGGCGGCGGTGCCCACCCGCTGGTTGAACGAGGGCGGCGGTGCCCACCCGCTGGTTGAGCGCGAGGGCCAGCGAGCAGGCGAAACGCGGGGAATGCTGAGCAGAGGTCAGAGGACGGCGTTCCAGCGGAGCCGCGGGAGTGAGGAGTCGAGGTCGGCGAGCAGCGCAGCGGGGTCGGCGACGGGGAACATCGTGATCAGGCGACGTCCGTGCGCGGGGGAGCCGAGAGCGTAGGCGAGGGCGGATGCCGCGGGTCGGCGGTCGGCGATCGCGACGACGGTATCCGCGCCGTCGAGGTGCTGGACGCGCACCGGAGCGGCGGTGATCAGCATCTCGGCGACCTCGGTGACGCGGTCGAGGAGCGTGCGCTCGCCGGCCCACGGCACGAAGGCGTCGGGGGTGAGAACGCAGGCGACGGCGAGGTCGCCATCCAGCCAGCGGTCGCGCTTCAGGCCGTACGGGGTGGGCGTCGTCGAGAGCAGGTAGCCATAGACGTGCAGCAGCCCGGCATTGCCGACCGGCCATGCCGAGTCCAGACCGGCGCGGGTGTGCAGGGCATCGAACATCGATCGGGGCAGGACAGGGGCTCCGACGTTCTCGTCCACGATCGTGGAGCGACCCCAGCGCGCGAATCGGTCCGCCTCGGCGTCCGCATCGATCGCCGGACCGAGCCAATCGAACATCGACAGCACGTCCGCGGCGTCGTACGCGGCGACCGCGGCATCCAATCGATCGATCACGACGACGAGCGTAGCGGGCGCGATCCGTCGCGGCGGAATCGGAATTCACGCGCTGTTCACACAGGATGGTCGTAATGTCCAAAGACGAATGCCAGTATGGACGCATCGTCCCGATCCGATCAGGAGAACCGTGACTCTCACCCTCGTCCTCGACTTCGACGGCACCATCGCGCTCGGCGCTGGACCGCTCGAGGCCTTCGCCCGTGCCGTCGCGACCGCGGCCGACGACCCGACGTTCGCGGATCGCGCGATGGCGGACCTCGCCGCCTTCGAACGCGGCGAGACCGACGCACGCGACGGGTACGACGTGATCAGCACGCTCGCCGTCAGGCAGGGCGTCACCGCCGATGCGCTCGAGGCCGCCTACCAGTCGTCGCGGGCGCTGCTCGGTTCCGACCACGCCGCGATCGCGCCGCCGGGCGGCCTCGCCGACTTCCTCCACCGGATCCACCAGCACGTGCGCGTGGTCCTCGCGACCAACGCGCCAGGCGCCGGCATCCGCCCGGTCCTGGACGGATGGGGCGTGACCGATCTGTTCGACGACCTGCACTTCACGGTCGGAAAACCGGCAGGGCTCGTCCCGATCATCCGGGCGGCGATCGCTGCAGGTCCTGTCCTCTCGGTCGGCGACATCTTCGAGTTCGATCTCGCGCCGGCCGCCGAGCTGGGCGCCGCCACGGCGCTCGTCGGTGCCACTGCCGAACGCTCCCCGGCCGCCGTGACGATGCGCGGCCGGACGATCGCCGACCTGTACGGCGACATCGAAGCCTGGGCCGCGACTGCGGCATCCAGTACCCCCCGCAGCACCACCCTCACCGAAAGGCACGATCCGAATGCGTAAGTCCTTGCTCACCACGGGCATCGCCGCCGTCGCCGTCCTGGCGCTCGCCGGCTGCAGCAGCAGCGCAGCCGAAGAGACGGCAGGCGAGGCGACCGAATGGCCGTCGTCCATCACCCTGTCGCTGGTGCCGTCGGTCGAGGGCGAGGACCTCGCCCAGGCGCTCGACCCGCTGACCACGTACCTGTCGGACAACCTCGACATCGAGGTGAAGGGAGTCGTGGCATCCGACTACGCCGCGACCGTCGAGGCGCTCGGCACCGACCAGGCGCAGGTCATCATCACCGACGCCGGGTCGCTGTACAACGCCACAGAGCGCTACGACGCCGAGCTGATCCTCCGCGATGTGCGCTTCGGCGCCACGTCCTACGCGTCCGTGGCGTACACCAACAACCCCGACAGGTACTGCGAGGACGAGCCGGTCCTGTCGACCTACGCGGCCAGCGGCATCGAGCTGTCCTACTGCAACGGCATCGAAGAGGCCGCCTCCGATGCGACCGGCTCCGGTCCCGCCGGCATCGAGGCGCTCGGCGAGATCACCGACGGCACGAAGGTCGCCCTGCAGGCCGCCACGTCGCCGGCCGGCTACCAGTACCCGGTCGTCGCGATGCGCGAAGAGGGCGTCGACACGGATGCCGGGATCACCCAGGTCCCCGTCGAAGGCAACAACAACGCGGTCCTCGCCGTCTACAACGGCGACGCCGAGGTCAGCTTCGCGTACTGGGATGCTCGCACGACCGTCACGGAAGAGGCGCCGGACATCGCGGAGAAGGTCGTCGCCTTCGCCTACACCGAGATGATCCCGAACGGGGGTGTCGCCGTCACCTCGACGCTTCCCGACGACCTCGTCGCGGAGCTCACCGAGTTGCTCGACGGCTACGCGGACTCGTCCGAAGAGGCGGCATCCGTGATGTTCGACCTCGTCGGCCTGTCCGACTGGACGAGCGAGACCGCTGAGGACGAGATCACCCGCTACGGCGAGATCCTCGCTGAATTCTCCAACTGACACGCTGAACTGAGAACATGCACACTGATCCGCAGCACGCGGAGGCCGGGGTTCTGCCCCCGGCCTCCGCGTCGTGGTCGATCCGTCTCGACGACGTCTCGGTCACGTATCCCAACGGCACCCGCGCCCTCAGCGGTGTGTCTCTCGACATCGCCGCCGGAGAGATGGTCTCGGTGGTCGGCCTGTCCGGGTCGGGCAAGTCCACGCTCATCCGCACGATCAACGGTCTCGTGCCAGCGACGAGCGGCACGGTCACGGTCGGTCCGCACGTCGTGACCGGCATGCGCGGTCGACGACTCCGCGAGATGCGCGGTCACATCGGCATGATCTTCCAGGGGTTCAACCTCGCGGATCGTGCGAACGTGTACCGCAACGTGCTCGTCGGACGCTTCGCGCACACTCCCACGTGGCGGACGCTGCTCGGATTGACCACGGCCGAGGATCGCGAGCTCGCGCTGCGGGCCCTCGATTCCGTCGGGATGCTCGAGAAGGTCTGGAACCGCGCCGGCCAGCTCTCCGGAGGGCAGAAGCAGCGCGTCGCGATCGCGAGAGCACTGACCCAGCAGCCCAGCGTCATGCTCGCCGACGAACCGGTCGCCAGCCTCGACCCGCCGACGGCTCACGCCGTCATGCACGACCTGCGCCGCGTCAACGTCGAGGAGCACCTCACGGTGCTCGTCAACATCCACCTGATGGACCTCGCACGTCAGTACACGACGCGCATGATCGGCCTGCGAGCGGGCGAGGTCGTCTACGACGGACCCGCTGCGGATGCCGCGGACCACGACTTCGAGCAGATCTACGGGCGTCCGATCCAGCCGAGGGATGTGCTCGGCGCATGACGACCGAAGCCCGACGTCTCGTCGTTCCGCCCAAGCCGACGTCACGGGTGCGCACCACGCTCGTCGCCTTGGCGTTCGCCGTGTTCACGGTCGCCACCTGCATCCCCGCCATCGGCGGGATCGACCTGGACTTCGGCGCACTCATCCGCAACTGGAGCAACGGGTCGGGGCTTCTCGCGCAGCTCCTGCAGCCGGACTTCTCGTTCCTGCCCCGGACTTTCGGGCCAATGCTGGAGACGTTGCAGATGGCGGTGGTCGGCGCCGCACTGGCCGCCGTGATCTCCGTTCCGCTGACCCTGTGGGCCGCCGCCCCGACGAACCCGAACACCCCGACCCGCGTCGCGGTGCGGACGGTCATCAACGTCATCCGCTCTGTTCCCGACCTCGTCTACGCGACGGTGCTCGTCGCGATGGTCGGCGTCGGCGCCCTCCCCGGCCTGATCACCCTGTTCCTCTTCGACATCGGCATCATCGTCAAGCTCGTATCCGAGGCGATCGACTCCACCGACCTGCCCGTCATCGAGGCCGGACGCGCCACCGGCGGCGGGCAGACGCAGATCAACCGCAGCGTCGTCCTGCCGCAGACCTGGCCGCTCTTCGCGAACCAGTGGCTGTACACGCTCGAGCTCAACGTGCGCATCTCGGCGATCCTGGGGATCGTCGGCGCCGGCGGCATCGGACGCCTGCTCGACGAGCGCCGGGCCTTCTACGCGTACGACGACGTCGCGGTGATCGTGCTCGAGATCCTCGTCGTCGTCGTGCTCATCGAAGTGTTCTCGAACTTCCTGCGGAGGCGACTGGTATGAGCCTCTCCACCACCGCGCGAGCCATCGGGCTCGACCTGCCGCGGCATCCGTCCCGTCTCGTCCCGACGATCGTCGCGGTCGTCGTCGGCGGAGTCGTGCTGATCGCGGCAGCCGGCCTGCCGATTCCCTGGGGCGACCTGGGTGCGCTGCCCGCGCAGATCTGGCGCTACCTCGTGCTCATGTTCGCCGACCCGAACTGGGAGAAGCTGCCGCAGGCCCTGTTCGAGACCTGGCGTTCGATCTCGATGGCCTGGATCGGGGCGATCGGCTGCGTGATCGTGTCGATTCCGCTCGGCATGCTCGCCGCGAACAATGTCGGCCCGGTCTGGGTGCGCCTGCCCCTGCGCGGGGTGTTCGCGGTCATCCGGGCCGTGCCGGAGGTGATCATCGCACTGCTGCTGCTCACCGTCACCGGCCTCACGCCGTTCACCGGTGCTCTCGCGCTGGCGATCGCCGGCATCGGGACGCAGGCGAAATGGGTCTACGAGACGGTCGAGTCGGTGCAGGAGGGCGCGTCCGAAGCGGTCAGGGCCGCCGGCGGCAGCACCGCAGAGGTGACCAGGTGGGCGCTCTGGCCCGCCGCCGCGCCCACGCTGCTCTCGTTCGCGCTCTATCGCTTCGAGATCAACATCCGCACTTCGGCCGTCCTGGGGCTGGTCGGCGCGGGAGGCATCGGCAGCATGCTCGCGAACTACACGAACTTCCGCGAGTGGGATACGGTCGGGATGCTGTTGATCGTCGTCGTGCTCGCGACGATGCTCATGGATGCGGTCTCCGGCGCGATCCGGCGGCGGATCATGCGCGGTCCACGGATGAGGGCTTCCGTCGCGACGAAGAAGGAGCGCACCGATGTGGCAAGGACCCGCTGACGCGCCGCCCACGGCGCGCATCGCGATGCTCGCCCCCTCGATGCAGCCCAGCGAGCGTCGGGTCGCCGAGGCGATCGCCGCGGACGTGGACGCGTCGATCGAGCGGACCGCGCAGGAGATCGCGGATGCGGTCGGCGTCGGCCGCACGACTGTGGTCCGCACGGCCCAGACGCTCGGGTACGACGGGTATCCGCAATTGCGCGTCGCGCTCGCGCGGGAGCGCGCGAGCGCCGCACCGGTGCACGATGCCGCCGCCGACACCACGATGCTGGGTGCCCTGCGCGGCGCCGTCGACCGCTTCGCGTCCCGGCTCGCCCACACCGTCGCGGCCGTCACAGAGGAGACGCTGGCGGCTTTCGTCGACGAGCTCGACGGATCGATGCGGCTGCTCGTCGCGGCCAACGGCCTGTCGGCACCGATCGGTGCCGACCTCGCGATGCGGCTGACCTCGGCGGGGCGGCCGGCGGAGTACGTGGCGGACACGCTCGGCCAGCAGATCACGGCTTCGCAGCTCGGGGCCGGATCGGCCTGCCTCGTCGTTTCGGGCTCCGGTGTGAACCGGGCATCCATCGACGTCATGACCGCCGCGCGGGCGAGCGGAGCCAGGGTGCTCGCGATCACTTCGTTCCCACGTTCGCCGGTCGCCGAGAACGCGGATGTCGCACTCGTCGTGGCGCCGATCAACGACTCGTTCCGCGACGAGCTGCTGCACACCTCGCGCGCTGCGCTGATGCTGGTCACGGAATCCGTCGTCGGGCTGCTCGTGCGCACACGCGGGGACAGTGCGACAGCGGCGCAGGCTGCGACGCTGTCGGTGCTCGGCCACTCGCTCTCCGAGTAGCTCAGCGCTCCGCCGGGTCGGCCGTCCCGATGAGGACGCCGCGCGCGAGGGCATGGAAGTGCCGATTGAAGCCCAGCACCGCAGGCGTCGAGCCGGGCTCGATGTCGAGCGTCTCGACATCGAGCGCGTCAACGACGAAGAAGTAGCGGTGGATGCCGGTGCCGGCCGGCGGCGCCGCGCCGATGAACCGCTCGGTGCGCTGCTCGTTCGGCAGCACGCGCGCCGAACCCGGCAGCGACGCGGCTGTGCCATCCCCGCCGGGGAGCGACATGGTGCCACCGGGGAGGTCGAATGCGGCCCAGTGCCAGAAGCCCGACCCCGTCGGGGCATCCGGATCGAAGCAGCTGATCGCGATGCTCCGAGTCCCTGCCGGCGGCTGCGACCACTGCAGGGCGGGTGCGCGATCCTCACCGCCGCGGGACGCGGACCAGGCGAACACGGGCAGCGGCCCGCCGGGTGCGAAATCGGGACTGGTCAGCTCCAACGGCGCCACGGGGCGCAGCTCGGCGAGCTCGGCATAGGGATCGAACGAGAACATGAGACCTCCGGCATCCTGTGCGTGCACGGCCACGATAGGCGAGACGCGCCGTCACCTCCAGAGCCCGCGCCCTACACTGGATGCCGTGACCCTCGACGCAGACCGCCAGTCCCTGCTCGCCCTCATCACGGATGAGGCCGTGTTCCACGGCGACTTCACCCTCTCCAGCGGCAAGAAGGCGACGTACTACGTCGACATGCGCAAGCTGACCCTCGACCACCGTGCCGCCCCAGCCATCGGCCGCATCATGCTCGATCTGATCGGGGACCTGGATGCTGCGGCCGTCGGTGGCCTGACGCTCGGCGCCGACCCGATCGCGAACTCGGTCATGCACGCATCCGTCGCGACCGAGCGCCCGCTGGACGCGTTCGTCGTCCGCAAGGAGCCCAAGGACCACGGCCGCGGTCGCCAGATCGAGGGCGCGGATGTCGCGGGCAAGCGCGTCGTCGTCCTCGAGGACACCTCGACCACCGGCCAGTCCGCTCTCAAGGCCGTCGAGGCGCTGCGCCGCGAAGGCGCAGAGGTCGTCGCCGTCGCCGTGATCGTCGACCGCAAGACCGGCGCGCAGGCCGCGATCGAAGCGGCCGGGCTCGAGTGGCGCGCAGCCTTCGACCTCGACGACCTCGGGCTCGACCCGCAGTGACCGTCGGTCGGAGATCTGCGCATCGTCGGAGCGATCGGGCTGATCTGCTCCGACCGAAGGGAAATCTCCGATGCACGAACGCGCAGGGACCGCGCGGAAAGGGAGACCAGTGACCCGCTACGCGCTGGCCGTCGACATCGGCGGTACGAAGATGGAAGCCGCGCTCGTGGCCGACGACGGCACGCTCGTGCGGGGAAGCCGCAGCCGCCGGGCGACGGGCCGTGATGCCACGCCCGCGTCGCTCGACGATGCGATCGCGACCGTGATCGCCCATGCGCTCTCCCGCCTCCCCGACGACGCCGAACTCGTCGGTGCCGGGATCGGCAGCGCGGGTCCGGTCGACCGCAGCACCGGACAGATCCTCCCCGTGAACATGCCGCAGGCGCGCGGGTACGGTCTCGCGGATGCGGTGCGCACGACCGCCTCGGGGATCCTCGGCCGTGAGCTGCCCACGGTCTTCGGCCATGACGGCGGGGCGCTCGCGCTCGCCGAGTCGTGGCGCGGCGCGACGCGAGATGCGCATGCGTCGCTGTCGATCGTCGTGTCGACCGGAGTCGGCGGCGGCTTCGTCGTGAACGGCGCCTACATCGCCGGTGCCACCGGGAACGCCGGTCATCTCGGACAGGTCCGCCGCGAGGGCGGGCTGACCCTCGAGGAGATCGCCTCCGGGCCAGCGAGCGCCGCCTGGGCGCAGACGCAGGGCTGGACCGGCGCGACCGGTGAGGATCTCGCTCGGGATGCCGCGGCCGGAGATGCGACCGCGCGGGCCGCGATCGAGCGCTCGGCGAAGGCTGTCGGAGAGTCGCTGGCGGATGCCGCGACCCTCGTCGACCTCGACGTCGTGGCGATCGGCGGCGGATTCTCGCGCGTCTCGGACGACTACATCGACCTCGTGCAGGCCGCTCTCACCGCCAGCGCGGCGCACGAGTACTCCCGCCGCACCCGTGTCGTCCGCTCCGGCCTGGGCGACGAGGGCCCGCTCATCGGTGCAGCGGCGTTCGTCCTGCGGTAATCAACGCGCCGGCGCATAGAACCGGCGCTCGCAGGGCGAGTCAGGCTCGTTCGAATCGCGCGTATGACCCTTCAACGGGGTGATTCGGGGTCATTCGAGCGATTCGAAGCAGGCGGCACCGGCAGGGCGCCTCAGTCGCCGATCGGCGTCCAGGCGCTCCCGGCCGCAGAACTGCGCTCCACGGCATCCAGCACCCGCTGCACATGCAGCGCATCCGCGAACGACGGCCGAGGCTGCGTCCCGTCGGCGACCGCCTGCACGAAGTCCACGACCTGGTGCGAGAACCCGTGCTCGTACCCGAGCATGTGCCCTGTGGGCCACCACGAGCCGGTGTAGGGATGGCCGGCCTCGGTGACGAGGATGCGACGGAAACCCTGCTCGAGGTCGGGGTTCGTCGCGTCGTAGAACTCGAGCTCGTTCAGTCGCTCCATGTCGAACGACAGCGCCCCCAGGGACCCTGAGATCTCGAAGCGGAAGGCGTTCTTGCGACCGGTGCGGAAGCGCGTCGCCTCGAAGGAGCCGAGGGCTCCATTGGCGAACCGGCCGTGGAACAGGGCGACGTCGTCCACAGTGACCGGCCCGCGCTCCGTCGAAGCAGTTCCGGAGAGTCCGACGCCCTCGCCGAGCAGCGGGCGTTCGTCGACGATCGTCTCGAGGATTCCCGACACGCTCGACAGCGGGATGCCTGATACGTACTCGACCATGTCGATCGCGTGGGCGCCGATGTCGCCGAGCGACCCCGATCCCGCCCTGTCCTTCTGCAACCGCCAGGTCAGTGGCGCCTCGGCATCCGTCAGCCAGTCCTGCAGGTACTCGGCGCGGATCTGGCGGATCTCGCCGAGTCGACCGTCGGCCACGAGCTGCCGTGCGAACACGGCCGCCGGGACGCGGCGATACGTGAAGCCCACCATGGAGCGGATGCCGCGGCCGGCCGCGTCCTCGGCGGCGCGGGTCATCTCCTCGGCCTCGGCCACGCTGTTCGCGAGCGGCTTCTCGCAGATCACGTGCTTTCCGGCGCGCAGCGCTGCCAGGGCGATCTCGGCGTGCGTGTCGCCGGGGGTGACGATGTCGACGACATCGACGTCATCCCGCTCGACGGCGGTGCGCCAGTCGGTCGCCGTCTCAGCCCATCCCCACTGCTCGGCGGCGGCTGCGGTCTTCTGCGCATCCCGTCCGACGAGCAGATGCATCTCGGGTCGGACCGGCAGATCGAAGAACCGCGGGGCGGTCCGCCAGCCCTGAGAATGGGCGGCACCCATGAATCCGTGGCCGATCATCGCAACACGCATCGACGTCTGTCTCCTTCGACGGTTTCATTTCAAAAGTTGTTTCTGGCAACATATATCGAGGACGACGCGATGTCCAGATCAGCGTCGATCGGAAAAGGAGACCTGGTGAGCACTACGCGTTCAGCCCTCATCGTGCGCGGTGGATGGGACGGGCATCATCCTGTCGAGGCGACGGATCTGTTCGTGCCGTTCCTGCGCGATCAGGGGTACGACGTCAGGATCGAGGAGGGGCCCGCGGTCTACGCGGACGCCGAGACGATGGCGGGCGTCGACCTCATCGTGCAGAGCAACACGATGAGCACGATCGAGCAGGACCAGCTGAAGGGCTTGCGTGCGGCGATCGAAGCCGGCGCCGGCATGGCCGGATGGCACGGCGGCATCGCCGACTCGTACCGCAACAACTCCGACTACCTGCAGCTCATCGGAGGGCAGTTCGCCACGCACCCGGGGCGCCATCCTGAGGAGCGACCGGGTGGCGAGCGAGACAACTACCTGAGCTACACGGTCGAGCTGACCGACCTCGGCCGCTCGCACGAGATCATGGCGGGCATCGACGACTTCGAGC
The DNA here is from genome assembly GCF_050434165.1 of Microbacterium sp. ZKA21. NCBI lineage: Bacteria > Bacillati > Actinomycetota > Actinomycetes > Micrococcales > Microbacteriaceae > Microbacterium > Microbacterium sp. ZKA21. The sequence continues at coordinate 460,094 of NZ_JBNPVV010000003.1, forward strand.
TCGAGACCGAGCAGTACTGGGTGCTGCACGACGACCTCAACGACGTGCTCGCGACGACGACGCATCCGGTGCAGCCGTACCACCCGTGGCATCGGCCGATCGTCTCACCGGCGGTGTGGACGAGGCTGTGGGGCAAGGGGCGGATCTTCGTCGCGACCCCCGGGCACTCGGTCGACATCCTCGAGGACCCGAACGTGCGCACCATCATCGAGCGGGGGATGCTGTGGGCCAGCCGTTGAGCACGCTGAAAGTCGGGATCATCGGATGCGGCAACATCGCCGCCCAGTATCTCGACACGTTCTCCCGGCTCGGCAGCGTCGAACTCGTCGCCGTCGCCGATCTCGTGCCCGAGCGTGCGGCCGAGGTTGCCGCCCGGGTGCCGGGCGTGCAGGCGCTGAGCATCGATGAGCTCCTCGCGGAGCCGTCGATCCAGCTGGTCGTGAACCTGACGATCCCGGCCGCCCACGCCGAGGTCGCCCAGCGGATCATCGCCGCAGGCAAGGAGGTCTACACCGAGAAGCCGCTGACGTCGGATGCCGAATCCGCTGCCGCTGTGCTCGACGCGGCCGCCCGTGCCGGCGTCTGGGTCGGCTGCGCTCCGGACACGGTGCTCGGCACCGGCATCCAGACTGCGCGGAAGGCCGTGGACGACGGGCTGATCGGACGACCGATCTCCGCGACGGCGACCATGATGACCGCGGGGCATGAGCGGTGGCATCCGAACCCGGACTTCTACTACCTCCCCGGCGGTGGGCCGCTGCTGGACATGGGGCCGTACTACGTCTCGGCGCTGATCCAACTGCTGGGACCGGTCGCACGCGTCGTCGGAGCGGGCAGTCGTACGCGCAGCGAGCGCGTCATCGGTTCGGGCGAGCGGGCCGGCGAGCGCATCCCCGTGGAGGTGCTCACTCACATCACCGCGGTTCTCACGCATGAGTCGGGGGCGCTGTCGACGGTCGTGATGTCGTTCGACACGGTCGCCACGAAGGCGTCCAGCATCGAGGTGCACGGCGAGACGGGGTCGCTGGTCGTCCCGGACCCGAACAACTTCGACGGCGACGTCCAGCTGCGCACGCTCGGCGGCGACGCCTGGGAGACCCTTCCGGTCTCGGCGGGATACGTCGGGGCAGGGCGGGGCATCGGCATCCATGACCGCGCGGTCTCCGGTGCGGAAGCAGCTCGTGCGTCCGGGGCCGTCGGATACCACGCGCTCGACATCATGCTGTCGGTGCTGCGCGCGGCTGATGAGGGCGGGACGGTCGTCGTCGAGAGCACGTGCGAGCGACCGTCTCCGGTCGCGCTCGCCGAGTTCTGAGGCTCAGCGAGTCGCTCGCGCCGGTGCGAGCGACTCGCCGGGCTGCATCTCGCACGCCAGGAGCACGGCTGGGGGCTCGGCGTCGGCGTTGGCGATCCGTTCGATGATCGCATCGACGCCGAGCCGCCCGAGCTCCTCTCCAGGGGTCCGCATGTAGTTCAGCGGCGGATCGGCCATCCCCGCCATGTTGGCGGAGGAGCCGATCGAGATGATCGAGATGTCGTCGGGCACGCGGCTGCCGGCATCCCGCAGGCCCATCACGATGCCGGGCGCGGCGTGCTCGTTCATCAGCACGAGGGCGGTGAGCTCCGGATGCTCGGTCGCCAGTGTCCGGCCGAGCCGGCGTCCGTCCAGTGAGTTCTCGGGGCACGGCACGATCAGCGGATCGGAGTCGCCGCGCTGAGACATCTCCCTGCGGAAGCAGGCGCGCGAGCGCTCCGCGGCGCCGTGGCCCTCGAGATGCAGGTCTCCCCAGTTCCCGGTGATGAACGCGATCCGGCGGTGTCCGAGCTCGTCGAGAGCCGCCACGGCCTCGGACATGGACGTCTCGAAGTCGACGTCCACGAAGGTGAGGCCGGCGGGGTCGCGGGTGCGGCCGATGAGGACGAAGGGCGTGCTGCCCGGGAGGAGCGCCTGGACCCGCGCGTCCTCCATCTGCACCTCCATGAGGAGAACGCCGTCGACGAGGCCGGTGTTCGCGAGGGCGGCGGCCTCGTTCGCGTCGTTGCTGATCGGCCACATCACGAGGTTCAGCCCGCGCTCCTGCGCGCGGGCGGCCGCACTCGTGAAGAAGCCCATCACGGAGCCGGTGGCCGGTCGCTGCAGCGCCGGGTAGAGCAGAGCGATGATGTTCGTGCGGCCCCGAGCCAGCGCCGCACCCACGGGGTTGCGCCGATATCCGAGGTCGCGCATCGCGGTCTCGACGCGCTCGCGCGTCCCTGCCGATATCGGCTTGGCCCCGCTGAGGACGAACGAGACCGTCGCGATCGAGACGTTCGCGCGCTTCGCGACGTCATTCATGGTGACCATTGCGCTCCCGTTCGATTCCACTTGTTGACAACCACAACTTATCGATCCATACTCGTTCCCACCGAGAGTTTAAACGCTTTAACGATCGCCGCGACGAGGGCGCACCGAGCCCGTCCGGCACCGTTTCGCTGTACCCGCATCTCACACAAAGGAGTCACCGATGCGCACTCGACGCACCCTGTTCACGGCCGCCGCGGCCCTCACGATCGTTCCGCTCGCACTCGCCGGGTGCAGCTCCGGAGGTGGAGGCGCCTCCGACGGCGACCCGTCGACGATCACGATCCTCGACTACTACAACAACGAGCCGGACAAGGGGCTCGTCCAGGATCTGCTCGACCAGTGCGCTGCCGAGCTCGATCTGACGATCGAGAGGGAGTCGGTGCCCGGCAAGGACCTCATCCAGAAGGTGCTCCAGCGCGCGTCCTCGAAGACGCTGCCCGATGTGCTCATGCTCGACAACCCGGACGTGCAGGAGATCGCGGCGAGCGGCGCGCTGGCGCCGCTGAGCGACTTCGACGTCGACACGTCCGGCTACATCGACGGGATCATCGAAGCGGCCACCTACGAGGGCGAGGTCTACGGGCTGGCTCCGGCCGTCAACACCCTCGGCCTGTTCTACAACGTCGACATCCTCGAAGCCGCCGGCATCGCCCCGCCCACCACATGGGCCGAGCTGAAGGATGCCGCGGCGAAGCTGACCGTCGGCGACCAGTACGGCATGGCGTTCTCCGCCATCGCGACGTACGAGGGCTCGTGGCAGTTCCTGCCGTTCATGTGGACCAACGGCGGAGACGAGACCGACCTCCAGACGCCCGAGAACGCCGAGGCGCTGCAGCTCTGGGTGGACCTGGTCGACTCCGGCTCGGCATCCCAGAGCGTCATCAACTGGAGCCAGGGCGACGTGAAGGACCAGTTCGCCGCAGGCAAGGCCGCCATGATGGTCAACGGTCCGTGGAACATCCCGGCTCTGAACGAGACGGACGTGAACTGGGCGAGTGTGCAGCTGCCGGTGAACGAGGCCGGCCAGACGCCGGTCGCCCCGCTCGGGGGCGAGGTGTGGACGGTTCCGCAGACCGGCGACGCCGAGAAGCAGGCCAACGCCGCGAAGTTCGTCGAGTGCATGGGCAGCGACGACATCGCGCTGCAGGCGGCCGAGACGCGCTTCACGGTCCCGACGCGCACCGACGTCATCCCGGAGTTCACCGAGAAGGTGCCTGACATGGCCGCCTTCGCGGAGCAGGTCGTCAATGCCCGTTCCCGCACCGGAAAGCTCGGCGAGGAATGGCCGACGCAGGCGACCGTGATCTACAACGCCATTCAGCTCGCGCTCACCGGCAAGGCGACTCCCGACGTCGCATTCGAGCAGGCCGCCCAGGGCTGAGCCCGCATCCGACGCCCCGCGGTCGCGCCCCGGCGCGCCGCGGGGCATCCGGAAGGGAGATCGAGATGACAACGACTGCGACCACGTCCGCGCCGGCCGTCACGGCGCCGCCGTCTGCCACGCGCCCACGGCGCCGATTCCGACGGGACACGATCGTCAAGGCGCTCTTCGTCGCGCCGGCCGCGCTCTACATCGTGCTGTTCTTCGGCTACCCGGTGGTCAAGAACCTCACGATGAGCTTCCAGGACTACACGACCAAGACCTTCTTCACCGGAGAAGCGCCCTGGGTCGGCCTGCAGAACTACCTCACGGTGGTCAGCAGCAACCTGTTCTGGCCGGCCATGACGAACACCGCGCTCTTCACGATCGGGTCGATCGCCGGTCAGTTCATGATCGGCCTCGCACTGGCGGTGTTCTTCCATCACCGCTTCCCGCTCAGCGGATTCCTGCGGGCCATGCTGCTGCTGCCCTGGCTGCTTCCGCTGATCGTCGCCAGCGCGACGTGGCGGTCCATCATGGATCAGGACAGCGGCATCCTGAACGCGTTCCTCGGCAGCCTCGGCATCGGGGCCGTCCCCTGGCTGACCAGCCCGGATGTAGCCCTGCTCAGTGTGATCCTGGTGAACATCTGGATCGGCATCCCGTTCAACGTCACCATCCTGTACGGCGGGCTCCAGGACATCCCTGAGGAGCTCTACGAGGCCGCATCGCTCGATGGGGCCACCGGGTGGAAGGCGTTCTGGCACATCACACTGCCGAACCTGCGACCGGTCATCAACGTCGTGCTCGTGCTCGGTGTCGTCTACACGCTGAAGGTCATCGACATCATCCTCGGCCTCACCAACGGGGGACCTGCGAACGCGACGCAGACCATCGCGATCCGTTCGTACCAGACGTCGTTCATCGACTTCGAGTTCGGCGTCGGTGCGGCCTTCAGCAACATCCTGATCCTGATCTCGCTGGTCTTCGCGTTCGTCTATCTGCGCGGAAACCGCAAGGCCGTCGACGAGTAGAACGGAACGAACATGACAACCATGGCCATCGTCACCGGCGACTCCGCGGCCGCACGCCGCGCGCAGCGCCGGTCAGGGCGGAGCATCGGGTACACGGTTCTGGGGATCGTCTTCCTCATCATCATGCTGTTCCCGGTGTACTGGATGATCAACGCCTCGCTGCAGCCGTCGGGCAACACGCTGACGGCGACGCTGTTCCCGGTGAACCCGAGCTTCGCCGGATACGAGAAGGCGATCGCCGACCAGGGGGCGAATCTCGTCACGAGCCTCATCATCTCGGTCGGCACGGTGATCCTCAGCCTCGCCATCGCGGCACCAGCCGCGTATGCGCTCGCGCAGTTCCGGTACCGCTGGATCAACGTGGCGCTGCTCGCGGTGCTGATCGCGCAGATGATCCCCGGCATCGTGATCGCGAACGCGCTGTACGCCGCGTACAACGACATCGGGCTCCTGAACTCGATTCCCGGTTTGGTCCTCGCGGACGCGACCTCGGCGATCCCGTTCTCCACCATGATCCTGCGCGCCTTCATGATGAGCGTGCCGCCGTCCATCATCGAAGCGGCGCGCGTCGACGGGGCCGGGCACTTCCGCGCCTTCTGGTCGATCGTGCTGCCGGTGGCGAAGAACTCGCTGATCACCGCAGGGCTGTTCGCCTTCCTGTTCTCGTGGAGCGACTTCCTGTTCGCGCTGACGCTCACGACCACCGAGGACATCACCCCCGTGACGCTCGGCATCTACCAGTACCTGGGAACTCAGGTCGCCAACTGGAGCGCCGTCATGGCCACGGCCGTGCTGTCGTCCATCCCGGCGATCCTGCTGCTGGTGCTCGCCCAGCGCTACATCGCGGCCGGCGCCACCGGCGGCGCCGTCAAGTAATCAGACCGAAGAATCAAGGAGCAGAGAGAATGACCACCCCCGAACACCCCATCCGCGTCGTCGTCTGGGGCGAGAACCGCCACGAGCAGGTCGAGCAGAAGGTGCGCGACATCTATCCGCACGGCATGCACACCACGATCAAGGAGGGCATCGAGGAGAACCTCGGCGGGCGAGCGGTCGTCACCACCGTCACGCTCGACGACCCGGAGCACGGCCTGACCGAGCAACTGCTGGCGGACACCGACGTGCTCGTCTGGTGGGGGCACGCCGCCCACGGCGAGGTCGCGGACGAGATCGTGGAGCGCGTGCACCGGCACGTTCTCGCCGGCATGGGGCTGCTCGTGCTGCACTCCGGCCACTGGTCGAAGATCTTCGGCAAGCTGATGGGCACCTCCTGCACGCTGCGCTGGCGCTCGAAGGATGACCGCGAGATCGTGTGGACCGTGGACCCGACGCATCCGATCGCGCAGGGCATCCCGCATCCGTTCATCATCCCCGCGCAGGAGATGTACGGCGAGTTCTTCGACGTGCCGGCCCCCGACGAGCTGGTGTTCCTGTCGACGTTCTCCGGCGGAGAGGTCTTCCGCAGCGGCATGACGTACCGCCGCGGCTTCGGGAAGATCTTCTACTTCAGCCCCGGTGACCAGGACTACCCGGTCTACCACCAGGCCGAGGTGCGCACGATCATCTCGAACGCCGTCGAATGGGCGAAGACTCTGCGCCCGGAGCGCACCAGCCCGGTGCTGCTGCGCTACGAGCGCGAGGACTTCTACAACGGCCAGGGCTACCAGGGAGCGATGGAGCGATGACGCAGTTCCGTACCGTCGGCGCGGATCGGCCGCTGCGGCTCGTGCAGGTCGGCGCCGGCGGCATGGGGCGCGCCTGGCTGCGCACGATCACCGCGGATCCCGGCGTCGAGCTGGTCGGTCTCGTCGACCTCGACCTCGATACCGCGCGCGCCGCTCTCGCGGATGCCGGGCTCGAGGGTGTGGAGATCGGCCGCAGCACGGCGGAGGTCGCCAGGATCACCTCCGCGGATGCCGTGGTCAACGTCACGGTTCCCGAAGCGCACCTCGTCGTGAACCGCGAGGCGCTGGAGGCCGGGCTCCCCGTGCTGTGCGAGAAGCCGGCGGCGCCGACGGTGGCCACGGCGATCGTGCAGGCGGCGATCGCGGAGGCGGCAGGGGAGCTGCTGATGATCAGCCAGTCGCGGCGCTTCTTCCCCGAGCTGCGGGCGTTCCGGCGTGAGGTAGCGGCCCTCGGGACGATCGGCACCGTGAGGTGCGACTTCTTCAAGGCCCCGCACTTCGGCGGGTTCCGTGAGGAGATGCCGCACGTCCTGCTCGTCGACATGGCGATCCACGCCTTCGACGCCGCCAGGTACCTCGTCGGTGCCGAGCCGGTGTCGGTGTACTGCGAGGAGTACAACCCGGAGTGGAGCTGGTACGACGGCGCGGCGAACGCCGTCGCCGTGTTCGAGTTCGACGGCGGTGCCCGCTACGTCTACAGCGGCAGCTGGTGCGCCCCGGGACTCGAGACCTCGTGGAACGGGTCGTGGCGCGTGAGCGCCGCGGACGGTTCGGCCGAGTGGGACGGACAGGCGGCGCCGGTGGTGCACCGACCGGATGCCGGCGAACCCGTGGTCGCGGCCGTCGAACCCTCCGCGCAGGAGCTGGCCGGTTCTCTGGCGTTGTTCGTCGCGGCGCTGCGCTCGGGCACCGCGCCGGAGAACGCAGCACGTGACAATCTGCGCAGCCTCGCGATGGTCGAGGCGGCCGTGCAGTCAGCGGAGACCGGGCAGCGGGTGCGCATCGACGACGTCCTCGCGCAGGCGCGTCAGGATGCGCTCGCGGTGACGGACCGCGAGGACGTCAGGGAGCGGCTCTCCGCGTCGGCCTGAGCCTCGCCGGCCGCGGCCTGCACGGGGGCCGACACGCCACCCGTCGGACGTTTCGGCGGATTCGGTCCGACATCTGGCGTGTCGGCCCCCGAAACGGAAGACGACGGCGGCCCCGGGAGCTCGTCCCGGCGTGGAGGATCGGCGCCGGGACGGGACACGGTGATCGCGGCCGCGTGGGCGCTGAGCGTCAACAGGCTGCGCAGGGTGTCCGCATCGATGCGCCGGAGCCGCTCGCGCGCCTCCGACCCCCGGTATCCGAGATCGACGAGACCGGCGATCAGAGCGGCCATGAAGGTGTCGCCGGCACCGACGGTGTCGACGACCTCGGCAGGATGCCCGGCGATCCGCGTCTCTCGATCGGACGTGACGGTGACGGCTCCGTGCTGTCCCAGGGTCACCACGACCACGGCGGCACCGGCGGCCACCCAGGAGCGCGCCGCATCGAGTGGGCCGAGGCCGGGGTAGAGCCAGGCGAGGTCCTCGTCGCTCGCCTTGACGAGGTCGCTGAGTGCGATGAAGGTCTCGGCCTGTCGGCGAGCGCCGGAGCGCGCGCCCAGCAGCGAAGGGCGGATGTTCGGATCGTAGGTGATGAGTGATGTCTCGCGGAGATCGGTGAGCAGTTGCCGCACCTTCGCCGCGCCGGGTTCGAGGAAGGTCGCGATCGACCCCGCGTGCGCCAGTGCGGGTGGCGCGTAACGGTCGCCCACAGCAACCGCATCCAGGTCCCAGCCGATATCGAAGGCGTACCGGGCCGAACCGTTCGCGTCGAGGTGCGCGGTGGCGGTCGCCGTGCGTACCGCGGGTGCGGCCATCACCTCGACACCGGACTCCTCCAGCCAGTGCCGGATCCGATCGCCGCGCGCATCGTCGCCGAGCTGCGTCAACAGGCGCGGCTCGATACCGAGACGACCCAGCGCCAGAGCGACATTGGCAGGGCTGCCGCCGGGGGTCTCGTCGACCTGTCCGTCCGCCCGATGGACGACGTCGACGAGAGCCTCACCGACGACGAGCACCTCTGCGCGCGTCACGGTGCTCCGACCGGCGTGAGGAAGGACAACGCGCTGTGCGGCTCGACGATCAGCGGGGTGAGCTTCGCGTTGAAGACCCTCCCCGGCTCCGCTTCGAGGTGCGCGGCGAATCCGTCGCGATCACGGTACGTCTCGAAGACCACGAATCCCTCCGGTGACTCCAGCCGCCGGTACACCTCGAACGCGATGTTGCCCGGTTCCGCGCGAACGACCTGCGCGTAGTCGCGGATCAGCGCCTCGACCTCGGCTGCAGCGCCCGGGATCGCGGTGAACTCGGCGTAGAGCGCCACCGGTTCGCTCATGCCTGCGCCGCTCCGGTCATGATCGCCACGGCGTCTGTCATGGTGTGCGACTGCGGTGTGATGGTCGCCGCCCGCTTGCCCAGCCGCTGCACGTGGATGCGGTCGGCCACCTGGAACACATGCGGCATGTTGTGCGAGATGAGGATGACGGGAATCCCGTTTCCCCGCAGGTTCTCGATGAGCTCGAGAACCTGGTTCGACTCGCGCACGCCGAGCGCGGCGGTCGGCTCGTCGAGGACGACGACCTTCGAGCCGAACGCCGCCGCACGTGCCACGGCAACGGCCTGACGCTGTCCGCCGGAGAGGTTCTCGACCGAGACCGTGACGTCCTGCAGGGTGGAGATGCCGAGCTTCAGCACCTGCTCACGAGCATCCTTGCGCATCCCGGCGGTATCGAGCGCGCGGAACACCGACCCGAGGATGCCGCTCTTGCGGCGCTCCCGACCCAGATAGAGGTTCGAGGCGACGTCGAGCGCCGGCGAGACGGCGAGATTCTGGTACACGGTCTCGATGCCGGCGTTGCGGGCGTCCTGCGGGCGCTTGAAGTGCACCTCCTGCCCGTCGAGGAACAGCTTTCCCTCGTCGGGGATGTAGGCACCGGTGAGGCACTTGATGAGCGTGGACTTGCCGGCACCGTTGTCGCCGATGACGGCGAGGACCTCGCCCGCGTAGAGCTGCAGGCTGACGCCGTCGAGACCGACCACGCGGCCGAACGTCTTCACGAGCCGCTTCGCCTCGAGTACGGGTGCTCCGCTCGGCACGGGGGCCTGATAGGGGGCCTGAACTGTCTCGGTCATTTGCGTACCTTCCTGATCCACTGGTCGATGGCGACCGCGACGATGACGAGGATGCCGATGGCGAGCGTCTGATACAGCCCGTCGACCCCGGCGAGGAACAGGCCGTTGCGGAAGACGCCGACGATGATCGCGCCCAGCAGCGTGCCCCAGATGAGACCGCGGCCACCGAAGAGGGATGTGCCTCCGATGACGACGGCGGTGATGGAATCGAGGTTCAGGTCGGCACCTGCGTTGGGGCTCGCCGCCCCGGAGCGTCCGATCTGGATCCAGGCCGCCACCGCGAGGATGGCGCCCGCGGCGATGTACACGCTCAGCAGCACCTTCTTCGTCGAGATACCAGCGAGTCGGGCTGCATCCTCGTCATCGCCGACGGCGTAGACGTGGCGTCCCCACGCGGTGCGTCCGAGGATGTACGCCACCAGTGCGTACAGCACGAGCATGATCACGACGCCGACCGTGAGCCGGACGTCGCCGATCGGCAGCGCCGTGGCCGTCCACGTGAGCAGCTCGGGCATGTCGGCCTTGCGCACCGTCTGGCCGCCGCTGTAGAGCAGGGTCAGGGCGATGAAGATGTTGAACGTTCCGAGCGTCGCGATGAACGGTGGCAGCTTCACGCGGGTGACCAGCAGTCCATTCAGCGCACCGGCTGCGAGCGCGGCGACGAGGCCGATCAGCAGTGCGAGCGGCGCGGGCAGGCCGTTGTTCGCCGCCGTCTGCGCCATGACCATCGAGGTGCCGATCATCAGCGCGCCGACCGACAGGTCGATTCCGGCGGTGAGGATGATCAGCGTCTGAGCGATGGCGACTGTGCCGACCACGGAGACCTGATCGAGGACCAGCGACAGGTTGGCCGCGGCGAAGAAACGCGGGTTGATCGTGCCGAACACGATGACGGCGATCACGAGGACCACCGCCGGGCTGATCGCGGGGTAGCGGTGCAGGATGCCGCGGACGCGATCGACCGGTGTGCGCCGGTCGAGGAACTCGGCGGCGAGATCCAGGGTAGAGGTGGGAGCTTCTTGGGTCATGATGTCACTTCCTCACGTCGGGCGGATGCCGCAGCAGCGATCGGTGCTCGCTGCGGCATCCGGAGCGTTGCTTACTCGCCGCCCCAGCACAGGTCGGCTGCTTCGGCGGTGTCGATGGACTCGACGCCGTCGACGGGCTGGTCGGTGACGAGCGCGACGCCGGTGTTGAAGAAGTCCAGGCCGTCCGTCGTCTCAGGCTTCGTGCCGTCGTTCACCAGTTCCGCGATCGCCTGCACGCCGAGCTCGGCCATCTTCACGGGATACTGCTGGCTGGTGGCGTCGATGATGCCTTCTTCGACCTGGCCGACGCCGGCGCAGCCGCCGTCGATCGAGACGATCAGGACGTCGTCGTCGCTCTTGCCCGCGGCCTCCAGCGCCTGGTAGGCGCCGTACGCTGCCGGCTCGTTGATCGTGTAGACGACGTTGATGTCCGGGTTCTTGGCGAGCAGGTTCTCCATCGCGGTGCGGCCGCCGTCCTCGGCACCCTGGGATGCCTCGTTGCCGACGATCTCGTAACTGCCGCCCGAGTACGAGCCGGTGGACTCCTCATCGCCGTTGACCTGCTCGTCGGCGAGATCGATGCCCATGCCGGCGAGGAAGCCCTGGTCGCGGTTGTAGTCGACGCTCACCGCCTTGTCGTCGAAGAGGTCGATGAGCCCGATGACGGCATCCGCTCCGTCGAGCTTCGCGGCCGTCCACTCGCCGATGTACTCGCCGGCGAGGTAGTTGTCCGTCGCGAACGTGATGTCCACGGCGTCCGCGGGGTCCGGCACGGTGTCCAGTGCGATGACGTAGATGCCGGCATCGCGGGCCTTCTCGATCGCGTCGAGCACAGCCGGGCCGTTCGGAGTGATCAGGATGCCCTTGTCGCCCTTGGAGATCGCGGCCTCGATCGCCTGGATCTGCGTGTCCTCATCGCCGTCCTCCTTGCCGGCGGCCAGCGTCAGAGTCACGCCGTCCTCCTCGGCCGCGGCCTTGGCGCCCTCCTGCATCGCGACGAAGAACGGATTGGAGTTGGTCTTCACGATCAGGGAGACGCCGATCGCGTCGTCGGCGGTGTCGCCACCAGGCGTCGTGCTCGACGAGCATCCGGTGAGCGCGATCGCGAGTCCGGCGGAGGCGGCAAAGGTCGCCATCAGCGTGCGGCTGGTTCGGGTGGTGAGCTTCATCTTTGAATTCCTCTCGGCTGTCGTCGCCTCGTTGACAACGATGTCATGAGCCAGTTGTAGTCCAGTTCTGAGCTACAGTCAAGGCATCGAGCGGAATGGGTGATCAGCTGTGACAACGAAGCCACCGATGGAGGATCGTCAGCCCGTACGGCCGCGCGCCACCATGAAGCATGTCGCCTCGCTCGCCGGCGTCGGCATCAAGACCGTCTCCCGCGTGATCAATGGCGAGCCGAATGTCGCCGAGGCCACCGCCGCGAAGGTGTGGGATGCCGTGCGTGCGCTGGACTACCAGCCCGATCTGCAGGCCGGGAGCCTTCGGCGAGCGGACGGCCGCACCCGGACCCTCGGGCTGCTCGTGGGCAGCGTGGACAACCCGTTCTCCGGAGCGATCCATCGCGCCGTCGAAGACGCGGCCTCGGCCCGAGGCGTGTCGGTGTTCGCGTCCAGCCTCGATGACGATCCGAGTCGTGAGGGCGATGCGGTGCGCAACTTCCTCCAGCGCCGAGTGGACGCGCTCATCCTCACCGCCGCCAGGGCGACGCCCGACTACCTCGAGCAGATCCGCGATCGCGGCGTCCCGGTCGTCTACGTCGACCGCGAGCCGCTCATGGGCGGACTCGACACGGTCGCCAGCGACAATCGTGAGGGCGCCAGGCGTGCTACCGAGCATCTGATCGACCATGGCCACCGGCGGATCGCACTGCTCGTGGACCGGATGGACCTCATCACTGCCGCGCAGCGCCACCAGGGCTTCTTCGATGCCCTCGGTGCCGCCGGTATCCCCACCGGCGACGCGAGCGTCGTGACCGAGCTGCACGATGCGCACCAGGCGCGCGATGCCGTCCATCGACTGATGGCCTCGGACGAACCGCCGACCGCGATCTTCAGCGCGCAGAACCTGATCACCCTCGGCGTGCTGCACGCACTGCGCGAACTCGGTCTCGAGCGCACGACGGCCCTGGTCGGATTCGATGATCTTCCGCTCGCGGACCTCATGGATCCGGGCGTCTCCGTGGTCGCGCAGGACCCCCAGGAGATCGGTCGGGCAGCGGCGGAGCGCGTTTTCGCCCTTCTGGACGGGGCCGGCGGCGAAGCTCGACGGATCGTCGTGCCGACAACGCTCATCGCCCGCGGCAGCGGCGAGCTCCTGCCGCGCTGAGCCAGAAGGTCGGTTGCGTTGTCCGGCGGACAGCGTCTATGGTCGGCTCCGATGTTCTGACATCGATGTCAGAACATTTCGCGCTGCACGAAGGAGAGCAGATGACGTACTCATCCGACCGCCCGCACCGCCGGAGGTCGATCCACCGCTGGATCCGCACGACGGGTGCGCTGACGATCGCTGCGGCGACGGTGCTCGGCGGTATCACCGCACCCGCACTGGCCGCGGATGCGCCGCCCGAGGACGAGCAGTACCGCCCGCTGGTGCACTTCACGCCGGAGAAGAACTGGATGAACGACCCCAACGGCATGGTCTTCGTCGACGGGACCTATCATCTGTTCTTCCAGCACAACCCGAAGGGGACGACCTGGGGCAACATGAGCTGGGGACACGCCACCTCTCCGGATCTGCTGCACTGGGAGGAGCAGCCGCTGGCGATCCCGCAGACCTTCGATGAGAACGGCGCGTCGATCGAGGACATCTTCTCGGGGTCGATCGTCGTCGACGAGAACAACTCCGCCGGCTTCGGGCCGGAGGGATCCAGCCCGCTCGTCGCCGTCTACACGTCCGCGTACACGCCGCAGCATCCGCAGCTCGCCGGCATCCAGGCGCAGTCGCTCGCGTACAGCCTGGACGAGGGGCAGACATGGACGAAGTACGAGGGCAACCCCGTTCTCAACCGGAACTCTGCGAACTTCCGCGATCCGAAGGTGTTCTGGTACGACGGTCCCGCGGGCGCGTACTGGGTCATGGCCGCGGTCGAGGCGACCGATCACAAGGTCGTGCTCTACAAGAGCGCGGATCTGAAGTCATGGGAGCATCTGTCGGACTTCGGCCCGGCGAATGCGACCAGCGGCATCTGGGAATGCCCCGATCTGTTCGAGCTCCCCGTCGACGGGGATCCGGGGAACACCAAGTGGGTGATGGTCGTGAACCTCAACCCCGGACACGTGAACGGAGGAAGCGGCGGGCAGTACTTCGTCGGTGATTTCGACGGTGTGACGTTCACGTCGGAATCCACCGACGGGCCGCTCGAGCTCGTCGACGGTGAACTCTTCGCCGGATTCGACGGCGGGGACTACGAGGGCTGGACGGTGTCCAACGACCCGGACAGCACGCAGAACGGTCCGTGGGGCTCTGCGCCGGCCGCGGGCACGCTCGACGGCCAGATGACGGTCGCGGGGTATCTCGGCGACGGGCTCGTGAACGGCTTCATCGGCCACGACGGCACCGTCGGTTCACTCGAGTCCCCTGCTTTCACGATCGACGATGACTACGTCAACCTCCTCGTCGGCGGGGGAGAGCATCCGCACGTGCCGGGGGCCCAACTGGAGAACGTCCCGCCGGAGGGCCGGGTCGTGTTCGACTTCGAACTCGCCGACGACGAGAACCTGCAGACCACGGGCTGGGAGCTCACCGGAGACTTCGCGATCGACCCGGCGCTGAACCCCTCGACCCGCGGGGGCGACTACTACCTCGGCGCCGAGCGCATCAACACGATCGAAGGCGGTCCGAACGCCGATGGCAACACGGGCACCATGACGTCGCCGAGCTTCGCGCTCGACGGAGATCACGTCTCGTTCCTGATCGGAGGCGGGCAGCGAGCGGACGGGAGTCTGCAGCTCGAACTCGTCGTCGACGGGAAGGTCGTGCGCACCGCGACCGGCGCGAACAGCGGGCTGCTGCAGTGGGCGTCGTGGGACGTCGCCGAGTTCGAAGGCCAGGACGCGCAGGTGCGGATCCGCGATGAGGCCACCGGCGGATGGGGCCACCTCACTCTCGACCACGTCGTCGTCGGCGACGAGCCGGCGCAGATCCGCTCCGATGAGACGAGCGTGAGCCTGATCGTCGATGGCGAGGTCGTGCGCACGGCCACAGGGGCGAACAGCGAGAATCTCGACTGGGTGTCGTGGGATGTGCGCGAGTTCAGCGGCCGGGAGGCGTCCATCCGGATCGTCGACAACAACCGTTTCGGCTGGGGGCACATCCTGGTCGATCAGGTGATGTTCTCGGATGCGGCGCAGAGCACTGCAGCCGAGGGGTACGACTGGCTCGACTGGGGCCGCGACTACTACGCGGCGGTGTCGTACTCCGGCACGCCGGCGGACTCGCGCATCATGCAGGGCTGGATGAACAACTGGGACTACGCGGGCGAGATCCCGACATCGACGTGGCGCAGTTCGAACACGCTGCCGCGCGAAGTGGTGCTGGTGAACACGTCGGACGGTCCGCGTCTGCGGCAGGAGGTCGTCTCTCAGATCGACGCGCAACTGGATGTCTCGTCCGCACGGACGCGCTCCGACGTGACGGTGGACGGTGACACCGGCCTCGACCTGTCGGGGGATGTTGCGAAGGTCGAACTCGCTCTGCGTCTCGGCGATGCAGAGCGAGCGGGGATCACCGTGTTCTCCGATGGCGAGAGCGGGACGAAGATCGGCTACGACGCGGAGACGGAACGGGTCTTCATCGATCGCACCGACTCCGGGAACGTCGATTTCCACCCCGCGTTCGCGTCGATCGACGACGCCCCGCTCGCGCTCGACGACGGGATGATCACGCTCGAGGTCTATCTCGATCGGGCATCTGTGGAACTCTTCGCCGCCGACGGAATGCTCACCATGACGGACCAGGTGTTCCCGACAGCGGGTGCGGACGAGATCACTGCGTGGTCCGAAGGGGGAGCCGCGACGATCGAGAGCATCACCGTGACACCACTCATCCCGACGATGTGGGACGTGCCGGAGCCGGCACCGCAGCCGACCATCGAGCTGGGGCAGACCTCGATCGCCGCGGGGGGATCGCTCCTCGTCACCGGCTCCGGCTTCGACGCCGGTGAGCGGCTGACGGTGGATCTCGTCGCGGATCGGATCGGCGCCAAGAAGGTCACTGCGGACGATGCCGGCGACGTCAGCCGTCGGGTCCCCGTGCCCGGCAACCTCGCGGCAGGGGAGTACACGATCGCGGTGACCCGAGCCGATGGCTCGGTGATCGAGAAGGCACTGATCGTGACCTCTCGGCGCTGAGCCGGGTCGTGGGGGGGGGGGGGGGGGGCGGCGGCCCCCCCCCCCCCCCCGGGGGGGCCCCCCCCCCCCCGGGGGGGCGGGGGGGGGGTTGGGGGGGGGGAAGGTGGTGGGGGGGCCGGCCCGGCGGCGGG